>JAKAJV010000039.1 GCA_021813585.1 Bacteroidota bacterium | reverse complement strand
ATTACGGGCAAAAGCATAAAAGGTCTGCTCAATGGCTGAAAGAAGAGGACGAAAATCTATTCCGCGGTACAACTTCAAAAAATATCTTGATGTAGCCGAGCATTTTTATCAAGCTGCCAAAGATTCATTGGAACTCGATTATTGGACCGCATCCGGTGTATTGATTGTTCATTCCGCTATTGCTTATTCCGATGCTCTTTGTATCAAACTATCCGGTGTAAAGAGTGTTGGCGAAAACCATGAAGATGCAGTTGCACTGCTTGAGAGTACGGTCGGAAACCCAGACGAAAAATCTTCAGCCCTTAATCAACTGAGAAGAATTATTGAAGAAAAGACAAAAGTATCATACTTAGGAGAGCTATACTCTTCTTCACAAACAAAAGAAATGTAGAAACGCCTTGAAAGATTCCGTAAATGGTCAATAGAAATATTAAATAGGTAACCAGTAACAATGGACTACATCCTCCACATATTAATCATAATTGGTATCTACACAATTCTTTCTGTGTCATTAAACCTTTTAGTTGGCTATACCGGCATTCTTTCTGTTGCACATGCAGCGTTTTATGGCGTTGGCGCTTACATCGTTGCTCTAATGGCTTTAAGATTTAATAGTCCGTTTATTAAATATATTTTTAGCTGTTGCCGGTGCTGCGGTAATCGGAGGGATCGTCGGCTTTCCTTCTTTAAGGATAAAGGACGATTATTTTGTCATTGCCACTTTCGCTTTCCAGATAATAACATTTGGGCACTTCTAAAAACTTCAAAAATGAACTGTGGAAATCCGTATAATCCGCGTTTATCAGTGTTGTATTTTATAAAAGGAATAGTTTTTAGAAGTACCCATTTAGTATATTGAATAACCTTGTGGGTTTTACCGGCGGACCGCTAGGCCTTCCCGGGATTCCTCAGCCTGTAATATTCGGAATAACAATTGCTACTCATTGGGCATTCCTTGCTTTGACAACTGTACTTGCTTTGTTTACTTACTGGGCGGCGAACAGGGTTGTTAAATCTCCTTTCGGAAGAGTTTTGAAAGGATTAAGAAAGAATGAAGTATTTACTTTATCTGCCGGAAAGAATGTAACTGCATTTAAGATAAAGATTTTTATGCTTAGCGCGGCGCTGGCTTCTTTAGGCGGAGTAATTTATGCAACATATATTACATATATAGATCCGACAAGCTTTACAGTAATGGAATCGATTTTTATTATTTCAATTGTAATAATAGGTGGTGCGGGAAATTTAAAAGGCTCTGTTTTGGGTTCGGTAGTTCTAGTTGCTCTGCCCGAAGTTTTAAGGTTCATTGGTCTGCCGGACTCGGTAGCTGCTAATATAAGACAAATATTGTACGGCGGATTGCTGGTTGTGTTTATGTTGTGGCGCCCGCAGGGATTTATTGGAGAGTACAAGTTTGGCAGTGTTATAAAAAATTCTAAAGGGATGCAGTAATTGTTGATTTTAAAAATATTCTTAGTGCCTTAGAGTCTTTGTGGCAATTTCTTTTCGCCACGAAGGCACAAAGACACAAAAAAGGAAAATGATTCTCGAAATAAAAAATATTACAAAGTCATTCGACGGCTTGAAAGCTGTTAATGATTTCTCGTGCTCTATTGAAGCGGGAAAAATTATCGGATTAATTGGTCCGAACGGAGCGGGGAAGACCACGCTGTTTAATATTATTTCAGGTTTCCTTTCAAAAGATTCAGGCGAAATAATTTTTCGTGGGAAAAATATTTCAGATATACCGGCATATAAAATTGTTTCGTTGGGATTATCAAGGACATTTCAGGATTTACGATTAATAAATCAGATGCCTGTAATAGAAAATGTAATGATGAACTTCCAGTTCCAGCCTGGGGAATCTTTAATAAATATTTATTTTAAAAATAGAAGTTCTACCTTGGTTGAAAGAGAAAACCGGAAGAGAGCATCTGCATTGCTTAAATTTGCAGGGATTGGAGAAAAAGCAGACGACCTTGCGTCGAACCTTTCATATGGACAACAGAAGTTGTTAAGTATAGTATGCTGCCTGGCAGCAAATCCGCAGATACTTTTGTTAGATGAGCCTGTCTCAGGAGTTCAGCCGGTTATGATCGAGAAGATTTTTAATATGCTGAATGAATTAAAGAAAGAAGGGAAGACAATAGTAATAATTGAGCATGATATTGATTTTATTTCTAGGATATCGGATAAAATAATTGTTATGGATGAGGGTAAAAAGATTGCCGAGGGATTACCTGAAGAAATAAAAAGCAATCGTGAGATTCTTGAGGCTTATCTTTCATGAGTATATTAAGTATGAATATTAAGGAGGCGGGATACGGTAAGAAAGTTATACTTACAGATATAGATATTAAAATAGCACCCGGAAAGATATCCGCATTTATAGGCCCAAATGGTGCGGGAAAATCTACTTTGCTGAAAGCTGTAATGGGGATAGTAAAGGTTTCTTCAGGACAAATTATCTACAAAGAAAAAGATATTGCTAACCGTGATGTTGAAAAAATTGTTAAAGCTGGAATTTCATTTGTCCCGCAGGGAAATAGGATATTTTCGGATTTAAGTGTATATGAAAATTTAGAAGTCGGCGGTTACTTAATTGATAATAAAATTCGATTGAAAAAAAGGATAGAGGAAGTGCTTTCTATCTTTCCGATATTAAATAGTAAATTGAAGAGCGAGGCAGGCGATTTGAGCGGGGGCGAAAAGCAGCAACTTGCACTTGCAAGAGCATTAATGCTTCAGCCGGAAATATTATTGCTGGATGAGCCTTCGCTTGGATTGGCGCCAAATCTGGTTGCAAAGGCGTTTGAAACAATTAAAGAAATAAATAAAGCTTTCGGTACCACAATTTTAATAGTTGAGCAAAAAGTAAAAGAAGTACTGAAGATATCCGATTACATATACGCATTAAGGATGGGAAAGATTGTTTTTTATGGAACACCTGAAAAAGTATGCGAAGGGGAGAAGCTGAGGGAAATTTTTTTGATGTAAGTTTAGGCTGGTAGTTGGTGGCAGGTGGACATAGCCATTGGTCATTGGTCAATAGTCATTGGTCATGAATAATTCAATAGGCTAAAGACCGCAATTCAGTTGCATACGCAAGACAATAAGGCAAGAAATACACACCCCTTATTTTCCCCTCTCGAGAGGGGAATTAAAGGGGTGTGTGGAGGTTACTTAGAACGCGAAGAAAAATAATACCATATAACCCCAAACTTAAAAGAGCTAGCAAGGGAACTCCGCAACAACAGTACAACTTCTGAGATTATATTATGGAAATTCCTTAAGGGCAGACAAATGTGCGGCTATGATTTCCATAGACAAAAACCAATTGGAGATTTTATAGTAGATTTTTTCTGTAATGAGCTAATGCTTGCAATCGAGATAGACGGTTTGAGCCATATTAATCAAGATAAAAATGATAGAAAAAGACAAGAGAAACTTGAACGTATGGGAATAAAATTCTTACGAGTATGCAAAGCCGGTATAGCGCTCTGCATGTAGCCGCTCGATACAATACTGCTTTTTTAAAAATAAATTTAATTATTTTAGGAATAAAGCAATAACTTTTTAAATATAATTTCTATGTGTAATTAAAACATTGGCTGCTGGTATGGAGGAAAAAGAAAATAAAAACAATAAATCCCCGAATGAAAGTAAGGATAAGAAGAAGTCGTTTAGTTTGTCTGACCAGACGACTCTGGAAAAAGAAATTCTGGATGAGTTAAATACGAATCCGAAGTATGTGGAATTTCTCAATCAGTACAGTGAGCATAGTGTGGATAGCTTTAAGAAGTATTACGCAATGCGGAAGGCATATGTTATGATAAACGGTGCCAGAGCGCTTGAAGATGAGGAATACAAGGCTTTAGAATATTCCCTTATGGCCGAAGAATACATCTGGCATATACAGCAGAGGAAATTGTTCGATCTTCAATGCAGGTGGCGGGCGGAACAAGTAAAGATAAAAGAAATTGAGGCAGCGTCGGATTTTAATGAATGGTCTGAGAAAATAGAAATGTGTCCTTTCATTACCCCGATAACAAAAGAAGAATTTGAGTTATATATGTCCTTTGTCGACACTTCGAAAATGGAAGATATACAAACAGACTATATTACAACGTGGCAGGAGTACGAAGATTTTAAAGCGCATTATACCGATATAGAAAGCGATTATTATATATATGAAATTCCAGGCTGGTATGAATATTATGAAAATAAAACAGGCTTAGGCTCGTTATACCTTCTTAAGGATATACACGGCGAAAAGGAAGAATTCTATAGGGAAATTTGCCGGGCTAATGAAAGGAAGAAGAATGAAGAAGCCATGAAGGATAAGCCGACGCCGGTTATTGACAGGAGGCCATATTTAAATTACTACGACAACGAAGTGATGCTTAAATTTTTGAGTAAATTTGAAGACGGTAACTTTATAATAAAATGGCAGGCATACCTTAATAGCATCGAAACAGTAGACGATCCCCAGCTCAAATATGCTATAGAGACTTTACAAAATGCTACTGAAGATTTGGAGATAAATTATAACCGCAGCTGGCGGGCAGGAATTATTACCGCCGCCAATGAATATAAAAGAAAAAGATTATTTGAAGAACTGCCTAAGGCATATAACGATTATCAGTTTAGGCTAGCGAACGGTCTTGGATTTAAAATGCATTTTGAGAAGCGCCATAAATACAGTGCCGAATTTGACAAGAAAATTATTTTAGACGGCAGAGAATTAAACGGTGAACCAAGAGACTTTAATTTTTAGAGTGGACTGATAATTGAAACAATAAAAAAGAAAAAATAAACGAAAGAGGCTGTCTAAAAATAATGTTCATGCATAAATGATATTCCTCGTTGGTCTGATTGTTGTATATAAAACAGCATAAGATAATTTTAGGGTTAATCATGAGGCATATTTCTACATTTTACATTTCGCTTATAACAGGGGCTTTACTTTTATTCGTCCCCCAGAATTTTGCCCAGGGTTTTTTATCGGTAAACGGCACAAAGTTAGTAAACCAGTACGGCCAGGAAGTATTTTTGAAAGGGATGGGCCTGGGCGGCTGGCTGGAACCGGAGGGCTATATGTTCGGGATGTCTGCCTTTGCAAACTCGCCTTCGCAAATTCAAAAGAAGATACAGGATTTAATCGGAGTAAGCAATACAAATGATTTCTACAGCGCCTTTAGAAAAAATTTTGTTACCGAGAGCGATATTAAAGCACTGGCCTCATGGGGGTTTAACCTTGTAAGGCTTCCGTTCCATTATAATATTTTAACTCCTGCAGATTCGCCCGGGGTATATTCCGCAAGCGGATTTGCCATACTGGACAGCTTGATTGCCTGGTGCTCTAAATATCATATCTATGTTATTCTCGACCTCCATTGCGCGCCGGGAGGCGAGAGCGATCAAACAATCTCGGACTATGATCCCTCCGTTCCTTCTTTATGGCAGGACACTGCAAAACAAACCAGGACCGTGGAGCTATGGAAAACAATTGCAGAAAGGTATAAGAACGAACCAACCGTTGCCGGCTACGATCTTCTGAACGAACCCAGGTGGAATTTTACAAACGGCAACAAGCCGCTGCACGATCTTTATGTAAGAATAACAAATGCTATCCGCTCTGTAGATACTACGCATATCCTTTTTATCGAGGGGAACCAGTACGCTACGGATTTTAGCGGGCTTACGCCGCCGTGGGATAAAAAGATGGCTTACAGCTTCCATAAATACTGGAATGCAAACAATGCGGGCGCTATCCAAGGATACCTTAATTTAAGAAGCACCTATAACGTTCCTTTATGGCTGGGTGAGTCCGGAGAGAATTCTAATACATGGTACACCGAGTGCATTTCCCTTATGAAGCAGTACGATCTCAGCTGGTCGTGGTGGACCTTGAAAAAATTCAATACGATTAATGCACCGCTTAACGTGCCTTATACACCGGACTATCAGCAGCTGCTGAATTACTGGCAGGGCAGCGGGACAAAGCCTTCGGTTACCTTTGCATATTATACCCTGCTTAGGATGGCGGATAATTTAAAATTTGAAAACTGCGTTTTCCAGAAAGATGTTGTAGATGCGATGATGCGTCAGCCGGACGATAATACAACAGTGCCGTACGCCGACAATAATATTCCAGGTATAGTTTACACATCGGACTACGATATGGGAAAGCTGAATTTTGCTTACAACGACGCCGACTATGAGAACAACGGCGGCTCGCAATCATCATGGAACTCGGGGTGGAGCTACCGGAACGACGGCGTAGATATTGAACCGTGCGGTGACTTTCCAAGCAACGGCTATGATGTAGGCTGGATTAACACAGGCGAATGGATGAACTATACTGTTAATATTGCACAGGCAGGCACATACAATATAGAAATAAGGTACGCTTCAAACCAGGCTGGCGGGCAGTTTGTATTAAGGCTAGACGGGAATATAATATCATCTGTAATAAGTGTACCGGTAACTGGCGGCTGGCAGAACTGGCAGACGATGACGCTGCAGAATATTCAGCTACCTGTCGGATCGCACGTAATTAAAGCTCAGTTCCTTTCCGGCGGCTTCAATTTAAATTATTTTTTGTTCGATCAAATTGCCACCGGCATTAAATCCGAAAAGAAAAAAGAATTTACTTTTAGGCTGGACCAGAATTATCCCAATCCTTTTTCCGCCGGAGGCGGATCCGCCTTTGGCGGAAATCCTTCCACGGTAATCAGGTATTCCGTTCCGGGTACAGTAGCTGGTGCTTTGCTTAATAATACAAACAGTACGGCAGACGGGTTTGTAAGTTTAAAGGTATACGACCTTCTTGGGAATTTGGTTGCAACGCTTGTTAATGAATACCAGCAGGTAGGAGAACATGAAGCTGTGTTCAGCCCCGGGAGCCTGGCGAGCGGAATATATTTCTGCCGCTTGTCAATCAGTCAGGGTAAATCAACCCCGGGAAATTATACTTCAATTAAAAAGATGATTTTACTAAGGTAACTCATGTTACGCAAAATTATAAAGCTTGAGTGTCATACCCGCGAAAGCGGGTATCCAAGATGCGAAAATATGATAAAAAATGGATTCCCACTTTCGTGGGAATGACAATGCGGACATCAAAA
>JAKAJV010000053.1 GCA_021813585.1 Bacteroidota bacterium | reverse complement strand
GGATCGAACTCCTGACCTTCCCGATTGCTATCGGGACGCTCTCTCTTTGACTTTATGTTATTACAAAAAAAGGTTCAACTTTTTGAACCTTCTTGTGGAGCTAAGGAGGATCGAACTCCTGACCTCTTGAATGCCATTCAAGCGCTCTCCCAGCTGAGCTATAGCCCCATATTTTGATAATAAAAATAAATAAGAAATTCTTATGAATCAAATTTCATATTAAATTTTAATCTTGTTTCTCATTATCCGTAATATTTTTTTAATGCTGATTCCAAAGAATATGAAACTGAACAAGCTAACTTTGGAATTTGATAGTTATCTTTGCAGGTAAATTTCAAAAATAAAATTCATCAGATGCAGGTAATACTAAAAAAATATTTTGGCTACGACTCCTTTAGAGGTGAGCAGGAAAAAATTATAAATAGACTAGTAAACGAACAGAAACATTCATTAGTACTAATGCCTACCGGCGGGGGAAAATCTTTATGCTACCAGGTTCCCGCTCTTTTATTTGATGGCGGCACCATCGTTATTAGTCCTCTTATTGCATTAATGCAGGATCAGGTAGATGCATTAAGAAAGAAAAATATTCCCGCCAATTTTATCAACTCGACCGTTTCTAAAGCAGACAGAGAAAATAGACTGGATGATTTTATCGAAGGCAAAATTAAACTGCTTTACGTTACCCCGGAGAGGTTTCGCAAGCCGGAATTCACCGATAAAATTTCGAGAGCTGAAATATCTCTGCTTGCCGTAGATGAAGCGCATTGTATTTCCGAATGGGGACATGATTTTAGACCGGATTACTCGAGGATTGGAGAGTTCAGAAAAATTATTAATAATCCTTTAACGATTGCTCTTACCGCAACTGCTACGCCGGAAGTTCAAAAAGATATTATAAAAAAATTAAACATCGTTGAGAAGGATATAAAAATTTTCCACCAGGGAATAGAACGCCCTAATTTAAGGCTGGAAGCGCTGGATGTATTCGACGATAAGGGAAAGTATGCGGCAATTGTTTCCGTACTTAACAACTATACCGGACCCGGAATTATTTATTTTTCTTTAATACAAACTCTTGAGAAATATTCTCGAGCTTTAAGCGATAACGGCTACATGCACGGCGTATACCACGGCAAACTGCCAGATAAGCTGAGAAAACAAATGCAGCGCGATTTCCTAAACGGGAGACAAAAATTAATTCTTGCGACCAATGCCTTCGGTATGGGAATAGACAAGCCGGACATACGCTATGTTATCCATGCAGAAGTACCATCTTCAATCGAATCGTATTACCAGGAAATTGGCCGTGCTGGCAGAGACGGAAATGATTCCTTATGCATGCTTCTTTACAACCAGGATGATCTTTATACTCAAATGGAATTTATTAAATGGTCTAACCCTGGCGCGGATTTTTATTTTGCGCTCTACGATCTTTTAAAAAGAGACTTGCATGCGGTTAACTCCGTTGATGGGATTGAGCACCTCCGCGAACAAATGAACTTTAAGAACCGGAAGGACTTTAGAATTGAAACCTCTCTTGGTATGCTGGATAGATACGGCGTTACCGACGGCTCGGTTGAGAACAGGGATTTGAAAATAATAGGTGATCTGCCCGATGAATTACAGAACGAAGAAAAGCTAAAGATGAAACTCCTGAACGACAATAAAAAATTATTATCGGTAGTAAATTACTTTAGAGGAGAGGAATGCAGACGCGTCTTTATCTCCGATTACTTCGGATTTAAAGATGAGAAGCCCTGCCGCAACTGCGATAACTGCTCGGTCACTTTTTCTAATCAGAATTAATTGAAAATGTGTTATGCAAATTGATTTAAATACAATTGATGAATTTCAAAAATTTTATTCGAACTTAAGGATACCGAAATATTCCGGCTGATATGGAAGATAGTACTGCATCAAAGACCAGAAGCTCTGCTGTATCTTAGACTGCAGCCTATGGCGGATAACATTAAATCCCCATAACTCGCCTTTTGCAGGCTTAACAACATTCAATTGAGAAAACGGGATACGGAACTCCGCGCTCCAATTATTTTTTCCTACATGCGTCTTAACATCAAACTTAAAAGAGAAAAGCCCTTTGGGACTGCTGCACAGTACCGTTCCTTTCGGGTTTACCATTAACCTGAAAAAATTTGTCTGATCATGCTTGGTATCAAAGAACAGTTCGAAATCATCGTCGCCAAAGACCAGCGGGATGTCTCCATAAGCTAAAGCAGATAATTTTTCCGGATGCGGTTCTTCCCCAACAATTCCTACATATAGATTCTTATCATCATACAAAACCTTAACACTTGTTTTCTCTTTATCCGGCTGTCCCGTATATCCGTAGAAGAGATTATCTATACCGGTTACATCCTGCCAGGCTTTCTCATCGGGAATACCGTCCAATACAATTTTATCATTTGTATATTTTGCAATGGTCTGCGGCGGGTTAAACAGACGGAAATAATAAACGCTTTCAGTCTCCTTACCTGCAAGAGTTTTATAAATGGCGGAAATTTTCAGCTTAGGTAATTCACTTCTGGTAAAATTCCCTTCCGGCCCGGCAATTAAAAATTTTACTAACTTCGTTTTGCCTGGCGGAACCGTTATGTTAGCACCGAATGGTTCGAACTTCCATCGGTAATCGTTTGTCTTCCACGAAAGTGTGTAGCTCCTTTCTTCATCGCTCCTGTTTATAACCGGGACTTCGGCGGTAATATTTATTGGAGCTTTAGAAGGATCGGGAATTAAGATAGTTCTGTCGGTATTAAAAAATTTCGGCGATCTTCTCGATTCGCCCGGTTTAACAGCATCCGGCGGATAAATTTTTCCGTGCGTAATAAATGCGTAATTAACCTTGCCGCCGTTAACGGTAACGTATAAGAATCCGTGCCCGTACCCGGCAAGAAAATTTGTAAAATCCATATTGCCGGAAGAGTTGATGCAGAAGTAAGGGATACCGTTTTCCACCCTGTAATCGTAAATATGAAAGTGCCCGGAGAACACGCCCTTTACGTTGTATTTCTTTAGGAGTTCGGCAACAGGCTTCCAATCATATTTGCTGTTCATGTACAAGGGTGAATGGAACGAGATGAAAATATTTTCGGCGCTTTTATTTTTTTCAAGGTCATCTTCAAACCATTTCATCTCAGCCGGAGGAATCGTATCGAACTGCTGGTCGAGAAAGGCGTTTATAATAATAAAGTGAGAGCTGCCGTAATTGAAAGAATAATAGAGCTTGTCTTTTCCCCACGCTTCAAGGTACGCAGGCTGAATTTCCTTTGTAGTAACATCATGGTTGCCCGGAGTTGGATAGAAAGGAACGGTTAAAGGTGAAATCTGTTTTTTAAATTCCTTCCACTGCTCGCGCGCCGTGTTTATATTATATGAATAGCCGTGGATCATATCCCCGACATGGATGACAAATGACGGGTGAAGCAATTCGGTTTCTTTAACTATTTCTTCAAACGTCTTCGGGTTTTCGAACTGGCTGTCTCCCCAGACAACAAAACTAAACTGCTGGGCAAAATTAGTCTTTGATGATAATAATATTACTAAAGCAAGAAGCGGCAAAAAATATTTTTTGAAGTACAGATTTCTACTCATTTGAGATCCCGTAATAAATTCATAATGATTAAATTAAAATTCAAAATTTTATTTCCGAAATTAAAGAATATCCAAAATAAAAATACGAGTTTTACAAAATAGATAAAGCAGCATAAATAAAATTATTTATGCTGCCATTATTTTAAGCTATGGCTGGGCAGCTTGAATTGGAAAAATTATTTCTTCCACTCCGGGATAGTCCCTGGGGTATAAGGCGCCCCGGCGGCTTGCATTTTTTTCTGGAGGTTCCTCATATCAACTTCGATAAGCTGCTTTAAATTTGAAAGCGACGGAGCGAACTCCTCGCCTGCAATTTCATATCCATGCATCTGCGTCTGAGTAGGAGCCGAAGTCGACTGCCATTCATCGTAAATTATCTGCTGGACTCTGTCGACGATGGCAGGCGGAGTATTAATATTCCTGCTTATTAAACTTCGATTGCCCGTTAATTTAACCAGTATATCGTTAGTCTTTAACTCGATAGAATCCGCTTCATTCATCAGTTCTGCTGAGGCTCCGGGAGTATTTAGCAGCGCCGTCTTAACAAGCTTAATTCTCTGCGATAGGTCTTTAGCTGCATTAACAGCTCCCAGTACCGCACGGCTAAGACCGGCAACCTTATTCTGAAAATCAACAAGAGCGGTTCTGTCTTTTGCCGGCAGGGTTGCTAAAGCCAGTACCTTAGCGCTAAAACTAACCGGTCCCGCTAACTGCTTTTCAACTCCTTCTACATTTTTAAACATCGAAACTTTATAGGTGCCGGGCAGAGCAGGCATACCGCTTGTCGTCTGGCCATCCCCTTCTCCCCTCCTTCCCGGCTGCTGGGAAATGGGATTGGGCGAAGGGTAGCGGAGATTCCATGTAATTCTATGAATGCCTGCCGTTGCATTGATCTTTAATTCTCTAACCTCGTTGCCTGCGTCATCATATATTTTAAAAAGCAAATATGGAGCCGGCTCCATATCTTCTGCCCTCAGCTCTGCATCCGTAGGAAACGGAACCAGCTTGCCTTCTTTCTCCAATTTTTTTTCTTCTTCTTGGCGAATTTCCTTTTTCGTTTTTATAGATTCCTTTAGATAGTATATAAAGGTTGCACCGAAAGGAGGATTTGGAGCGGTATAATACGATTCGCCCTGAGAGGCTTTGCCCTCATCACCGAGAGGCTGAGCCGGAATATACATTAAGGCATCTTTAACCGGGAACAATTCTGCATCCTTTTTTAACGTATCGGCATTTATATGCCGCAGCGGAGAAAAGTTATCAAGGATATAAAATCCTCTTCCGAATGTGGCCAGCACCAGGTCGCTTTCCCTCTTTTGAATAGCAATGTCCATAACAGCAATTGTAGGAAGATTGCCTTTCAGCTGAATCCAATTATCGCCTCCGTCTGTTGTAAAGAATAATCCGAATTCCGTTCCTGCAAATAGCAGATCCGGATTCTTAAAATCTTCGGCAATAGTATGAACGTATCCGTCCTTCGGCAGGTTACCGCTGATCGATTTCCACGTCTTGCCTGCATCAGTACTCTTTAGAAGATACGGAGTAAAGTCGCCGCGCTTATGGTTATCAAATGCGGCATAGACGGTATTGGCATCAAACTGCGATGCCCTAATATAGCTTACGTAAGAAGTATCCGGCACGCCCGGAAAGCTTTCTATTTTTCTCCAGGTTTTTCCATCGTCTCCGGTTACATTTATAAGCCCGTCATCAGTTCCGGCATACAGCAAGCCTTGTTTTACCGGCGACTCTGCAAGCGCAACAATATTTCCGTAGAATGAGGTAGATGCATTTTTTTCTACTGCATCAACACTCCATATTTTCCCCATTACATGAAGCTTGTTCCTATCTAATTGTCGCGTCAAATCGCCGCTTATTTCCTTCCACGAATTTCCCATATCGGTGCTTTTAAATAATTTATTGGCGCCGAAGTACAACGTTGTATGAGAGAAAGGACTAATGATTAAAGGAGAATCCCAGTTCCATCTTAAAGGCGGCTCATTCAATCCGGGCTGCGGCTGAATTCCCATTATCTCACCGCTCTTCCTATCGTATCTTACAAGCCCGCCGTATTGAGATTCGGCGTAAACAATATCCGGATTCTCGGGATCGATTCTCGAGACGAAGCCGTCTCCGCCGTTTGTAATAAACCAATCGGAATTAACGATACCCGGCGCATTAATTGTCTGCGAGGGTCCGCCCAGGCTGTTGTTGTCCTGCGTTCCGCCGTACACATAATAGAAAGGCAGCGTATTATCTACGTCTACATTATAGAACTGCGTTATAGGCAGGTTGCTTTTGAAGTTCCAATTCTTGCCCCTATCGTAACTATCATAAACTCCGCCGTCGCAGCCTACAAGATAATAGTTAGGATTGTTCGGATTTATCCACATCGCGTGGTTATCCACATGCTTATACTTTTCTCCAAGAGGGCGAAAAGTTTTACCACCGTCGTCCGATACATGAAGCCAGGTATCCATTGCATAAACACGATCGACATCTTTAGGATCGCATACCAGTTCGTTATAATACTGCGGGCTTGTGGTCATATAATCGCTCCGCTTCTCCCACGAAGCTCCTCTATCGGTAGAGCGGTATACACCGCCTTTATTATCCGCGGCTTCTATAATCGCGTAAACAATATCCGGATTAACCGGTGAGATTGCCAGCCCGATCCTTCCCATATCTACCGTAGGCAATCCGTTCTTAAGCTTCTCCCAAGTCTCGCCGGCATTGGTCGATTTATAAATAGCAGATTCCGGCCCGCCGTCTATTAATGTATAAACATGCCTCTCCCGCTGGTAGGACGAAGCATATAAAACGTCCGGATTCCTGGGATCCATCTGGACTTCATTAACACCTGTGTACTTGCTTATAGTTAGAACAGCTTTCCAGTTTTTACCGCCGTCTGTTGTTTTATATAAGCCTCTGTCTCCGCCGGGCTTCCACAGCGGCCCCTGCGCGGCAACATAAACTATGTTTGAATTTTTAGGATCGATAACAATTTTACCGATATGCTCTGAAGATTTAAGCCCCATGTCTTTCCAGGTTTTTCCGCCGTCGTCGGAGCGGTACACGCCGTCGCCGTAGGATACGCTCCTCTGGCTGTTGTTCTCGCCTGTCCCAACCCATATTACAAAATGATTGTTCGGGTCCATAGCAAGGCAGCCGATTGAAAAAGCTCCTTCTTTATCAAAGACCGGTTCCCAGCTTGTACCGTTGTTGGTTGTTTTCCAAACGCCACCGGAGGCCGAGGCCACATAATATTCGCTCGGGTCCTCCGGGTTAACTGCAAAATCGGTTACGCGGCCGGATGTAACCGCAGGCCCGATACACCTGAAGCTTAACCCGTTGAACGTTGAAGTAGATACAGAATCTTTTTTATTTTTGCCTTCAGTTTTTGTTCTTGCTTCTAGCGATAAGTTCCCGGCAATTATCAAGAAAAGAAATAGTAAAGTGAAACTCTTCATTGAATCACCCAGTAATTGTTTTTAAGAATTTAAAAATTAAATAGAAATTATTTATTCATGTTACGCAAAATTATAAAGCTTGAGTGTCATACCCGCGAAAGCGGGTATCCAAGATGCGAAAATATGATAAAAAATGGATTCCCACTTTCGTGGGAATGACAATGCAGACATCAAAATGTATT
>JAKAJV010000054.1:10614-36258 GCA_021813585.1 Bacteroidota bacterium | reverse complement strand
GTGGGAATCCATTTTTTATCATATTTTCGCATCTTGGATACCCGCTTTCGCGGGTATGACACTCAAGCTTTATAATTTTGCGTAACATGAGTTAATAAATTGCGTACTTCTATTTGCATAACGGATGTTTGCTATTAAGCTCTACTCCTTCATTTTAAAAGAACGCCGCTAAGGTTAAATTTGATTACTTCAATCGGGCAGCTCCACACGCATTTGGCGCAGTTTGTACATCTTTCATCGATAATAAAAATTTCAGCTTCCTTAAGTTCAATCGCATCTTCGGGACAAACGCCGACGCAGCATCCGCAGAAATCGCACTTATCCGGCAGTATATCGATCATTAATTTTCCTGTCTTAGCCTGGCGGTACATTCTTTTTACTTAATTTGATTGAAAAGTATCCATAAAATAATTAAAGGATGCAATAATAAAAAGATGTGCGTTTTCTATTGTGAGAGGAATGATTAAAAGTTTTCGCAGATAGATTTCTTTAGAATCTTTATCATGTATTCAACTATATGGCGGTACCTTATGTTGAATTCTGCTTTGTTCAGGTTCTTAAAATAAGGAGACAAGTAGCTATACATGCCACGATTAATCCCGCCGTCTTTTAAATCCCCGGCCATATCATTTAGCGCTTTTTTCAATCCTTCAAATTCGGAATGATTTAATTTGCCGGAGGCATAGTAAGTGCACTCGAGCTTTTTTATTGTCCTCTCCAATCCCAGCTTTATGTAATTGTTAACTTCCAATTCGTAAAAAAGATCTTCTGCCGTATTTATTTTGTTAATATCTGTCAGGTTCATGTGCATCAGCTTATTTACCAGTGCATTTAACGGGACGGCCGGGAAGTACTCCGTCTCGTTTATTATGAAGTGAAATAAATTCGGCAATAATAATTTCATATTGACGAACAGGGAATTAGGCAGCAGCTCGAAATCTTCGGTCTCCAGAATTTTTTTATCCCCCGGAATTAGTTTTCCCTTTACTATGTAAACGGTGCCGAGATGATTTATCCTGCTGTAGCCTTCCTTAGTGGCGTAATAGCTCACCGATTCCAGTATCTTTTTAAAGAAAGGATTAACCTCCGATAAAAATACTATAAACTGCTGCTCAACCCTGTTGGCTACCATCCGGTAAAGGAAATAGAATGCCTCGCTCTCTGTTCGTGCGCGGGAAATCCACTCCTTGTGTATTTTGTTTAATACATAGAATTCTCCCTCGTTGTTTTTATTAAAAAGCGGAGTTATGGAATCGATAGCTAATTCTTTATAAATGCTTTCGTCATTAAGGTAGCTCTGTCTAAATTTCTTGTAATTGCTTTGGATGTAGCTTAATGCAATAACGTACGTTTTTTCGACTACCGTATTTATTTCATGATGCGAAAAATTATTAGCGACTATATTAGACAGAAAAGACAAATAACTATTCATACTGTTTAATCCTATAAAATTGAATAATTAGCTAGCTCTTAATTGACCTTCCCTTTCATATAAATAAGCAGCGGCACCCTTAGCGATAAACTTTCCCTGGCAGCATTATTATCGAGCACGTTAAGATAAATAATTCGCGATACATGCGAATCAGTAGAACTACTGATAGCCGTCTAATCACTCTTCCTAGAAATTTCTAGTCACTCTTCCTAGAAAAATCTAGGAATTCTTCCTAGAAAATCTAGTCACTCTTCCTAGTTTTTAAATCTCTTTGGGGTAAATGAAAAGAAAATTCACTCTAATGAATTTTTGGGGGTGAAGCCGGCGGCCGTGCCTAGCCCAACTTCGACACAATTAAGGAAAAAACTTTGATTACTTGATTGATTCGAATTTTTTGCCCCCTTTTTCACTACAACAATTATTTTAGTGTTAGTTTCTTTCAACCCCTCTTGTTAATCCTCTACAAGGATTCATTGTACCTTACAATCATTCTTTCTACAATAATTAAACTTCTACGAAGTTTTCTTCTATTCGTATTTATTATTACCCGTCTGTTTAATCAGGTATTAAGATTAGTAACTCATGTTACGCAAAATTATAAAGCTTGAGTGTCATACCCGCGAAAGCGGGTATCCAAGATGCGAAAATATGATAAAAAAATGGATTCCCACTTTCGTGGGAATGACAATGCGGACATCAAAATGTATTCCTGCGTAAGATGTGCTAATAAATTTTTTTTGTATGTCAATCTGTTTTTTATTTTTTATTTCACTAATATTGAGCAGGAAATTAGTTAATTTAAACTGGCGATAAGAACATCTCACCAGAACTTTTTATAAAACAATGTCGGATTTCGTCCACTTACATAATCATACTCATTACAGCTTACAAGACGGCGCATGCACCGTAGACGATCTTGTAAACGCCGCAAAGAAGAACAACATGAAGTCGGTTGCTCTTACCGACCACGGCGTTATGTACGGCATAGCAGAGTTTTATAAGAAAGCTAAAAAGGAAGGTATAAAGCCTATAGTTGGCATGGAAGCCTACGTGGTTTCCGAGGGAACGAGATTTGAGAAAGGCAAGAACGAAGAGGCTTCCGGCAGAAAGAGGACGAAGCATTATAATCATCTCATCCTTCTAGCCAAGAATATGCAGGGCTACAAAAATTTATCAAAGCTTTCCACACTTGGCCATACCGAGGGATTCTATTACAAGCCGCGCATCGATCTGGAATTGATTAAGAAGTACCGGGAAGGCCTTGTTTGCACTTCTGCCTGCGCCGGGGGTGTTATTTCCACTCATCTTATAAATAACAACTATGATAAGGCGCGCGAGCTTGCAAAAACTTACAAGGATATTTTTGAAGAAGATTTCTATCTGGAAGTGCAGGACCATAACATGGATGTCGAAAAGGCGGTGCTGGAAGGAATGCCCAGGCTATCCCGCGAGCTGGGGATAAAGCTTGTTGCCACAAACGACTGCCATTATATAGAGCCCGAGCATGCTATCCCCCACAACATCCTCCTGCTGCTGTCAGATAAGAACGGCGCCGACTATCATCAGCTGCGGTACGGTACCGACCAGGTTTATTTCAAATCTTCCGAGGAGATGAAAAAGCTATTTAAGAATTTTAAAGGCGCAGTTGAGAACACACTTGAGATTGATGAGAAGATAAATCTTAACATGGATTTTGAGGGGCACCTCTTCCCGGTTTTTCCTATTCCGGAGGATTCCCCCGCCAAGAGCCTTGATGATTATTTTGAGCTGCTGGCCGTTGAGGGACTTAATAAAAAGTTCGACAAGATTACTCCGGAACTGGAAGAGCGATTCAAATATGAAGTGGATACGATTAAGCAAATGGGCTTTACCGGATATTTTTTAATAGTGCAAGACTTTATTAACTCGGCGAAAAAAATGAATATACCCGTTGGCCCCGGCAGAGGCAGCGCAGCAGGAAGCCTTGTAGCATATGCTCTCGGAATTACGAATATCAATCCTTTAGGCTACAACCTGCTGTTCGAGCGCTTTCTTAATCCGGCCCGCAAATCGATGCCCGATATTGACGTGGATTTTGCCGACGACAAGCGGGGTGCGGTTATCGATTATGTAAGAGAAAAATACGGATCGAACTGCGTTAGCCAGATTATTACTTTCAACAGGCTTTCATCTAAGGCTGTAATAAGGGATGTTGCCCGCGTACTTAAAATTCCGATTCCTACTGTTAATAAAATTACAAAGTACATTCCTTCAAAGTTCGGCAAAGTGTATTCAATAGATAAGGCGCTGGATGAAGTGCCGGAGCTTAAATGGGTTAAGGAATCCAAAGAGCCGGATATACAGAACCTGATCAAGTATTCCAAAGTGCTCGAAGGAATGAACCGTAACGCATCCAAGCATGCCGCAGGCGTTGTTATCACTCCGGATGATGTAAGCAACTATGTGCCGCTTGCAAACGCGGTCTCTCAGACGGATATTGTTACTCAGTTCAACATGAAGGAGATTGAAGGCGCTGGGCTGCTTAAAATGGACTTCCTCGGCCTTCGGACTTTAACAATAATTAGGGATACTCTTACGCTGATTAAAAAGAATCACGGTATTGAAGTAGACGTTGACGCAGTACCGCTTGACGACGAAAAAACATTCCAGCTTTTTTCCAAAGGGCAAACAACCGGAGTCTTCCAGTTTGAATCCGGCCCGATGAGAGAGTATTTGAAAAAGCTGAAGCCGACAAGCTTAAGCGACCTTTCTGCAATGAATGCCCTTTACCGGCCCGGCCCGATGGAATTTATTGATGACTTTATAGACAGGAAGTTCGGCGTAAAATCAGTAGAGTATCTGCATCCCGTCCTCGAGCCTATATTGAATGAAACCTACGGGATTATAGTTTACCAGGAACAGGTAATTCAAATTGCGAACAGGGTAGGCGGTATGAGCCTTGCCGAAGCGGATATACTTCGCAGAGCGATGGGTAAGAAAGACCTTAAGGCAATGGCTGAGCAGAAGGTTAAGTTTGTCGACGGTGCAGTGGGCAACGGCATATCTAAAAAAATTGCTGCCGAAATTTTTGAGGCCATAGACAAGTTTGCCAACTACGGCTTTAATAAGAGCCACTCCGTTGCTTACAGCTATGTTGCGTATCAGACGGCATTTTTAAAGGCGCATTACACAGCTGAGTTTCTGGCGGCCAACCTAACGAACGAGTTCGGCAATACGAATAAAGTTGCCAGCTTTCTAGACGACTGCAGGAAGCTTAAGATTGAAATACTCCCCCCGGATGTTAACAGGCCTTCAGTTAATTTTAATGTCGAAAGTGGCAAAATCAGGTTCGGAATGTCCGCAATTAAAAACGTCGGCATCTCCGCCGTAGAAGAGATTATGAAAAGCAGGGAACAGCTTGGGAGAAACTTTACCAGCATCTTCGACTTTTGTTCGAACGTGGATACTAGAATTGTAAACAAGCGTTCATTGGAAGGCCTGGTGCTTGCCGGCGCTTTCGATTCGATAAATAAAAACCGTGCAAGCCTCTTTGTTGCAATAGAGGAGGCTCTCGAGTTCGGGCATAAATCCCGCAACTCGCTTCTAGTGGCAGAGAACAGCTTGTTCGGCGGTATTGAAGAAGAAGTAAAAATAATAGAACCCTCGCTGCCGGATGTAACCCCGTGGCCGGCCGAAGAAATACTGGCAAAGGAAAGAGAGGTAATCGGGTTTTATATAACCGGCCATCCGTTAAGCAAATTCGAGCTCGAATACAGAAACCTCGCAACCATTCACTTAGGCGAGACCGAGGAGCTGGGCGAATCTTCTACGGATGCGGTTAAAGCCTGTGGGGTTATTACTTCTTTAAAAACAAAAATAGACAAGGCCGGAAAGACCATGGCGTTC
The DNA here is from genome assembly GCA_021813585.1 of Bacteroidota bacterium. GTDB lineage: Bacteria > Bacteroidota > Ignavibacteria > Ignavibacteriales > Ignavibacteriaceae > FEN-1297. The sequence continues at coordinate 30,941 of JAKAJV010000054.1, read as the reverse complement.
CTAACGCTGGATGACTTTTCAGGCTCGTGCGAAGCATTAATGTTTTCCAAGATATACGACAACTGCAGCGCATATCTTCGTGAAGAGAAGTGTGTTTTTATAATAGGGCGACCGGAAAGCAGCGGGGACGCAATTAAGCTTCATATTGAAGAGCTTTTCCCGCTTGAAGATGCCAGGGAGAAGATGATTCAAAGCGCAAAGATTTTAATTAACAAGGAAAAGCACGAGCCGGGCAAAATATCTGAGCTGAAAAAAATTATTGACAGGCATAAAGGAAGTACCCCGCTTTATCTTCATCTCATATCCAACGGCTCGAAGCAGCGTTTGTTTTTTATTAATAAGACGCGGATCCATTTGTCCAATGAGTTTATCGAGTCGGTCGGCGAGCTTTTAGGCGAGGATTCGATAAACTATACAAAGAAATAATTTAAGATATCACCCTATGCAACATAAGGAATGGAGCTCTGGATCCCTTCAAAACTAAATCTAAGAATTTATCTCTCAGATACTGGATGCTGGATGCTGGATGCTGGATACTGGATGCTGGATACTGGATACTTGATACTGGATAAGAAATCGAGTATCCAGTATCAAGCATCGAGTATCTTTAATCAAAAATTGCAAGTATCTTTGGGTGGAGTAATGGAATGTTGGAATTTACTCCTCCAAGGAATTACTTCAGACATTATTCCCAAACTCCGGCACTCCAATATTCCCGCGGTTAGTTTTGCGTAAGGCGACTTAAGATTATCCGTCGCTCAAGTTAAAAAATAATTTAAATCGAGTTTTTTATTCCTCTCATGCTTTTACCAGTTTGATTTTATTCACAGGTAAATATTTATTCATCTTATCTAGTTTCTAAAACCATGATCTTATTTGTTTAACAAACGTCAATTTTGTAATTTTCACCCTCAATTTTAACAAGAGCAAAGGATTTTTTAAAAGATGAAAAGCGAAGAGAATCAAAATAATTGGGCTTTGATACTAGGCGCTTCTTCCGGCTTCGGCGCTGCTACTGCAGTAAAGCTGGCAGAAGACGGATACAAAATCTTCGGTATTCATCTAGATAGGCAGGCTACAATGCCTAACGTTGAAAAAATAAAAAAAGAAATTGAGTCCTTCGGCTCAAAGGCTGTTTTCTTTAACGTTAATGCCGCCGATGCAGTTAAGCGGAGTGAAATAATCTCCGAAATAAAATCCATTACAAGCGGAAAGCCTTTGGTAAAAGTTTTAATACACTCCCTTGCTTTCGGATCGCTGAAAAAATTTATCTCTTCCAGCAAGGATGAAGCAATTACAAAAGCTCAAATGGAAATGACACTGGATGTTATGGCTCATTCCTTAGTTTACTGGACGCAGGATTTGGTGTTAAACAATCTTTTATCCCGGAAGGCGCGCATTTTTGCTATGACTAGTTCCGGCGGACACTCGGCAATACCGTTTTACGGCGCAGTTTCTGCGGCAAAGGCCGCTCTGGAATCCCACGTTAGGCAGCTTGCTGAAGAACTGGGATATCTTGAAGCCGGAGTTAATGCAATAATGGCGGGAGTAACCGATACACCTGCGCTTCGTAAGATTCCGGGAAGCATTCCGATGATTGAAGTTGCAAAGCGCAAAAACCCGAGGAACAGACTTACTAATCCGGTGGACGTAGCAAAAGTAATATCACTTTTATGCAAGGACGGCGGGGAGTGGATTTCCGGCGGCGTTATTCATGCAGACGGCGGAGAAGATGTTATTAGCTTTGTCGGTCAAGGCAATTCAAACGACAAGACTATTTTAGAAATTTAATTTAAAGGAGAAAAATGAAACCCCTAACTTTTACGGATGAAAATTTTGATACTGAAGTGTTAAAAGCCGATAAACCTGTGCTGATTGATTTTTGGGCTGTATGGTGCGGCCCATGCAGAATGATAGCTCCGATTGTTGAAGAACTTGCCAACGAATATGAAGGTAAAGTAAAAATAGGCAAGCTGGATGTGGACGAGAACCAGGGAGTCTCAATCAAATATGGTGTAAGAAGCATACCTACCCTGTTGATATTTAAAGACGGCAAAGTAAAAGATACCGTTATCGGTGCGGTTCCCAAATCGCATCTAGTCCAAAGGCTGAAAGCCGTTTTGTAGATCTTGATTAATCTTTCAATTTGATTTAAAATTAATATTGGGAATAACATTCTGCACAGACGAACTTCCCCTGTATTGGTACCTTTGAAAAACTTAACTGTAATTGCGTTGGAGTAAAATGAAAAAAATAATTATAACCGATTCAGTAGATAAAAAAAGCGTGGATATTCTTAAAGCAGCCGGGCACGAAGTTACATACAGCCCCGGCATGCCGAAAGACGAGATTAAAAAAATTATAAATGAATATAACGGTCTTATCGTACGCAGCGATACGCAGGTTACTCCCGATTTAATTGAACTGATGGACAATATGGAAGTAATAGGTAGAGCCGGGGCTGGTGTTGACAATATAAATCTTGATGCCGCTACGCGTAAAGGAATAATTGTAATGAATACCCCCGGCGGCAATACGGTATCTACAGCAGAGCATACCATGGCACTGATGCTTTCAATGTGCAGGAACGTTGCACAGGCCAACCAGTCGCTGCGCTCCGGTAAGTGGGACCGCAAGAAATATAAAGGTACCGAGCTTTACGGAAAGACCCTCGGCATTATCGGGCTCGGAAAGATAGGCAGGGAAGTAGCTGTCCGTTCCAAGGCCTTCGGAATGAAAGTTATTGCATACGATCCGGTCCTTTCTGAGGATGTTGTAAATAAATTGGGACTTAGCCTTGTTGATCTGGATACTGTTTACAAGCAGTCCGATATAATAACCGTGCATGTTCCACTCTCGGAAGAAACGAGCAATCTCATCTCCGCAGAGGCTTTGAAGAAGTGTAAGGACGGAGTAAAGCTAATTAATTGCGCCCGCGGCGGAATAATAAACGAAGAAGATTTGGTTGCCGCTCTGGATTCGGGTAAAGTTTCCGGTGCCGCATTTGATGTTTATGTAAGCGAGCCTCCGGATTTCATCGGCGCCTTTATTCAGCATCCTAAAATTGTAACTACTCCGCATCTCGGCGCATCTACAGACGAAGCTCAGGAAAAAGTGGCCATTCAAATTGCCGAGCAGATAGTAGACCTGTTCAGCAATAAAGGTGTTCGCGGCGCGGTTAACGCAGCGGCAGTTGTTGCCGGAGAAAATAAAGAACTGGAACCTTACGTAAAGCTTGCTGAAAACCTGGGAACGCTGCATTCGCAGTTGAATAAAGGACAGCTTAAGAAAATAACCATTAATTACAGCGGGGAAATGCTGCACAACTTTACTACACAGCTTTCCACTGCAGTTCTAAAAGGCTTCCTTTCCAAAAAACTAACTGCGGGCGTTAACCTGGTAAACGCACCGTTCTTCGCCAAGGAGATGGGCATTGTAGTTAACGAAACAAAGTCCGGCGCAAACTTAAATTACACAAACCTTATGATGGTTGAGTTTACAACCGACAAAGAACATCACTCGCTTGGCGGTACGGTATTCGGCAGCAACGAAATAAGAATAGTATATATCGATCAATACCATCTGGAGCTGAAGCCTGAGGGCTTTATGCTGTTTTACTATAATATTGATAAGCCCGGAATGCTGGCTAACGTGGGGAAGATTTTGGCTGATTCAAATATAAATATTGCAGGGCTTTCCCTGGGCAGAGTTGAGGCAGGCAAGGAAGCATTGACGGTTATTAACGTAGACAGCGAGATAAATAAGGATGTGGTAAATTCAATTTCAGCAGTCAACGGGGTTCATAATGTTATTTCTGTAAAGCTGTAATGTAATCCTTATTATACCATAGCAGATTATTTGAACCCTTGACAAAAAAAATGCGTTATGCTATTTTGAGTATGACTTTGAAAATTTGATCTGCCGATTACCACTTAATAAGGGTGATTAGCTTTTCACCGGTAATTTATCCGGGAAAAATTCTATTTATATTTATTAACTTTAATCACCAGACCTCAAATGAAATATAAATTACTTCTCTTCGTCCTTCTAGCGTTTTCCTTTTTTTCTAAAAGCTTTTCCCAGAACAATAATAATTTGTTCGATTTTGATTTTGCTCAGTTTGCATATGATTCTGCTTCGAATTATATAGAATTGTATTATTCTTTTAACCAGGCTGAGCTTACGGTACACTCAACGGATTCTTCGAAAATAGTAGAGGGAATTCTGAGAGTTTCTATTGAAGATACAACTACCCATACAGCGGTAGTAGACAAGCAGTGGCGGCTTATGTATCCGGTGCTGGATACATCCAAGATGGCTGATAAAAATTTAGTTGGCCTTCTTACATTCGCTCTGCCGGCGGCCACATATAAATTAACCGTAAGCGTGGCCGACCAGTTTAATGAAAAGAACAAGAAGGTAAGCACGGACCATCTTACCGTAAAGCCGTTCGATAAGGACAGCCTTGCGATAAGCGACATACAGCTCGCATCCAGGATATTACAAAACAGTCCGAACAAAAACTCGATCTTTTATAAGAACACTTTCGAAGTAACGCCCATACCCAACCTGGTATTCGGAGAAAATATTCCTGTTGTATTTTATTACTACGAAGTTTATGATAAGTTCGGCCAGCAAAACGCACCGCCGCTTAAGATTAACAGCGTAATAGTTAACAGCAGGGGCAAAGTAGTTTTCAATAAGTCGATTAATATCCCGCGCGGTATTCCTTCCCGGGTAGAAGTCGGCTCTGTACCGATTAACAAATATCCTACCGATACCTATCAACTGCGAATCGGAGTATTGGACTCGGTACAGAACAAAGGCATGATTTCCACCAAAAGATTTTTTGTTTATAACCCCAGCGTTAAATTTACCGATACCGCAACAGCCCAGCCTTCCAAAATATTAAGCAGCACTTTCGGCTTGATGTCTACTGAAGAATGCGACGATATGTTTGCAAAGTCAAAGTATATTGCAACATCAAATGAAATAAGCCAGTGGGATAAAATTAACACGGTAGAGGGTAAGCGGGAATTCTTATACAACTTCTGGAAGAAGAGAGATACCGATCCTTCTACACAGCAGAACGAATTTTACCAGGAATATTTTAAGAGAGTTCAGGAAGCAAACCAGAAATACGGCAGCTTAAACAGGCCCGGCTGGAAGACCGACAGGGGAAGAGTGCTTATTACATACGGAGAGCCGAGCGAGATTGACCGTTACCCGAACCAGATTGATACCAAGCCGTACGAGATCTGGCAGTATAACGATATTCAGGGAGGCGTTATTTTCGTGTTTGCGGATCTTACCGGATTTTCGGATTACCAGCTTATCCATTCTACGGCACGCGGCGAGCTGCGGGATGACAACTGGCAGAGCCGAATTGCCACTGCGTATTAAATCTTTTTAGTTCAATTAATCTATTAAACATTAACCCGCCAACCCGGCGGGTTTTTTATTGCTGATTATTTATTGGACTGCGGCAAATTTTATTTAGTTAGCCCAATTCATTAACTTTACGCACGTAAAATTTAAATGATTTTTCGCCTTTAATACATATGCCAGATGACTGATAGAATAGAGTATTTAATATTTATATTTTTTAGCTTCCTTTTTAAGCTAATCGGTATCAGATCGTCCAGAAAAATTTCCTCTGTCCTAGCCTTTATTTTCTTTTACATAATCCCGGTAAGAAAAGATACTACAATCGAAAACATTGCCAGAGCTTTTCCGGAGTACTCTGAAGGCCGGGTAAGAAAAATTGCATACGGAAGTTATAAGAGCTTTGCCGTCGCATTAATTGAAATACTGTTTATTCCCTGGATGAAGAGAGAAGAAGTTGAGAAGGCAGTTAAGTGCAGCAACCTGGATTTCGTTTTGAAGAAGTACAACGAAAAAAAAGGTATACTTCTTATATCCGCCCATTTTGGCAATTGGGAGTATATGGCTGTTTCCATCGGCGCCCAGCTTAAAATTCCGCTGTACGTTGTGGTAAAGCCTCAGCGCAATATTTTTGTTACCGGATGGCTGGATAGAATGCGAACACTCTGGGGAAACAAAATTGTGCCGCTGGGAATTTCGATAAGACAGATTTACAAGGAATTAAAAGATAAAAATATCATCGCAATGGTTGCAGACCAGAGAGGACCGGCAGAAGGTATTAGAGTAAATTTTTTCGGCAGAAGGACTTCAGTTTATCCGGGCCCTGCAATTCTTGCTTTAAAGACCGGCTGTCCGATATTGTACGGCATTTCGGTAAGGCAGCCGGATTTTTCTTACCGGACGGAATTTTATGAGATAAGCACCGATAACTTACCTGCCGATGAAGAAGAAAAGATAATTGAAGTTAACCAGCGTATGTTCGATTACCTGGAAAGCTGTGTTAGAAAGTATCCGGAACAGTGGCTCTGGCAGCATAAGAGGTGGAAGTATTAAATAGCCATGGATAAAATTTTAGTCGTTCAAACTGCGTTTATAGGAGATGCGGTCTTAACTTTGCCGATGATCCAGAAACTTAAAGACAAACATCCGCAAAGCGAAATAGATGTACTTGCCATACCGGAAACGGCAGAAATTTTTTCCGCTTCTCCGTTTGTAGGCAGAGTGATACAAATGGATAAAAAAGGCAGGCACAAATCTTTTTTTCAGATGTTGAGATTTGTAAGAGAAATAAAAAAGAACGAGTATAATTTTATATACTCTCCGCACAGGTCGCTTAGAACCTCGTTAATTGTAATGATGCTCGGTGTTAGAGAAACGACAGGCTTTAACAACAGCTCTCTTAAGCATGTCTATAAGACCCTGATTGATTATAAGACCGGTGTGCACGAGGTTCAGCGTAACCTGGATTTAATTAATTACAATTATTCTGACGACAGCTGGAGAATAATTCCGGCGTTGAATATTCCTGGTGCGGCAAAGGAGAAATTAGCGGATTTTTTTAAATCAAATAACTTAAAGGGAAAATTAGCCGCCGTTGCGCCTGGCAGTGTATGGGAGACAAAAAGATATCCCCCGGAATATTTTGAAGGAGTAATCAGATATTTGTTAAGCAGAAGATATTCGGTAATTCTTATAGGAAGTGAAAAAGAGAAGGCGCTGTGCGAAAATATAGCCGGAAAATTTTCTGATGGCGTTTTAACTTCGGCGGGAGTGTTTACAATTTTAGAAACTGTTGAACTGCTGAAGCGAACCGAAATATTAATTTCAAACGACAGCGCGCCAGCTCACTTCGGGATGTGCGCAGATATTCCCGTGCTGACGATTTATTGTTCAACAATACCAGAATTCGGATTTTATCCTTTTAATAAAAAAAGTACTTACGTAAGTTTGGAGGGTCTTTCGTGCAAGCCCTGCGGAATTCATGGGCATAACCAGTGCCCGGTTAAAAATTTTGCCTGCGGTATGAATTTAAAACCGGAATATGTAATTTCAAAAATACGGGAAATGATTAATGATTGAAACAAAAGAAGCTGAATTTATAAACATAGATGAGCGATTTGATGATGCTGTTCGTGAGGCTAAAAAATTATATCTGGAAGGTAAAGTATTCGTATATCCTACCGACACTATATACGGATTCGGAGCCAACCCCTTTAATGAGGATGCAGTAAAAAGAATAGATGAAATAAAGAGACGAGAAGCCGGCAAAATGTATATACTGCTGGTGAACAGCATAGAGACTTTGCTTAAATACATCGAGATAAAATCCGAGAAGCACCTGGACTTTTTCATCTCGATCTGGCCGAATCCGGTTTCAATCGTGCTGACATTAAACTCAAAGACTAGCGATATACTCGGCGTACATACTGCAGCGTTCAGAATTCCCAACCACCGCTTCTGCTTAAAATTAATTTCGGAGCTTCAAATGCCTTTAATCTCCACAAGCGTTAACAGAAGTAACCGGCAGCCTATGACGGAGGCAAGTATTATTATGGATGAGTTCTCATCCGAGGTGGATGCAATATTTTATACCGGGAAGAAATCATTTTATCAGGCATCAACATTAATTGATTTGAGCGACGGTGAACCGGTTCTTTTAAGAGAAGGTAAAATTAAGTTTGAGGATGTTACGGAAAAATTTAATAAATGTTGATTAAATATGAAGGCACAGGCAAAAGTGAATTTTAAGAATCTTAAAAAAATAAAAGGCTTTTCAATTTTAATTATTCCGTCCGGCGGCGGGATTGAAACCAAGTCATTTCATTTTACTTCGAGCAGAGCGATTACTTTTCTGGGGCTTTATTCATTGATATTACTTTTTGCCGGATTTTTTATTTTAAATATAACTCCGCTGGGCAGTGTCTTTTTTCCCGGCAGCAATAAACTGAGCCCGTCGGAACAAAAAATTGTAAATGAATTAACCCAAAAACTTATTTATCTGGAAAAGCAGCTGGAAGCTTTGAAGTCCACAAATCAACAGCTAAGCAATGCCGTAATGCTCGGCGATTCTACATTGCTGGATTCTTTATCAGCAAAATATAATAAGTCGGTTAATCGGAAGAATAAGCCGTACGGCGACGATATATTTTATGTTATTAAAAAACTTTTTACCGACACTACTGCCGATACGTTAAAATCGGATAATAGTTCAATACAGTTCAGCATGCCGTTAACCGGATTTATTAGCCGTGGATTTAATCCCGAAAACGGCCATATGGGTATAGATATAGTTGCAAAGACCGGAACACCGGTTTATGCCGCGGCTAGCGGGTATGTAATTTTTGCAGATTATACCATCCGTGACGGGTATATGATGATAATCGGTCATCCGCATAATTATATTACCGTTTACAAGCATTGTTCAGCTCTTTTAAAAAAAGCAAGGGATATTGTAACCGGGGGAGAGATTATCGCTCTAAGCGGGAATACTGGGGAAATTACCACAGGACCGCACCTTCATTTTGAAATATGGAAAAACGGAAAACCAATAAATCCACAAACCCTATTAGTTAATTATTAAAGGAGAAATTAAAATTGAAAACAAAGAACAACAACAGCTACTCGACTCAGGATTCCGTTACGATAATTAGCAATGGCGTTATACTCGAAGGAAAGTTAAAAAGCAGCGGAAATGTAAGAGTCGATGGAATTGTTCACGGCAATATTCACGCCGAAGGAAACTTGACTGTAGGCGAGCACGGCGAAATAGACGGCGAAATTACGGCCAGTATAGTTAATATCGGCGGGAAGATAGCTGGTACAATTACAGCCAACGAAAAAATAGTAATGGAATCTACTTCAAATTTAAAAGGCGATATAATTACAAAAATTTTGGTTGTAGAAGAAGGCGCAGTTTTCGACGGCAGCAGTAAGATGGGAACTAAAGGAGGTATAACAAGTACAAGCAGTTCGGACCAAATAAAAAATGAGCACAAATAATCCTTTTAAAGGTAATGATAATCAGGACAATAGCTGGATGAACTATTTAGGCCTAGGACTGCAGCTAGCCGGTACTGTTACTGTAATGTTTTTTATTGGTGTTTGGCTGGACGGTAAGTTTAAGACCGAGCCGGTGCTTACTATTGTTTTTTCCTTTCTGGGAGTAGCTTCAGGATTATATAATTTCATTAGGACAGTATTAAAATAGTTAGAGCGATGACGGAACAGAAGCTTAGAATAGTCAATTTTTTTGTGGTACTTTTGGTCTTGTGCCTAATTACCTTCTTTTTTTATAAATCCCGTATTTCGTACCGTTACTACTACTCTATTTTTCTTTCAGGCTTATATACTACAACATCTTTTTTTATTTCGATCTGGTACATTAAAAAGGCTGAAAAGAAGAACTTGGATAAGGTTATCGGAACAATTTTTACCGGGATGGGGATAAGACTAATGGTATTGATTTTGCTTATAATTATTTCCATCAATTTCTTGGATATAAATGAGAATAGTTTTATATTTTCCATCTTAATTTTTTATATATATTATCTTACTATAGAGATAATCTTTGTAAATCTAAGGGCATGACGAATTTTTAATGATTCTCGACAAGATAACCAACTTACCTGCTGCCGTGGATACGGCTAAAAAAGCAGCAGAAAGCAGCAGCGATCCAAGCTGGATAATGCACCACGTACTGGATGCAAATTCGATAAGTTTTGGACCTCTAGGTACCTTAAATTTACCTCATTTTCAATTATTTGGAATTGATTTTTCTATAACCAGGGATATCTTTATAATCTGGGTCGTTTCTGCCATACTTATCTTGTTAAGTATACTTGCTGCACGCGGATATAAGAAATCGCTAATACCAAAGGGATTGTCTAATTTATTCGAAATAATAATTGAATTTGTTAGAGATGAAATTGTTAAACCGTCAATAGGCAAAGGCTACACAGCCTATATGCCTTATATGCTTACATTGTTCTTTTTTGTACTATTTTGTAACCTTTTCGGATTGATTCCGGCTCCCAATTTGATTGTTCCTACAGGTAATATTGCAGTTACTGCCGCTTTAGCAGGGATCTCTTTTATAGCCATCCAATACAGCGGTATAAAGAGCTACGGGTTTATAAAATATTTTAAGAACCTGGTACCCGCCGGTATGCCGGGATGGATTGTGGTTGTTATTATTCCTTTGGAGTTATTAGGTTTGTTTACAAAGCCTTTCGCTTTGTGTGTACGTCTTTTTGCAAATATGATTGCCGGCCACATCGTTATTTTTTCGCTCGTCGGTTTAATATTTATTATGCATACGGTTTATGTTGCCCCTGTTTCTGTGGGCTTCACATTGTTCATAGAGCTTTTGGAAATATTGGTCGCATTAATACAAGCATACATTTTTACCATGCTTACAGCATTGTTCATTGGTATGGCAAAGCATATGGAACATTAATTTTAAAATAACTTATAAAAATATTTTAAGGAGATAAATATGGATCTAGGTTGGTTAGCCGCCGGTCTTGGTGCCGGTCTTGTTGTAATTGGTGCCGGTTTGGGAATTGGAAAACTTGCTGGCTCAGCAATGGAAGCTATGGGAAGACAACCTGAAGCTATAGCACCCATAAGAACAGCCATGATTATTGCCGCTGCTCTTATCGAAGGTATAGCATTTTTCGGCTTGGTTATTTGTATCTTATTGGCATTTAAATCAGCATAAGAAAACTTTACCGTTTGCAGTTGTATAACTGCATTATTTTATAATAACAGGAAATGAAACTATGTTTACCGGTTTTAGTTTGCCTTTTGTAGCTGTTATAGCAGAGGGTGGCAGCAGTTTAATTGAGGTTAATCCCGGAGTAATAATTTGGACTGTAGCTACCTTTATAATTCTTTTGCTTATTTTGAAAAAATTTGCTTGGAAGCCGATTTTATTTGCACTGGAACAAAGGGAAACCGCAATTAAGGAATCCCTGGAAAAGGCTCAGACGGCAAAGGAAGAAGCGCAGAAAATCCTCGACCAGAACCAGGTAAACCTAGCAAAGGCCGAAGAAGAATCCAAGCAGATTATAAATCAAAGCAGAGTATATGCCGAAAAGTTAAAAGACCAGATCATTCAAGACAGCAAGAGCGAGGCAAAGAAAATGATTGAGGAAGCTGCCGCAGAAATTGAACGTAAGAAAGATGCCGCGTTTGATGAACTTAAAAACCAGGTTGCTGAGATTGCGGTTCTGGCTGCCGAAAAGATAATAAGAGAAAAACTAGACGGCGAGACCCAGAAAAAAATTGTTGACAAATTTATTGGAGAAATAACTAAGAATTAATCTATGAGCGAGTACAAAGTTTCATACAGGTACGCCGCTTCGCTGCTCGATACTGCAGTTGAAAAGAACATGCTTAACGATGCCGCCGGGGATGTTGAGCTCGTTTATACAACTCTTAAATCGAGCCGGCAGCTGGAGACTGCTCTCTCGAGTCCTGTTATTAAACAGAATGTTAAGCTGGGAATACTAACCGCGCTGTTTGGTAGGAAGGTAAAGCCAGAGACATTGAATTTCTTGAAGTTTGTTGTGGAAAAAAAACGAGAAAACCTTTTGGAAAGCATTGCCAAAATTTTTCTTGACCTGATAGATATTCAACTGGGTATTGTAAATGTTAGTGTAAAATCCGCCGTAGACTTTACGGCCGTACAGGCGGAGAACTTGAAGAACAATCTTGAAAAACATTTAAACAAAAAAGTTAAGCTTCGTTTTAGTAAGGATCAGAGCATAATCGGAGGATTTATTGCTCAAATCGGAGATACCGTTTTCGATGCTTCCTTGAAGCATCAACTGGAAATATTAAGGAAGCAGTTCTTAAAGGGCAGCGCTTCATTAAACTAAAATTGAGATTATTAGAGGATTAAAAAATGGCAGAAGTAAGACCGGATGAAATATCTGCAATATTAAGAAAACAATTGTCCGGCTTCGAAAGTGAAGCGGATATTTATGACGTCGGCACAGTTCTCCAAGTCGGCGACGGCATCGCAAGAGTTTACGGACTTTCCCAGGTTATGGCCAGCGAGCTTGTGGAATTTCCAAACGATGTTTTCGGTATGGTGCTTAACCTTGAGGAAGACAGCGTAGGATGCGTTTTGTTCGGAGAATCTGCTCTTGTTAAAGAAGGCGATACCGTAAAAAGAACCAAGAGAGTTGCATCAATGCCCGTCGGTGAAGAAATGCTGGGCAGGGTTATTACACCATTGGGAATTCCCGTTGACGGCAAAGGCTCTATAAATACTAATAAGTTTTTGCCTATTGAAAGAAAGGCGCTTGGTGTAATACAAAGGCAGCCGGTTAAGGAACCGATCCAAACAGGTATTACAGCAATCGATGCAATGATCCCGATCGGGCGCGGCCAGCGCGAATTAATTATCGGCGACAGGCAAACAGGTAAAACCGCGGTTGCGGTTGATGCCATTATAAACCAGAAGAATACACATTCCGAAGAGGCTAAAAAACTTGGCATCAGCCCGGTCTATTGCATTTATGTTGCTGTCGGCCAAAAAAGTTCTACAGTAGCCCAGGTAGTAGCAAAATTGGAAGACTACGGAGCTATGGAATACACAACCGTAATTTCCGCTTCGGCATCGGAACCTGCGCCGCTTCAGTTTATAGCTCCTTATTCCGGTGCAACACTAGGCGAATATTTTAGAGACAACGGCAAGCATGCGTTGGTAATTTACGATGATCTATCTAAACAAGCTGCCGCTTACAGAGAACTCTCGTTACTGCTCAGAAGACCTCCAGGACGCGAAGCTTACCCGGGAGATGTTTTCTATTTGCATTCAAGGCTTCTGGAAAGAGCATCCAAGCTTAGCGATGATTTGGGCGGCGGAAGCTTAACTGCTCTGCCAATTATAGAAACCCAGCAGGGCGACGTCTCGGCTTATATCCCAACGAACGTTATCTCTATAACCGACGGTCAAATTTATCTTGAATCCAATTTATTCAATTCCGGTGTAAGACCTGCAATCAACGTCGGAATTTCAGTCTCCCGCGTAGGCGGTAATGCCCAGATTAAGGCAATGAAAAAAGTTGCCGGAAGCTTGAAGCTAGACCTTGCACAGTACAGAGAACTTGAAGCCTTCGCAAAGTTCGGCTCCGATCTTGATAAGGCAACTCAAAAAACATTGTCTAGAGGCTCTAGACTGGTTGAGCTGTTAAAGCAGGGCCAATATACACCCATGCCCGTAGAGAAGCAGGTTGTTAGTATATATACTGGTACTACCGGTATACTCGATGAAATTCCGGTCTCCGAGGTTAAGAGGTTTGAAAAAGAGCTTCATGAATTTATCGAAGTAAATTACAACCAGATTTACGAATCTATTAAGAAAGAAAAACAGCTAAGCGACAAGACGATAGAAGACATTAAAAAGGCAGCCAAGGAATTACTTAACGTATTTAAGGCACATGCATAGCATTCGCCGTATTTAGTTTATATTATTTTTTAATGGAGTATTGGAGTGTTGGAGTAATGGAGTATCCTGAAAAATTCCATTACTCCAATACTCCATCATTCCAATACTCCTATAACATAATTAAGATATTTAATAAATTGTTATGGCAACATTAAGGGACATAAAAAGAAGAATAAAAGGCGTTCAAAGCACGCAGAAGATTACCAAAGCAATGAAGATGGTTGCTGCTGCCAAGCTTAGAAAGGCGCAGGACAGAATAATTAATGCGCGTCCTTATGCACGGGAAATCTTCCAAATGCTGTCCCATCTTGTAACCGAACACGACATTAACACAAACCCATATTTAAAATCCCGCGAAGAAAAGCATACGGCCGTAGTTGTTGTTACTGCAGATAGAGGCCTTTGCGGCGCATTCAATGCAAACATTATTAAGGAAACCGTAAGATACATAGAAGAGGAATTGAGTCCGAATAAAGCTAAGTGTAAGCTTTTTTGTCTAGGCAAAAAGGGCAACGATTTCTTCTCCAAGCGCGATTATGATATTTACTTTAAGAAGACAGGATTTTTTTCAACCTTGAATTACGGCTCGACGCTGGAAATTACCGGCGAATTGATAAACGGATACCTGAACGGTTCCTTCGATAAGGTAGTTGTTATCTACAATGAATTTAAATCGGTAATACAGCAGAAGATTGTTGTAGAACAATTCTTACCCGTACCGGTTCAAAAGAAGTCCGGCAGTGATGCGCATTCCCAAACCAATTATATTTACGAGCCGACACAGGAGTATATTTTTAACTATCTTTTACCGAAACATTTGAAAGGCCAGATGTGGCGAATCCTGCTGGAGTCTAACGCAGCCGAATACGGCGCCCAGATGACGGCAATGGATAACGCTACTACCAACGCGAAGGAACTAATAAGGACTTTGCAGTTGAAGTTTAATAAAGAAAGACAGGCTGCAATTACAAAGGAAATCCTTGAGATTGTTTCCGGCGCAAATGCACTAAAAGCCGGTTGAAAAGAAAGTTATTACCATTCTTACACTTGAACTTGAACTTGAACTAAATTATTATACAAATCGATGATTAAGTTCAAGTTCAAGTTCAAGTGTAAGAATGAAAATAACGGTGAATTGCCGGATGAATATTATGAGTTATTTTTTGTAAATTATGCTTGAAGAATTATCTTTAAAATTTGAAACAACTCTTAAGAAAGTACGCGGACAGGGTAAGTTAACCGAAAAAAATATTTCCGATACTTTAAGAGAAATAAGACGTGTTCTTTTAGATGCTGATGTTAATTATAAAGTTGCCAAGGAGTTTATAGAGAAAGTCTCGCAGAAAGCTCTCGGCACCGAGGTAATTAATTCAATAACTCCCGGGCAGCTTATAACAAAGATTATTTACGACGAGCTTACTGCTTTATTAGGCGGAGCGCAGACCGAATTAAAAATAAACGGCTCAGGTATAACTACCATTCTTGTTGTTGGTCTGCAAGGCTCGGGTAAAACTACTTTTAGCGCTAAGCTTGCAAAGCGATTAAAAGACAGCAGCCGCAAAGTTATGCTGGTTGCTGCGGATATATACCGTCCTGCTGCTATTGAACAATTGAAACTGCTGGGCGAGCAGATAACCGTGCCGGTATTTTCAATTGATGAGAAAAATGCGCGCAAGGTTGCTGTTGATGCTTTGGCACATGCAAAAGAGAAGAGCTATGATACCGTAATAATAGATACTGCCGGCCGTTTGCATGTGGATGAAGAGATGATGACCGAAGTTGCGGACATTAAATCGCTGGTTAATCCTACTGAGACTTTGTTCGTTGTTGATTCTATGACCGGGCAGGATGCGGTTAATTCTGCAAAAGCATTTAACGACAAAGTAAACTTTGACGGTATTGTTCTTACAAAGCTTGATGGCGATTCTAGAGGCGGCGCCGCATTATCAATCCGCTCGGTAGTAGGCAAGCCGATAAAATTTATAAGCAACGGTGAAAAGCTTAATTCGCTTGAGCTGTTCTATCCCGAGAGGCTGGCCTCCAGAATACTGGGTAGAGGCGATGTAATTTCGCTTGTTGAAAAAGCCCAGGCTAGCTTTGACGACCTGGAAGCCGAGAAGCTTGAGGAAAAATTAAGAAAAAATAAATTTGATTTTGATGATTTTCTTAAGCAAATTAAAGCAATCAAGAAAATGGGTTCTTTATCTTCGCTGCTTGGTATGATACCGGGAATAGGCGCACAGATAAAAAACGCTAAAATTGATGAAAATGCATTTGTCAAAGTTGAGGCAATAATTAACTCCATGACAAAGGAAGAACGCCGGACGCCGAAAGTTTTAAACGGCAGCCGCAGAAAAAGAATTGCCAGAGGCAGCGGCACATCTATTCAGGATGTTAACCGCTTAATAAAACAATTTGACGAGATGCAGAAGATGATGAGCAGGTTTGTTAAAAAAGGTATTAATGAAGCATCATTAAACGGCCTGCGTTTGGGCAGGTAATTTTTGCCGGTAAAGGCAATTAAAAAATATTTTTAGAAACAGTGATTAATATTTGGAGGTTCAAAAAACTTGGCTGTTAAGTTAAGATTAAGAAGAATGGGAAAGAAGAAACAACCTATTTATAAAATTGTAGCTGCAGATTCCAGATCACCTAGGGACGGAAAATTTCTGGAGGCTATAGGCTTATACAATCCGTTGACTGATCCTTTTACCATAGATATTAAGGAAGACAGGGCAATGTATTGGCTGAACGTCGGCGCTCAGCCAACCGGTACTGTTAAAAGTCTTTTGTCGCAGAAAGGGATAATCCTAAAGAGAGAATTAATTCGTAAAGGTCTATCGGAAGAAAAGAGACAGGAAGAACTTGATAAGTGGGCTAAGATACAAGAGGCTAAGGTAAAGAGCGGTTCTCCTAAAAAGGCAAAGGTTGATGAAGCCGTTTCAAAAGAAAAGGCCAAAAAAGAGGACATAGAAAATATTGAAGAAAGTGCAGCAGAAGTAAAGGGCGCTACTTCTGAAAATGATACCGCCGTTAAAGAGTAAAGGGTAGCTAGTTACTTTTTATCGGAGTATCAGTCTGTACATTATTTCTAAAAAGCTCCCATGCTGTAAAATAGGAGGCTTCTTTCTATGAAAGAATTCATTGAATTCATCGCAAAGCATCTGGTGGATAATCCCGATAGTGTTGTTATCGAGGAAAAAACCCCGGAAGAAAACAAAGTTGTTCTTTCTCTTAAAGTCCAGGCAGATGATGTTGGGAAAGTTATCGGCAAACAGGGCAAAACTGCTCAGGCTATGCGTACCCTGCTAACCGCTATTGCGGCCAAGGAGGGGAAAAGAGCTATTTTAGAAATTTTAGACTAAGGGATCGAACCCTCTTCTTTTAGTGAAAGAGTTTTTCCTAATTGCAAAGATAGTTTCGATTTACGGTAAAGAAGGATTTGTAAGAATTTCTTCTTTTTCCGATTTTCCGGAGAGATTCTATAATCTTCAAAAAGTTTATATCGACTTTTTTGACGATAAAAAGGAGTTCTTTGTTGAAAAAGTGAAAAAGAAGAAAAATGATTTTCTGCTTAAGTTCAAAAATTTCAATTCTGAAAAGGATGCGGAAATCTTTTTAGGTAAGGAAGTTTTTGTGGACGGGAAGGATGTTGTGCGGCTGCCGGAAAATTTTTTCTTTATTCACGATCTGGTAGGCAGCAGGGTTCTGAGAAATAATGAAGAGTTTGGTATAATCAAACAGGTTCTTACCTTTCCGGCAAACGATGTTTATGTTATAGATAACAAAGGAAAGGAAATCCTAATCCCGGCTGTTATGTCGTTCATCGAGAAATTCGATCCTGTAAATAAAATTTTAATCTTAACACCGGGTGGCGATTTCTACGATGAAGATGAGAATTGATATTATTTCGGCTGTCCCCGATATCTTTACCAGCCCGCTTAGTTCAAGTATTCTTAAGAGGGCGCAGGATAAAGGAAAAGTTGAAATATACGTACACAACTTAAGAGACTACGCTTTTAATAAGCACAGGCAAATTGACGATAAGCCCTTTGGCGGCGGGCCCGGTATGGTTCTTAAACCGGAGCCGTTTTTTGAATGCATCGAAAAGCTGCTTAGTGAGAGGAGCTACGATCATATAATTTTTACAACGCCCAAAGGCAGAATTTTTAACCAGAAGCAAGCCAACAGGCTGTCCCTTGCTGGAAATATTCTTTTTGTTACCGGCCATTATAAAGAAATGGACGACCGCGTTAGAGAGAAGTTTGCTACCGACGAACTGTCGATCGGGAATTTCGTCTTAACCGGCGGCGAGCTTCCGGCGCTTGTTTTTTTAGATGCTGTTGTGCGGCTTATTCCCGGCGTTCTTAACGATAGTGAGTCGGCGCTTGATGATTCCTTCCAGGACGGAGAGAAAATTGAGGCGCCTTATTATACAAGGCCTGCAGAGTACCGCGGGCTTAAAGTTCCGGAAGTGCTGCTTTCGGGCAATGAAAAAGAAATTAAAAAATGGAAAGAACAACAGTCGATTGCTTTGACTGAAAAATGGAGAAATTACAATAATAAGATTAGCGGAGTAAATAATGATTGATATAAACAAAATATTACCGGATCAAGTGAAGACAGATATGCCCCAATTTAATCCCGGAGATCATATCCGGGTACATGTTAGAGTTATTGAAGGCGACAAGGAAAGAATACAGCCTTTCGAAGGCGATGTAATAAATATTCGCGGTAACGGAATGAACAAGACATTCACCGTAAGAAAAATATCCAGCGGCGTTGGCGTGGAAAGAATTTTCCCTTACAACTCACCTAAAATTGCCAAGGTGGAAGTTCTTAAAATAGGCGACGTAAGAAGAGCAAAGCTTTATTACCTTAGAAATCTTTCCGGTAAAGCTGCAAGAATTAAGACGCAGTAATCTTCTTTACTCTAGATTAGCTCTTCTGAATGATGATGCAACTACACTTCAAAAAAGGAGTGGTGGAGTTTTGGAATAGTAGAACAACGATGAATTTGGTTTTACTCCAATACTCCATTACTCCTTCTTGTAAATTTGTACAATTAATTTTTTATATTGACAAACCTTACTTTCCGAATATTTAACAATGAGACTTTTCTTCCCCCAAAATATTTTTTCCCAGCTAATAATAGATAACCTTCCGGAACACCTTAGGCAGGCTGTTGTTAAAAGCCCGTCCTCGTTAATATCCACGGAAATAAACAAGGATGAATCTGTTATAGGCCTGCTGCCCACAATGGATTTGATAAAGCATAAGGACCTCTATGTCTCTCAGTCATTCGGTATATCTTTCGAAGGATCGCTTTGCAACTCGTACCTTTATTATGAGTCAGCTAAAAAAGATTTTTCTGAAGCTTACCTGATGGGAGATGTTTCTTCGGTAGAAGTTCTGCTTTGCAAAATCCTGTTCAGCGAGATGTATGATAAATCGGTGGAAATAAAGATTGCGGCAGACGAGAAATCTGCTGCCGGAAAGAATTATCTTCTTACTGGTGACGGTAATTTTGCCGGCGATAGATACGTAAATGGGATAAGCTTTGCGGAAGAAATGATCGACGCTTTATCGCTTCCATTTGTTAACTATGTATTTGCATCTAAAGACAGGCAGTTGATGGAGAACCTGAACGATCAGCTTTACGGCATTGCAAATTCGGTTTACGATCAGGCAGAAGAATTGAATTTCCATTCCGCAGTTTCCGAAAATGCGAAGACTTATATAAAGGATAATATCTCTTCTTTTATTATTGAGTTCAACGATCAGGATATTGAAGGCATAAACCAGATGATCCGCCTGCCGTATTACCACGGTATTATAAACGACATTGTTGAATTGAAGTTTGTATAATCGATTCTAATAAAAAAGCCGCGATTGGCATTGCCTAACTGCGGCTTATCAAAATTATTCTAATCTAAGGTGAGGCTAATCAGTTTAAATTGCCACATGAGAAACGCTTAATACGTTTTGGTTGTCCTTCATTTGTTTCAGCATGTCGGTAGTTGCGGGAACTTTAAGCTTCATGGTGCAGCAGGCAACAACACCGCCCTCGAAGATTACATTCTCAATTTCTTCAATATTAATGTTCTTATCGCGAATAATGCTCATGATCGAAGCAAGCACACCGGGCTTATCGTAATGCTTTACTACAAGCTGGTAATATGCATCGGAAATCTTAGCCCTGTTAACCCAATGAGCAATTACCCCGCTGTTTACAAAATCTTTAATTATCCTTACCGTCTCTGTGGCAACAGCATTTTGTGCCTGTTCAGTAGATGCCCCGATATGGTGGGTAATGTAGATATTAGGCAATTCCTGCAAAGGAGATTTTATCTCCCCGGATTTCTGTTCGGGTTCGTTCTTTATAACGTCCATTGCAACTCGAATATTCTTAGTCTTAACAGCTTCAATCAATGCTTCCTGATCGATAATATCCGCCCTAGCAGTATTTATAAGAAGCGAATTA
>JAKAJV010000054.1:0-10604 GCA_021813585.1 Bacteroidota bacterium | reverse complement strand
CGATCTTTTCATATAGCCGAACATTTCTTTATTGAACAGGCCTTTCGTCTGAGGAGTAGCCGGCAGGTGAATAGTAACAATATCGCATAACGGCAGCAGCTGGTTCATTTCGGAAAAATCCTTTATCGCAATGCCTTCAATTCTGGAAATATCTTTTCCGTAGACGTTCATCCCGAAGGCCTGAGCCCGCTTGGCTACCTCTTTGCCTATGCTGCCTACGCCGATTATTCCGAGTGTCTTTCCCATTAGGCCCTCGGCTTTGGAATATTCGCCCTTATTCCATTTGCCATTCCTAAAATCGATGACGTTGTCCGGTATCCTTCTATCCAGGGAAATTATTAATCCCATAGTCAGCTCGGCAACCGCAACCGAATTCATGCCGGGGCAGTTGGCAACATAGATACCCTTCTGATTTGCTGCTTTAATATCGATGTTATTTACACCAGCGCCTGCCCGAATAATAAGATCAAGATTAGTGCTTAAGTTAATCGTCTCGGCGTTAACAATAGTTGATCTTACAACCAGAACATCAGAATCTTTTGCGGCAGCGGGCAGGTCTTTTTCACCCAGCTTCGGCTGATAATCAACTTCCAGATCCATATCTCTCAGTTGATCGATATAAACTTCCGGAAACTTATCGGCTATTAATACTTTTACTTTCATGACTAACTCCCTGCTAATTTTCGTTTATTTATATTTAAAATTAATACTATTCTATTTTTATTCTTAATGAAAACAATGGAACACTGATGACACTGACTACACAGATTTTCACGGATCAGTGTTAATCTGCCTTATCCGTGTCATCCGTGTTCTATTTCTTATATAAAATATATTTGAAACAAAGAAATTACTTTATCATAGGTATATTTATCTTGAACTTTTTTGCATTGCTTATCGCCTGCTCATAGCCTGCATCAGCATGGCGAGCAACTCCGAGCCCCGGATCGTATGTTAAGACACGCTCAAGCCTTCTTTCAGCTTCTTTAGTTCCGTCTGCTACTATAACCATTCCCGCATGTATTGAGTTGCCGATTCCGACACCGCCCCCGTGATGAACCGAAACCCAGCTGGCCCCGCCAATTGAATTCAGCAGAGCGTTTAATATCGGCCAGTCGGCAATGGCATCGCTGCCGTCTTTCATTGCTTCGGTCTCCCTGTTCGGAGAGGCGACCGAGCCGCAGTCCAGATGGTCTCTGCCTATAACTATGGGCGCGCTGATTTTTCCGGAGGCAACAAGGTCGTTGAATATTCTGCCCATCTTTGCTCTCTCACCGTATCCAAGCCAGCAAATTCTGGAAGGCAAACCCTGGAAGTGAACCTTCTTCTGCGCCATATCTATCCAGTTGCAGAGGGATTTGTTTTCAGGGAAGGTTTCTTTAACTGCCCTGTCTGTAGCGTAAATATCTTCCGGGTTACCCGAAAGCGCGGCCCATCTGAACGGGCCTTTGCCGTCGCAAAACAGAGGCCTGATAAATTCAGGAACAAAGCCGGGAATATCGAAAGCATTTTGAACGCCGTTGTCTTTCGCTTCGCCGCGTATGTTGTTTCCGTAATCGAAGGCAACGGCTCCTTTTTTCTGCATCTCGAGCATCGCCTGCATATGAACTACGATTGTCTGCTTCGCCAGCCTTATATATTCTTCTGGATTATTTTTTCTTAATGCCAGCGCCTCTTCCAGTTTCATTCCCATCGGCACGTAGCCGTTTAATGTATCGTGTGCAGATGTTTGATCGGTGAGGATATCCGGAATGATTCCTTTTTCTAAAATTTTAGGAAGCGCTTCGCCTGCGTTGGCAACTAGTCCTACGGATAGAGGCTTTTTTTCTTTCTTTGCTTCTAGTACAAGCTTCAAGGCCTCATCCAAATCTTCGGAGATAACATCGATATAACCGGTTTCAATTCTCTTCTGAATTCTTTTTCGGTCTACCTCAATTCCCAGGAATGCGGCGCCGTTCATAGTAGCAGCAAGCGGCTGGGCACCGCCCATACCTCCTAGCCCGGCTGTAAGCAAAAATTTTCCCGACAGACTTGAGTTGAAATATTTTTTCCCGCACTCGGCAAAGGTTTCATAAGTTCCCTGGAGAATTCCCTGTGTGCCTATATAAATCCAGCTGCCTGCAGTCATTTGCCCGAACATCGTTAAGCCCAATTTCTCAAGCCGTCTGAACTCATCCCAGTTAGCCCACTTGGGAACGAGCATGGCATTGGAGATTATTACCCGCGGTGCGTCTTTGTAAGTTTTAAACACTGCAACCGGCTTGCCGGATTGTACAAGCAGCGTCTCATCGTCCTCCAGATTCTTTAGCGATGAGATTATAGCCTCGTAGCTCTCCCAGTTTCTGGCTGCTTTACCGCTTCCGCCGTATACAATTAATTCATTCGGCTTTTCGCCCACTTCAACATCCAGGTTGTTCATAAGCATTCGCATTGCGGCTTCCTGAATCCATCCTTTGCATGACAGCCTGTTGCCGTGCGGCGCTTTAATTTCTAATTTTTCTTTTTCCGATAGCATCCTTTTTTACCTCCTTCGTGTCTTTGTGTCTCTGTAGTAAAAAAATTTACCGCAGAGGCACGGAGTATGTTAATCTTCGAAATGGCTCTCTACAATGTTCTCGTACTGTTTAAGCATCGAGCCGTACAGCCATCTGGTTAGGAACCAGCTTTTATCTATTTTCTTTTTTAAAAATTTTATGTTCTCTACAAGCTGGTATTTCAATCTCGTTCTTTCGTCCTTGGTAAGCTTAACTACCTCGGCACTGCTGTTCAGCTTGTCCAATATTGAATTGAAAACTTTTATTTCCGCAAAGTACTTGTTGTCTCCTTCAATTTGTTTAAGGTTTTGACTGCAGAATGTCTTTAATATCTTTCTTTCGTTTTTGTTGAATTCAAAGTTATAGTTTGTGAATAGTTTCTTCATCTGTACCCGCATAAGTTTTTAATGATAGTAATTTATCTTTCATCGATTGAAAGCCCGGTTTAATAACATTGTAAATATAATAAAGCCTCTGGTTGTATGGGATGAAGGCGGACTTCATTGAGTTGATAGTAATCTTCTCAACATCCTCCAGACTAAGGTTGAAATATCTTATGGCCGTCATAAATTCTTTGGTCATCGTAGTATCGCTCATAAGCCGGTCATCGGTATTAATTGTAACTCTAAACTTTTCTTTAAACAAAGTTCCGAATGGATGGTTTTCAATTTTATCTACAGCGCCTGTATGAACGTTGCTTAAGAGGCAAATTTCCAATGGAATTCTTTTATCCAAAATATACTGGGCCAGGTCGCCAAAGTTTACAACGTTTCCGTCTTTATCGTAAGCTATATCCTCCGTAACATGGGTGCCGTGTCCTATTCGGTGTGCACCGCACCATTGGATTGCCTGCCAAATAGACTCTTTGCCGAAAGCCTCGCCGGCATGAATTGTAATATTAAAATTAGCGCGCTGAATAAACTGGAAGGCCTCGATGTGTTTCTTCGGCGGGAAGCCGCCTTCTTCGCCGGCCAGGTCGAATCCCACTACGCCCTTATTCCTGAAGTTTACTGCAAGCTCGGCAATCTCGAGTGTGTTTTTCATGTTTCTCATGCCGCAAAGAATTAGTCCGTATCCAACACCGAAGTCTCTTTTGCCTTTTTCAAGTCCTTCCAGCACTGCCGATACTACGTCCTCGTTATACAGTCCTTTGTTTGTATGGAACACAGGCGCAAAGCGTGTTTCAACATAACAAACTCCGTCGTCCTTCATATCCTCCATCATTTCGTATGCGGCTCGCTGAAGGCTCTCTCGCGTCTGCATTACGGCGCAGGTATGCTCAAAGCCCTGAAGATACTCAACCAGGTTGCCTTTGTTTGCGCCTCGGTGGAACCACTCGCCGAGTTCGATAGGGTCTTTAGTAGGAAGCTTATTGTATTTTAGGTCTTTCGCCAGTTCAATAATTGTACGGGGTCTTAGGCCGCCGTCCAGATGGTCGTGCAACAGGACTTTAGGGACCGATTTAATTATTTGTTCGGTAGTCAAAATTACCTCGCTTTTAGGTCGAAAAATATTCTTTTAAAGATGGAAAATCAATTTGAAATGGCTGAGGCTATAGGAACAGATAAAAATCTTATTGTAAAAAATAAAAATGCAATGTGATAAAAATAATAACCAGCCCGCCCGGTAAATATTTTAGTTGCATTTTATTTAAGTATCCTATAATTTTTTGCCGGGTAATGTCTCGGGTTATTAAAACTATTAACTATTTCTGAAAAATATCACTTAACATTTCAGAACGAACTATCTTAAAATTTACTACAACGAAAAATTGTTTTAATTCAAGCTCGTTAGTGTCATTCAATTTATTTTAAATAAAATGGAGAAATGATTATGAAGAAGCATTTACTTTTGTTAATTGCTGTGTCCCTAATTTCTGTAGCCTATCCTCAGAGGGTTTTTAAGAGGATGACAACAACAGTTACGCCCGCAGCAAAAAAGCATTTTCTTGCACGCAAGAATTTGGAAAAAGCTGCTTATGGAAACTTCCTAAAAAGTTATTTGAAAAAACATCCCGGTAATAAGACTGCAGAAAACTTAATGGAAAGATTTAATGCAGGTAAGGATATCGGTGCTGTAATAAGCAAGCAACTGCAGTCAAATTTTAATCCCAAAGACAATCAGAAGAAAATTACAGGCGCTATCCCGCCGCTTCCACAGGGATTGGGCGGCGCTGTGGTTATAAACGGCAACTCGATTGAAACTCTCGATTCAAAAACAAATACTTTGCATGGACCGTTCTTGCCGAATTATGCCGACGATGATGATAACGTGTACGTTAAAGTTACGCCGGACGGTAAAATGGCTTTTACATTAAATTTCGATTACGGTCAATATATTAGCTTTATAGATATTTCCAATCCTGCAAATCCCCGGCTTGTAGGTAACTTCGGTTTTGATTATAATTATTATATCGAGTGTTTTACCATATCAAACGATGGGAAGTACCTGATAGTAGCTGATGATAATGGAGTAGAAAATTACATTGATGTAATTGATATTAAAACCAATACAGATGTTAAGTATTTGCATTTAAGCAGCTGGAGTGATTGGAATATACGGCCGAATGCAATTGCGATTTCACCTGATGATAAAACTATAATAGTAAGCGGGGTAAGCGATTTCATAATCGGTTATTCGGTTTTACAATTCGACAGTAATAGTTTTAGCCTTAGTGAAACGCAACCTTTAACTATGGTAGAGCATTTGATTACAGGGATATCATTTACTCCCGAT
This sequence comes from Bacteroidota bacterium, assembly GCA_021813585.1. GTDB lineage: Bacteria > Bacteroidota > Ignavibacteria > Ignavibacteriales > Ignavibacteriaceae > FEN-1297. The sequence continues at coordinate 5,334 of JAKAJV010000054.1, read as the reverse complement.
GGTCAAACTGCAATTATCGATGGCTTTCCTGTTGAATCAGTCTTTACTGTAACTTCTCCGGGTCAGATTACCGGTGAAAATTCTGTTATGCCGGGTGATAATCCTATTTTTACAATTTCCAGTGTAATATCTAACGACGGGAAAAAATTATACTGCTACGATTATGCATCCGGGGGAATATATATATTTAATATTAATGGGCCCGGGGATATAACTTATAGCAACAATTTTATACCACAATATCTTACTGACCGCTTTTTTCCTTATGCTTTTTTTCAGGATAATGTCCCGGGTTTCCCGGCTCAGGATATTCTGGCAATAGACGGCTCGGGCTTAATTCTGTATGCAAATTTAATGAGCGGCCCTCCTCTTGCCAAGCCGATTGTTAATTCAAATAAAGCATCAAAGAATAAAACCATTAATTTTTTTGTACCGCACGGCCCGGATGTAATTTTAGAGATAGACCTAGGTGCCAACGAAGTAGCAGGGGTTATAAATCTTGCTACTAACAACTGGGACGGAATGTCTATCGCAGCATCTAAGAATATATCTTTTGAAAGCATAACCGTAACCTCGCCGGCCGGCGGAGAGGACTGGCAGACGGGTACTGCGCATAATATTACCTGGCAGAGTGTTAATGTAAGTAACGTTAATATAGAAGTCTCGACAAATAACGGTGGGAACTGGACTACAGTTGCAACTAATGTTGCGGCTGGCACGGGAAGCTATAACTGGATTATTCCGCCTCTTCCTACTTCGGATGAATGTGTAATAAGAATTAGCGATGCGTCGAATTCCTCTGTAGAAGATGAAAGCAATTTATTTAGTATAAGGACGGCAACCTTCTCCAATACGTTAAACGGTATAGTATTGCTTCAGCCCAACGGAGGTGAAGTTTGGAAGGGCGGTACAACGCAGTATATCGTATTCAGAAAGAATACATTCTTCCCGAGTGTTAAGCTGGAATTTTCAACCGACGACGGCGCAACCTGGACGCAGATACTGTCTTATCCGTTAAGCGGACTTACATATTATCCCTGGACTGTGCCTTTGGTGAACTCAACAAAATGCAGAATAAGGGTAAGCAATTGGAATAACCCGATGATGAATGCAGTAAGCGCGGCAGACTTTACAATAACATCGAGCTCATCGGCTACCAATTACCCCAACCCGTTCAACCCTTCGACCACGATAAGGTTTAATATGCTTACCGGCGGTCATGCATCGGTAAGGGTATATAACAGTCTGGGCCAGCAGGTAGCCGAGCTTCTGAATGGAAACCTTGCAAGCGGAGTACACGAAGTAAAGTTTGATGCGGCGAACTATCCGAGCGGAGTATATTACTACGAAGTTAATACCAACGGAATTAGGCAAGTAAAGAAGATGCTGTACATTAAGTAATGAAGAGATAAAGACAACTTTACAGCCTGTCTATAGAGCCTGTTGCACAACTCGAGTGCAGGGCAGTCATGGTCCAAACCATGACTGAATAGTGAGTTTGTTTTGTCACGGAATTGTCCGTGACATCCCAGTTTTACAGTTCTGCAATACGTTCTATAGGCATTCCATAAAAAAGGATTGATTAAAGTCAATCCTTTTTTTGTGGTAATTTTAATCGAATCGAAAAATTATCTCACAAAAATATATCTATTAAAATCAAAATAAATATTGCATCTTTGGAAAAAGATTTTTAATGTAAGTCGGGTGTTTTAAAACTATTTTAATTTCGAGTAATATTCTATCCTTGTAATTATCATTTTGGTGTTTATCGGTTTTAGTTTTAAAAAATAATCATCAACAAATTAAGCGGGGTTCTTATGCATAAACTATACAATCTAATCGTTCCGTTTTTAATTGTGTTTTTCTGTGCTTCTATTATCTCAGCTCAGAATAAATACACAACCGGCTCTTCTCCGGTAAGCAATGCTTCTATTCTGCAAACTAAGAATAAAACAAAGTCGCCGGAGATGAGAAAAATAGAAAAGAAAAAAAATTCCGAGCATTCGGTAGTTAGTAAAAAACCGGTCCGTAAAATTTTAGATATGCCCAGCAGCGGGGGACCGGATCCGATGGGTTATACTTTTAAAGATTCACGTGCGCCTGGCGGACCGGTTTATAACTGGATTGAGATTTCACCTTTAGAAGGCGGTACCGGTACTGCAATATCGTATCTGGATAATGAGGACGACGAAATCTACTTCCCTCTGAATATTCCTTTCCCCTTTAGTTTTTACGGCATTAAATACAAAGGCATCGGAGTATCTAGCAACGGTATGATAGCCTTTAATCCTTACGCATATGAATATATTAATAAAAATTTACCAACCTCGGCTTCAAATGCAAACACAGGCGCTTTTATTGCGGCATTTTGGGATGACCTTGAATTGTTTGCAGGCGAGCATGTTTATTATCTATTGCAGAGCGATAAAGTAATAATTGAATATTATAATGTAGAACATTATGACGGCAGCGACCCGGTAGCTTTTGAAGTCATCTTATATAATAACGGTAATATTTTATTCCAATATAAGAATATGAATTTCGATAGTGAATCATGGGACTTTGGGGAGAGTGCCACTGTTGGTATTCAAGGAAGTCCCGATGTTGCACTTCAATATTCCTATGACGCTCCCGCAATAACCAATAATCTGGCAGTTGAATTTTATGCGCCTGTATTTAATCTGTCTGCAGGTTCCGGCGGCGTATTAGCAATTACTGACGGCAGCATAAGTCTAATCGATGCTTCTACAAATACTGCTTACGGTCCGTTTCTTTCCGGCCAGCTGGGAGGAACAGGCGAAGGCAGCGGTGTCAATCTGGGCTGCGTAATAACGCCGGATGGCCGGACTGCCGTAATAAGCAGTTTTGATGATCATGTTTTATATTTTATAGATCTTTCAAACCCTACAAATCCTGTACTGCTGGGCAGTACTCCTGTGGATTTTCGTCCTGAAGATATGGATGTAACACCGGATGGGAAATTTGTTCTGGTTACAGACGGAGGAGCCGCAAATAAAATTGTTTGTGTAAATGTTTCTACCAGGTCTGTTGCTCAAGATTTGAATTTAGATAACGGAGCGCAGGCTGTTGCTATAAGCAGCGATGGCCAGACTGTACTAGCAGCTGATTATGATAGAATGAAAGTTTTAGTCTTTTTACTAAACCCGGCAACCGGAATTCTGTCGTTGCAGAATACAATAAATTTATCGACTAACCCGATCAATATAACAATATCACCGGACGGTAAAACCGCGGTTGCGGTTAGTGAAGGCGGATCGAAGATATTGACAATCAATTCTCCCGGTAATGTTAGTTTGGTTGGAGACTTGCCGGACGATCCGGGTAATCTTCAATCTTGTGTCTTCAATAATGATGGCAGCAAAGCATACTTCCTGCAGTATGGCGAAGGAGAATCTGTTTTTATTTATAATGTTTCTTCGTCAGGTGTATTTTCATATTCGGGGACAGAGATACCTTTATTTTATTCGGTTGGCAGCAGCTTTTACGGTATCAACCAGATAGCCTTAGACGCATCAGGTCAATATCTCTTTGTAAATAATTATGCTAATCCTGGGGCAGTTGAAGAAATAGATCTAAACTCTGCACACGGGCACCGGTTTTTAAAAATAAGTATGATAGACATTGCCGGGCATTATTACATTCCGACTGATCCCAAGACAGCCGGCTTATACGCATCGAAAAATTTGTTCGGCAATCCGTTAAAGGTCTTATCGCCTAACGGCGGAGAAATTTGGCAGACAGCTTCTTCACATAATATTACCTGGCAGAGCACCGGCGTAAACAACGTTAATGTAGAATTAACAACAAACGGCGGCGGCAGCTGGCAGCAGATTGCCAATAATGTTCCGGCAGCCGGCGGCAGCTATAACTGGATTATCGGTCCTTACCCGTACTCTACTCAATGCAAGGTAAGAGTAAGCGACGCATCCAACCCGCAAAATAATGATGTAAGCGACGGGTTCTTTACTATAATGCAAGCCAGCAATCCGTTTATAAACGGGCTTACACTTCTATCGCCCAACGGCGGAGAGAATTGGAGAGGTGGCTCTACACAGTACATTGTATTCAGAAAGAATTTATTTTTCCCGAGTGTTAAGCTTGAGTATACTACAGACGGCGGCAGCACATGGAATCCGATTCTGCAATATCCTTTAAGCGGCCTTACGTATTATCCATGGAAAGTTCCTTTGGTAAATTCCAGCCAATGCAAGGTTAGGGTAAGCAACTGGAATAACCCCGGTATGAATGTAGTAAGCATAAATAATTTTACTATTACCACACCTACAGGCGCGGTTAATTATCCTAATCCTTTCAACCCGACCACAACCATACAGTTTACGCTGTTGACTAAGAGCCATGTTGTATTGAAGATTTATAATAGTCTTGGTCAGCAAGTAGCGGAGCTGGCAAACGGCGAGATGCAGGAAGGAATTCATGAAGTAAGATTCGATGCATCCAACCTGCCGAGCGGAGTTTACTATTACGAAGTGAACACCGGAGTAAATAGGGAAATACAAAAAATGTTGTATCTAAAATAAAATTTTGCTTTTAAGATTTAACAACATTTTATTTAATAAGTCACCTTACACAAAAAAATTCAGAACTCATCCCCCTTACCCCCTTCTCTTGGCAAGAGAAGGGGGATGGGGTTTCTATTCAAACAGATAAATTCTACGTAGAATAACTTAATAAGACACCTTACGCAACCCCTGGAGTAATGGAGTGTTGGAGTAATGGAATTAACCAATTTACTCCAATATTTCAACATTCCAGTACTCCAATGAGTAATGTTTGCATAATTAGCTGGAACAAATCCTCCGTCATTCGAATCCTCCGTCACCCGCCAGGCGGGTGCCACCTCCTTTACTAAAGGAGGACTTTGGTATTCCTATTATTCTCCCTTTAGTAAAGGGAGATGTCGACGGAGTCGACAGAGGGATTTGAAAATCCAAGTTTTATTTCAAAGTTAATTTTACCCATCAAAATAAAAATCGGGCGAACAACTATACTCGTAAAGATTAATGCCGATACAAAAGTATATAAGGATTTCCTAATTGAAGATTAGTTGGAACAAATCCTCCGTCATTCGAATCCTCCGTCACCCGCCAGGCGGGTGCCACCTCCTTTACTAAAGGAGGACTTTGATTTGCTATATTTCTCCCTTTAGTAAAGGGAGATGTCGACGTAGTCGACAGAGGGATTTGAAAATCCAAGTTTTATTTCAAAGTTAATTTTACCCATCAAAATAAAAATCGGGCGAACAACTATACTCGTAAAGATTAATGCCGATACAAAAGTATATAAGGATTTCCT
>JAKAJV010000052.1 GCA_021813585.1 Bacteroidota bacterium | reverse complement strand
ATCTGGATGGAGACTCTGCCGAGATATTTACTTCAAGAAGGAACGGAAGGACCGGAACTTCAGTTAACTGCAAGGACGGCATGGCGAGCTCAGTCGCAGTATTCGATAATGAACTTAAAGCCGGTGAAAGCTTTACAGTTGAATGCATGTGTAACTTAAGCGGGTATTATTCGGCACAATTAAATACCGTTAACGAGGATGAGGTAATAAGGTACTGGGAAAATTTGTTGTCCAAGGGTACCGCAATTTCTACTCCTGATGATAAAATTAATTCCGCTGTCAAATCAGCTTTAACAACTTTATTACTGCTGGTAGATGAAAATGAAATTACGCCCGGCCCGTTTACTTATCATCAATTTTGGTTTAGGGATGCATCATTTATGATCTGGGCATTGGATAGGTTCGGCTATACAGAGTTTACTCAGAATATTATTAATTCGTTTGAGCATTACCTCTCCAACTCGGGCTACTTCAGATCGCAGAAAGGGGAGTGGGACTCAAACGGGCAGGTGCTTTGGACTGTGTTTCAGCATTCCAAATATTCTTACAGCAGGCATAGTTTGGAGTCGATTTTCGATTTGCTTTTTAAAGCGGTAAAGTGGATTGACGCTACCAGGTTGAAGAGCCCCGAGTTTAAGGATACGGAATTTTACGGCCTTCTGCCGGCTGGTATGAGCGCAGAGCATCTTGGTTTGGCAGATTATTATTTCTGGGATAATGCATGGTCTATTGCAGGTATCCAAGCCTTTATTGAAATATGTAACTTGCTTTCCCAAAAAGAAGAGAAAGAATTTGCCGAAAAACTGCTCGGCGATTACATGAACGATTTTCAATCGGCTGTTAATAATGTGCAGGCTAAGTTCGGCATAAGGTCTATTCCCGCATCGCCGGCTCGCGGAATAGACTGCGGAATGATCGGCTCAATTTCAGTTTGTTACCCGCTGCAGATTTTTAATTTTGATGAGCCCGGGATTGCCGCTACATTAAAGACAATCGAAGAGAAATATTTTTATGACGGTATGTTCTTCCAGCATTATATCCATTCCGGGATGAACGCCTACTTAACGCTGCAGACTGCGCATGCATTTTTGTATACCGGAGACGGCAGAAAGTTTTTTGAGATACTCTCCGGCACTCTTTCACATTTGTCGCCCACGTTAAACTTTCCGGAGGCAATTAATCCGCTTACCGGCGGCGGCTGTATGGGCGACGGCCACCACGGATGGGCGGCAGCCGAGCTTTTACTTGCTTTGAACGATGCTTTTGCTTTCGAGCGCCGTGAGCCTGCAGCCGGTATAAACAGCGTGCTGCTTTTGTACGGAATTCCCGATAGCTGGTTTATGAGCGGAAAAAATTTCTCTATAGAAAAGGCAAAAATTTCTAGCGGCGTAATCGGCATAAGTGTTAAGCCGAGCCAAGAAGGGATTTTAATTTCTATTAAGTATGAAGCAAAGACAAAAGATTCTGCGGACAAGTGGTATATTAAATTACCAGGATGGATAAAACCGGATGGCAGGAGCGAAGCAATTATTTCAGTTACTGGAAATAATCGAAATGAAAATGTATTGGAGCTAAAACCGGGGACAATTGAATTAAATCTGCTGCAAAACGTTACTCAAGCTTACTAATTCCGGCCGGATAATTTAATAAGAGGCAACCTCTGTGTAATTAAAATTACCCTGCAGCTCTGCAACTTCATTTAACAAGTTGCCGGCTGTTGCATACTCCGGCAGCAAAGGGACGAGTTTAACCGTCTTTATCTTAATCGCTTCTTGTTTTATATCTACAAAATTTATTTTCATTTCACCCGGTACGGTGCCTTTTACACTTGCCCCGCCGTTTAGAAACTTAACTCCCTTTCTTATATATTCGCCAGTTTCATGAAAGTGGCCGTGCAGCACCAGATTGACCTGGTACATTTTAAATAGATTGAATAATCTTTTTTTCTTCCTGAGCTTCATCGTCTGCTTCTCGATATTCTGCCAGAAGCTGCCGAATGAGCTTTTGTTCTTCACTCTAATCTTATTAAAATGATGATGGATCAAAATAATTTTTGCGTTGATATTATTATGGAATTTATCAAGAATCGTTGCGGTATCGTTTAACTGTTCCAGGTCAACACTCCCGTTGGATGCGAAAATATTTTTTGAGGTTGAATATTCCGCTATGGAATTCATTCCCACCAGCAATGTATCATTTATTACCTTGGCATAAGGGAAGATATTATCTTCGGAAATAAAAGTGCAGTCCTCAAAGGTTTCCTTAAAATAATTATAAAACAGTTTTACCTTTTCTTTAAAATTTACGGTGCGGCATTTTTGTGGGAAAGTAAAAATATCTTCCGCGGTTTGAACCCCGCCGAAAATATCATGGTTGCCTATTACCAGGGAAAGCTTTTTTGAATTAAGCAGACCTAACTTATAAAACAACTGCCGCAACAGCAGAAAGTCGTGTTCATCGGCATTGTCGGTCAAGTCCCCGGTAATAACAATATGGTCCGAGTCCTGTTCTATTGCGTAATTTAATAAGTATTCTATGCCGGTTAGGTTCGACTTCTTAAAGAAGGTGGTAAAGTGCAGGTCCGATAAATGCGCTATTCTCATTTGTCCCTATTGGTTGTATAACAAAATTTTATTGCGGTAAAATTATATACCCATTGTTATGAAAAGATGAATTTAATATGAATAAATCGTTAAGAAAGGTTCGTTTATGAATTCCTGAGTTCTGACGCTCAGTTAAAGGAGTGAGAAACGAGCCAGTAAGTTATTGATATATGGGAGAATAATTTTCAGCAAGCATGATTTTGCCGCACTAATTGTCGGAATTCGGGAATTGAAAATAAAAAAGCCGGCAGCATGTGCCGGCTTAAGTCTCTTAAATATTTTATAAGATTAAAACTGCATTTTTTTCTGGAACCGGTTTGCATATTCCAGAACCAGTGCGCTTGCAATAAAAATTGACGAATAAGTTCCGGTAATAGTACCGAAGAATAACGTGAATGAGAATGCTCTTAATACTTCGCCGCCGAAAATTAAAAGCACCAGAACAGCCAACAGTACTGTTCCGGCAGTAAGGATTGTTCTGCTCATCGTTCTGTTTACGCTGGTATTTATCAATTCTTCAAGCGGCATCGTCTTGTGTATTTTTAAGTTCTCTCTAACTCTATCGAAGACGATAACCGTATCGTTTACCGAATAGCCGATAAGCGTTAGAAATGCCGCTACAACCGTCAAATCAATCTCAAGGTTTAGCCCCGGAATAACGCCGTAAAGCGCAGCATATAATCCTATCGTTATAAGAACATCGTGGAACAAGGCAACAACTGCACCTACTGCAAAGATAAATTTAAACCTGAATGCAAGGTAAATTAAAATTCCAACCAGCGATAAGAAAATTGCTATTACGGCATTTGTCTTAAGCTCATTTCCAACTTTTGGTCCCACATGGTCCTCTTTAATTACGCTGAAGGAATTATCCGCCATCTTTGTTTTTAAACTTTCCTTCAACCATTCGGCAATACCAACTCTAACCACCATTTCGGTGTTGGTCGGTTCTTCTGATACCTTACCCGACTGAAAGCCTTCTGCGAATAATTTTGCTACCATTAAGTTAACTGTATCCGGATTTGCAAATGAGTATGTAACTGATGTAGCGTTTGTATCTACTATTTTGTAGGCAATGCCCGGAATAGCTTTTTCAACTGCTTTGTTAATAGTTGCAACAACCTTTGGGAAAATTTGGTGCGGCAGCTGCTGCAATTCCGTTCTTGCAAGAACACCGGTCTCGCTGCCGAATGTTTTCAATTCAACGTTGCCTAGACCGATATTGCTGAGATAATTTCTCATTTCACTAACGTTAACCGGCTTCTGGAACTCCAAAACAATTTCGGTACCGCCCTTAAAATCGATTCCGAAATGCAGGCCACGTATTGCTACATTTATCGCTCCTATCAGGAAAAGACTTAATGATATAAAATAAAAGATCCTTCTTTTCCCTAACCAGTCTATATGAATATTTTCAAATATACGCATTTATAAAATTGCTCCTTATGGCGTGTTTGTTAACCAATAGTAATTTTAATTCCTTTTTGAACCATGTAATCGAATACGACGCGGGCTATTACAAGCGCGCTGAACAAGCTTGCCGCCAATCCTATCATCAGCGTTAAAGCAAAGCCTTGAACCGGGCCGGTACCGAACTGGTACAACACGAGTCCCGTAATAAATGTCGTAATGTTCGAGTCTATAATAGCCGAATATGCTTTGGAGAAACCGCTGTCCACCGATGCTTTTATTGTTTTACCGGTTTCCAGTTCCTCTCTTATTCTTTCGTATATAAGCACGTTCGCATCCACGGCCATACCTATTGTTAGAATAATACCTGCAATACCTGGCAGCGTAAGCGTTGCATTAAAGCCGGCAAGGCAGCCGAGTATGAAAAGTATAGTAAATATCAAAGAAGCGGCGGCTATTGTACCGGCTCTTTGGTAATACATGATCATGAAAAAGCTTACAACTAAGAATCCTAAAATAGTGGAAAGTGCGCCGTCGTTAATGGAGTCCTGACCGAGTGATGGTCCGACGGTTCTTTCTTCAATAATATCAACAGGTGCCGGAAGAGCGCCGGCCTTTAAGACTATAGATAGAAGCTGGGCTTCTTTCATGTCGGCCATGCCGGTAATTTCTGAGCGTCCTCCGGTAATTTTATTCTGTACTACCGGAGCTGAGTAGACTACGCCGTCTAGAATGATGGCAATTCTTTTACCTATGTTGGCGCCGGTAATCCTTGCCCATTCGGCAGAACCTTCGGCATTCATTTCCATATTAACAACCGGTGCAGAAGTTTCCTGGTTTATTGTGGCTGTTGTATTTGTTATTACTCCGCCGGTTAGCTCCGGAGTTTTGTTAACACAGTATAAGCGGTAAATGCCCTGGCCTTGTTCGTAAGCTTCCGGCTTAGCCGAAAAAACGAATTGACAATTATCCGGTATAACTTTTTGAACATCGGGACGGGCCAGCCATAATTTTAATTTATCTTTATCGTCTGCTTTTACGTATGCATCTGCAGTGCCGGATCTCTGGCTTAAGATAGCTACCGAAAAGAAGGGATGTTTTTTAGCAAATTCTGCAGCTGACAGCTGTTCGTTCTGTGCAGTATCCTTTGCAGAGGCAACATTGGATTTGGAGGAGGCCTTGGTAGTATCAGCTTTGGTTGAATCTGCCGAAGTTGAATCGACGGATACATTGCCTGCCAAAACATCATCAATCTTTTTCATAACGGAAATAGTAAATTCCGGGGCCTTAACAAGTTTGAATTCCAGTAAAGCAGTGCCCTGCAAAAGCTGTTTAGCCTCTTCTTCCCTGGCAACGCCGGGTAATTCAACAATTATTCTTCTGGTTCCTTCCCTTTGGATAGTGGGTTCGGAAACGCCGTACTGGTCAACTCTGTTCCGGATAATTTCTTTTGCCCTGGCAACGGCATCTTCGGCGTCCTTTTTCAAATCCGATATTATCTGGCTGTCGTCCTGTCTTATATTACCAAAGTATCTGCTAAGCCGTATACCCCGCTGCTTTAATCTTTCGGCAACAAGGTCTACTATAGAAGCGTTGGAAGTAGCAGCTTCTTTTTCTGCAGAGGCGAGGATTGAGTTAAAAGTGTCATCGGGGCTCTTTGCAAGCTTTTGAAGTAATTTACCTGTATTAACCTCAAGAACAACCCGCATACCGCCCTGTAAATCCAAGCCGAGCTTTAGGCTTTTCAATTTATCCTTATTTATGGAAGGATCTGCAGCCTTAATGCTGTCTTCAACCAGCTTAAGCTTCTGATCAACTGCGTCATTGCTTAATTGAGGATCAGCCTTTTTAATTTGTTCTCTTTTCGCCGCTATAACCTTATCCAACATTTTACTGTTGCGGTAGTTTAGATAAGTGGGATACAACAAATAGAGTGAAAGCAGTACTGCCCCGGCTATTAGAATAATTCTGAATCTAAGTTCTTTCATATTTAACTTGTTTTAATTAGATTTTTGAAAAAAATTAAGACTCAAACTTACCAGATAAGGCTTAGAAAGTCAATAAAAATTGAGCTGTTAAGACTAATTAATGCGCTGAATAATTTGGGCAATACTTGAAAAAATAAGATGGAAGGTATTAAAATTAAATCATTGAAACAGCTTTTTTCAGTAATCTTTCAAATTTATCTTTTACCATGTTTGCTGTTTCGGTAACCTCGGCATGGTCCAATTTTTTGTTTGTAATTCCCGCAGCATAATTTGTGATACAAGATACTGCTGTGGTTTCCATTCCAAGATAAGCTGAAAGGACTGCCTCATGGACGGTTGACATTCCTACGGCATCTCCGCCGAATTTTCTAATCATTTTAATTTCGGCAGGAGTTTCGTAGCTAGGGCCCTTTGTGTACCAGTAAGTTCCTTCTTTCAAATCGATTTTTTCTTCAAGAGCAGCTTTTTTAATTATTGAATTTAATAGAACAGACGGGAAATTGAAAAAATTTAAATTGCCTGTTAGACTCGAGATGCCTATTAAGTCAGTAAGCTCTCTCTTAATAGAAATCCCGTTCAGCGAATCTGCCAGCATCAAATCTCCGGGAGTAAAGGTAGGATTTATTCCACCTGCTGCATTTGTAAGGATCATTTTTTTGCAGCCGAGCTTATGTGAAATATAAACCGGCAGGATACATTCAGATAAAGGATAGCCTTCATAAATATGTATCCGTCCCTGGAAAACGAGAAGCAGCTTACCTTGCGATTTTGCAAAATGAATCTTCCCTTCGTGCCCAGGAATTGTAGAATGCGGATAACCGGGAAGACTTGAAGTGCTTATGCTTTTTATTACACTTACTTGTTTAATAAAATCTCCCAGGCCGCTGCCGAGAATTACAGCAATATCCGGGACAAAATCAAATTCCTTTTTTAATTCTCCTAGTAGATTTTCGTATTTAAGATTTAAATTTATCATTACAATCTAGAAAAAGATTCCTGCTAGGGTTGCTGTCATAAGCGTTGCAAGCGAGCCGCCGATTAATGCACGGATTCCGAGTTTGGCAAGATCCGATTTCCTGGCCGGTGCCAGAGGACCTATGCCGCCTATCTGGATTGCAATGGAACTGAAATTAGCAAAACCGCACAACGCATATGTGGTCATAAAAATGGACTTTGGTTCTACCATTACCTTATTGGCAATCATCTTGCCGAGCTCTAGGTAAGCTACAAACTCATTCAGTACAGTCTTTGTGCCGAAAAGACTTCCGAACTGAATTGCGTCGTGCCATGGCAACCCGATTGCAAATGCCAAATACTGCAGCAGCCATCCTATCATCAGCTGGAAGTTAAGCGGCTGACCGTATGCGGCCTGCAGTGCCGTATTCCATCCCGTAATATTGCCTAAGCCCTGCAGCATAAAATTTATCATTGCGATTAAAGCTATAAAAGCAATAAGCATTGCACCGACGTTTAATGCCAGCCACAGCCCGTCGCCTGCGCCGCTTGTTGCAGCTTCAATTATATTGATTGAAGTTTTTTCTACTTTAACTTTTACAGTCCCTTGAGTCTGCGGTATGCCTGTTTCCGGGAAGATTATTTTAGAAATAAGCATAGCAGCAGGTGCAGCCATAACGCTTGCACCAAGAAGCTGTGTAGCAAAAATTTGCTGGGCCTGGGCAAGCGAAATGCCGAATGCCTGTGCATATGAGCTGCCAAGTATTTGAATATAAGCTGCCATTACTCCGCCTGAGATTGTTGCCATTCCGGCTACCATTACTGTTAACAGCTCGCTGTTAGTTGTGCCGCTCAGGTAAGGCTTAATCATAAGAGGTGCTTCGGTTTGTCCTACAAATATGTTTGCCGCACAAACTAATGATTCAGCTCCGCTTGTACCCATAACTTTTTTCATCACCCACGCCATTCCTTGGACAACCCTTTGCATTATTCCGAGATAATAGAGTATAGACATTAGACTGGCGAAGAAAATAATAGTGGGAAGTACCTGGAACGCGAAGAACATACCAAGGCTGCCTGTGGTACCCGGGTTTATGGCCAGGCTCCCAAAGACGAATTTTGCACCTTCGCTTGTAAAATTTAAAATGTAAACAAAGAAGCTGCTTACCCAATTAAAAAATACCTTCGGCCAACCGAGCGGGGAAAAAAATGCCTGCAGCTCATCTCCTTTAATTATTAGAATTGCAAAAATTACCTGCAGAGCCAAGCCGCCGCCAACCAGTTTCCAGTTTACTTTTCTTCTGTTATTGGAAATAAGGAAGGCAATTCCAATCAGCACCGCTATTCCGATGATTCCTCTGACTAATGCTAGAAGGTTCATATTTATTTTCCTAATTATCTTTGGGAATGTAATGACATTTTCTGCACCGGGCTTCGTATATGTCGGATGCGCCGACAATAACTCTTTCCGATGATGCGGTTTTGCGTTGTGTCTTATCTGCCGGGTTACCGCATTCAACACAAATTGCCAGAGTCTTTGTAATATACTCTGCAATGGCAAGCAGCTGAGGCATAGGCTCAAAAGGCACGCCCCGGTAATCCTGATCGAGCCCGGCAACTATAACCCGCTTACCTTCGTTAGCAAGCCGGTTGCATACGGAAACGATATCGGGGGAAAAAAATTGTGCCTCGTCAATTCCAATCACTTCTGCATCTTTGGAATATTCCAGTACCTCATTAATATCCTCTATTAAAATTGAGGGAAGAGACTGCTCGCTGTGGGAGACTATATCGGAGTTTGAGTAGCGAGTGTCAATCTTCGGTTTAAAAATCTTAACATTCTGTTTGGCAATCTTTGCACGTCTAAGCCTTCTAATAAGTTCTTCTGTTTTACCGCTGAACATGCAGCCGGCAATTACTTCTATCCAGCCGGTTTCTTTCGGCATTGAATGTGGGGCTCTTTCAATCATAGTCTTTTTAGTAATTTTTTTTGTTTATGCTAAGTTAAGTCCTTATCCCCGAAAGCTAAGGGAAGAAGCTCGTTCAATTTTAAAATCTTCAGGTCTTTTTTATGATTTATCATTATAACGTCGATGTTGCCGCAAAGGTCCAGCAGCACCTGCCGGCACGAGCCGCAAGGCGGACAGAAGTCCGGTGAATCGCTGGCAATTGCGATCGCCTTGAATTTCCTTTCGCCTTCAGAAAAAGCCTTGAATACTGCGGTCCTTTCCGCGCAAATAGTAAGACTGTAGGACGGGGTTTCAATATTCCCGCCTAAGTAAAGCTTTTCATCTTCCGTTAATAATGCTGCCCCTACGTGGAAATTTGAATAGGGAGGATAAGAAATCTTTTTCGCTTCCACTGCTTTTTCTGCGAGCTCTTTGTATTCCATTTTACCTTTTCGCTATCTTAAAGTTCAAAAATATGTTTTTAGATTTTTGAAAACAAAAAAATTTTAAGAATGTATTTTATTTAACCTGGAAAAACCTGTATTCAATTTATCCTTTTTAAAATTAAATAGAACGACGGTGTAAAGAATTTATTTATTAAACCGGGCCTGTCGTTTGATAACTTTATCATTGCGTTTTTAATCTTCAGCAATTTTAACAGATGAAGAACCCTTAGGTGAAATTCACTCCAGATAATGCCTTTATGTCCTTCAAATAATTTTTTAACGGCGTGCCTTGTGTGGATGCTTATTTCAAAGTCTCTGTTGAAGAATTTATTTAAGTCATAAAGAGAAAGCAGCTGTGCAATATCTTTTCTTGGGTAATCGCTTCTTCTGAATATTTTTAAGAAATATTTTTTGATAGAATTTCTTTTTAGCATGGATAAGACAGGCATGCCCCAATGCGGGTCTGATAAAAAATTTATTATCGAGTGCTTATTCGGAGTGCTTAAATAAATTATGCCGCTGTCTTTCAATACGTCCTTTACATTCGAGATGAAGAGATGAATATCGGATAAATGTTCCAGAACATCCTGGATAATTATTAAATCGAATTTCTTGCCGGCAAAGGGTATCCTTAGCGCGTCGCCGTTAACAAGGCAATACTCTGCGCCGGATTCCTTCTGCCTTTCCAGTCTTGTTATGCTTACATCAAAGCTTACGACGAAATTATTTTCGGAAAAGGTTTTTGCTGTGCCGCCTTCTCCCGAGCCTAAATCGAGTACGGTTAACCGGCTGCAGCTTGAATGTAATTGAACTACCGATCTTACAAAGTCTCCTCTTTCCAGAGAAAGGTTTCTGGCGCGCTCCCATCTTTTATAATTGGGGTGGGACTCATCCAGCCATGCCGGCGCGTTTCCTTTTACTTCCATCTATCTTTTCTTGCTATTGCGCCCAAAAAATTAATAATTAAAAAGACCTCATACAAAATTTGGAGATATATCATTTCGGCAAAGTTAAAATGATATGTAAATTTCTGCTGCGTTAAAGAGACGGCTGCCGCATCGATAAATAATTTAACTGCAAACAAGATGAGATACACCGGATGAAAGAATCCGGGAATAAATGAAAATAGTAAGATTAGATTTAATATATGCCAGAAGCCCAAAAGCACCTTATGCCTGAATAAATAGTGTAAGGAAGTTTTTACGTGTCTAGACTTCTGTAAAAAATAATCCTTAAAATTTTCTTTTGCAAACGAGAATACGAAAGAGTCCCTGGAGGCTGCAACACCAATTTTAAGATGGTTTTTGTAAGCTTCTCTCAGAAGCAAGTCGTCGTCGCCGCTTAAAGTCTCGCTTGTGTTAGTATAGCCTTTAATTTTTTCAAACGAAGATTTTTTAAAGCCGAAATTCCTTGCAGCGGCTGAATAAGGCAGCCCAAGCTTTGCGGCTGTTAATGTAAGCAGCCAGCCCCTCATATTCTCGAAGCAGGAGAGCTTGTTAACTAAGTTTTTATTTTGAGTAAATGGAGCTATGCCGAAAATAAAATCGTAGCCGTGCCCGAACATACCGGCGAATATTTTAAGCCAGCGGGGTTCAGGGCGGCAATCCGAATCGGTAATTAAAATATGTTCGCTTCGGGATCGGCCTATTCCAAAACTTAATGCGCCTTTTTTACCGGGAAGGATTTTATTTCCTACTTTATAAAGCCGAAAATTATTTTCCCCGCTTATTAATTTGTCTGCCACAGAGTATGTACCGTCAACCGAGTTATCATCTGCAATTATAACTTCAAATTTATCTTTTGGGTAATCCAGGTTTTTAACAGACCGGATGAGCAGAGGAATATTCTTTTCTTCATTCTTTGCGGCGACGATGATTGAAATGTTAAGACCGACGGCCGGTATATAGCTGTTTGAGAATAACTGTTTAACAGAGATTACAATTACTAAATTGAACAGCAGGAAAACTATGAGCAATACGGCTACAATTAAAATTGAATTCACATTACGGTTCTTCTGTTATAAAATAATTACCAAATTAATTTCCCTTAGCTTTTATTAGGCGCAAAGATTATAGCTGACTTTTAAGCCGGATATCTTATTCATACTCATCATCAAGCAGCCATCCTTCGGCAAGCTCCGGGTTAATTTCGGAGATGAACCGCGAAGGCTTAGACAGCGTGGTTCCGGCTTCACGGTCGAACAGGTTCATCGGATAAGTGATAAACAAATTATGCTTTGCCCTTGTAGAAGCCACGTACATAAGCCGCCGTTCTTCTTCCAGAGTTTCTAGTTTATCCACCGACCTGCTTGAAGGGAAGAATCCTTCCACCAGATGGATTATAAACACCGAATGCCATTCAAGTCCCTTTGCCGAATGAATTGTTGAAAGGGTAACGAATTCGTTTTCCTTATCCTCAGCGCCTATGTCAATCACGCTTTCGATAATCGGCTCAATTGCCATATCCGCCAGCAGGCTTTCCAGCGTTTTATAGTTTTCACTTATGTTCAGGAATATGTCTATATCTTTTTTCCGCTTGTTAAAGTCGTCGTATTTATCCTTAAACAAGGGATAATAATAATCCGTTACCATCTGGGCTTTCTCAGACGGAAGCTTCCTTTCGGTATGAAGCTTATAAAGCAGTTGGAATAAGCTTGCGATTTTTTCATTATACCTGAATGAAGCATCGGAATCCGGGCTGGCTTTAATTGTAAGCCTGGCGGTAGCCAGTTCATCTAGAATTTTTTGTGCTGTCTTAGGTCCAACACCTTCGTGAAGCAGCAGCACTCTGTACCAGCTTACAATGTCCTTCGGATTGGAGGCTATTCTAAGGAAAGCAAGTATGTCTTTTATGTGAGCCGATTCGATGAACTTCATCCCGCCGAATTTCTGGAACGGTATATTAGCCTTTGCCAGTTCTATCTCAAGATCAAAAGAGAAGAACGAGGACCTGAAAAGTACGGCAATATCCTTAAGGGGAACTCCTTCTTCCCTAAGCTCAAGGATTTTTTCAACAATAAATTTGGACTGCAAATTCTCGGTTGAGGCCGCAATAATTACCGGCAATGCGCCGCCGGTTTTTCTGGTGTAAAGGTTCTTGGAGTATTTTTCGACTGCTCTCTCGATTATGTTATTTGTAAAATCGAGTATCGATTGTATGCTTCTAAAATTCTCTTCCAGCTTAATTATCTTAACATCATTGAATAGATTTGGGAACTCCATTATGTTTTTAAAATTTGCACCGCGGAAGGAATAAATTGATTGCGAATCATCGCCCACAACCATAATGTTGTTCCTTAGCCTCGTCAGTCCTTTTACAATCTCCGCCTGCAGTTTGTTCGTATCCTGGTATTCATCCACCATTACAAAATGAATTGAAGACAGCAGAGACTTTGCGCCCGGTCCGAATTCATTGAGGAAATTGTTTAAGTAAACCAGCAGATCATCGTAATCCAGCAGGTTGTTCTTATGTTTATAATTTACAAAAATCCTTTGGATGTCTAGAATTTTATCCAGGCTATCTACAAAGTGCGGATAATCTTCCTTTATAATTTCTTCAACAGCAGTGCCGGTATTAACACTGTAGCTGAAAACCTTGGTTAGGGTCTGCTTATTGGGGAACCTTTTTTCTTTAGTAACAATTCCAGATTGAGAGCGGATCAGGTTAATAATGTCTTCGCTGTCTCCCTGGTCCAGTATGGTGAATGAAGAATCCAGGTTAACGGCTTTTGCGTATTTTCTTAGAGTTAAGTTGGCAAAGGAATGGAAGGTGCCGCCGTTTACCTTCGAGCATCTTTTATCTAGAAGAACAGCCGCCCGGTTCATCATCTCGTTGGCAGCTTTCCGGGTAAAAGTTAACAGCAATATTGTCTTCGGGTCGTAGCCTAATTCTACAAGCCGGGCAACCCTGTAAACGAGGGTTCTTGTCTTGCCGGTGCCCGCCCCGGCAATAATAAGGTAAGCGCCGTCTAATGCAGATGCCGCTTCGAACTGAGCTGCGTTTAATTCATTCGAATAGTTTATAACAAAACGGCTTTCATCAACTACCGGCTTTTGTATAACCGGTTCGTTAAGCCTTCTTAATTTGTATTTTTTCTCTATCATTAAAAATTTAATTTCTTTTGCTTAATAATAAAAATAAAATAATAACTCCTGTTAAGCAATTTTAATAACTCCTGTTACGCAAAATTATAAAGCTTGAGTGTCATACCCGCGAAAGCGGGTATCCAAGATGCAAAAATATGATAAAAAATGGATTCCCACTTTCGTGGGAATGACAATGCTGACATCAAAATGTATTCCTGCGTAACATGAGTTAATAAGAAATGTAAAGAGCCGGCTAATTCGGTCGAGGTAAAAAATTCCTTACTTTACTTTTTATAAAAATAAATCTATAATTGTTTTAAATGCTATATTAACGGAAGGATAAATTTAAACGATAATAGAACCCCGCTGCGATTTGAAAAAGTAGGCATTTATTGCCCGGAAAGAATCAAAAAATCCTTACGGGGATCACATTTACGTAAATTTTAAGTGATTTAAGGTAACCTGTCCCAAACAGTATTTAAAGTTACCAAAATATTGTGTAAAATTGGGTGTAATCAGCTAATCTTGATTGCATGCATTAGTATATTTATATTATTGGTAGCCATTTAGGTTGTTAATTTGATTTGTTTAAGATTTAATAGAAAATAAGGGAAATTTTATGGATGGAAATTTTTCAGATCGGCTGCAGGACGTAATAAGGTTAAGCCGCGAAGAGGCTTTGCGGCTGGGTCATGATTATATCGGCACCGAACATCTTTTGTTGGGAATAATTCGGGAAGGACAGGGCGTTGCGGTTAGAATTTTAAGGAATCTTGACTGTGATTTAATGAAACTTAAAAAAGCAATTGAAGACACCGTTAGAACTTCCGGCGGTACTCTAACAATTGGTAATATACCTCTAACCAAACAAGCTGAAAAAGTTTTAAAGATAACTCAAATTGAATCGAAAATTTATAAAGCCGATGTTATCGGAACCGAGCATCTATTGCTTTCGCTGTTGCGGGATGAAGACAACATAGCCACACAAATACTTCATCAGTTCAACATTTCTTACGATGCTGCGCGTTCCGAATTGAATGCAATGCTAAGCACAAAAAATCCCAAGGACTCGGGTGCTACTGTGCCTCCGCCTGATAAGAAAATTGAACGCACCAAAACTCCGGTGCTGGATAATTTTGGAAGAGACCTTACAAAGCTTGCAATTGAAGACAAACTAGACCCGGTGGTTGGGCGCGAAAAGGAAATTGAAAGAGTTGCCCAGGTATTAAGCAGAAGGAAAAAGAATAACCCCGTGCTTATAGGCGAGCCGGGTGTAGGCAAAACCGCTATTGCCGAAGGGCTTGCACTTAAGATAGTGCAAAAGAAAGTACCGAGAATCCTTCAGGATAAACGCGTAGTTACCCTGGACCTTGCAGGGCTGGTTGCTGGTACAAAATACAGAGGCCAGTTTGAAGAGAGAATGAAAGCTTTAATGAACGAGCTCGAAAAAGCTAAAGACGTAATTCTCTTTATCGATGAGCTCCATACAATCGTTGGCGCCGGCGGCGCTTCAGGGTCGCTGGACGCTTCGAACATGTTTAAACCGGCTCTGGCGCGCGGGGATATTCAATGCATCGGTGCTACTACACTGGATGAATATAGAAAATTTATCGAGACAGACGGTGCCCTGGACAGGCGCTTTCAAAAAGTGATGGTCGAGCCTCCAAGCTTCGATGAGACTATCCAGATATTGAACAACATAAAGTTCAAGTACGAAGAGCATCATCACGTAAGGTATTCGCAGGAAGCTATTGATTCTGCAGTTAAGCTGAGCAACAGGTATATTACCGACCGCCATCTGCCTGATAAGGCAATAGACGTAATAGATGAAGCGGGCTCCAGAGTACACATGGGCAACTTCGAAGTACCACAGGAAATTCTGGATCTTGAAGCCGAGATTGAGAAAGTAAGACAGGAAAAAGCATCGGTTGTTAAGAGACAGGATTATGAAGAAGCAGCCCGGCTTAGGGATAAAGAGCGAAACCTGCAGTCCGACCTTGAAATTGCGAAGAGAGAATGGGAAGCGCGGACAAAAGATATAGTTCACGATGTAAGTGAAGAAGATATTGCCACCGTTGTTGCAATGATGACCGGCATTCCGGTTAACCGGGTTGCTCAAACCGAATCCGAAAAGCTCCTAAAGATGGAAGATGCATTGAAGTCTTACATAGTTGGTCAGAATGAAGCGGTTACCAAGCTGACAAAGGCGATAAGAAGAACAAGGGCTGGCCTTAAAAATCCCAGCAGGCCCATTGGCAGCTTTATATTTTTAGGACCTACCGGAGTTGGCAAGACCGAGCTTTGCAAGGTGCTGGCTAAGTATCTATTCGATTCGGATAACGCTTTAATCAGAATTGATATGAGTGAATACATGGAAAAGTTTTCGCTCAGCAGGCTGGTGGGCGCACCTCCGGGATATGTTGGCTACGAAGAAGGCGGACAGCTTACCGAAAAAGTAAGAAGAAGACCATATTCGGTTGTACTTTTTGATGAAATTGAAAAAGCTCACCCGGATATTTTCGGAATTCTACTCCAGGTTCTTGATGACGGTATTTTAACCGACAGTCTAGGCAGGAAGGTGGATTTCAAAAATACGATAATCATAATGACCACCAATATAGGTGCAAGGGATATTAAAAATATCGGCTCTTTCGGATTCGGCAGCGAGAAGGCAGAGGATAGGCATGCTGCAATGAAGAACACCGTAGAGGAAGCGATGAGAAAGCTTTTCAATCCCGAGTTTCTTAACAGGGTTGATGAGACCATTGTATTTAGAAGCCTTGAGAAAGAAGATATACTTGAGATAATAGATATAGAGATGAAGGAAATTTTCAAGAATATCCACGAGAACAAAATGGAATTGACGCTTGATATTTCCGCTAAGAGCTTTCTGGTTGATAAAGGCTTCGACCAGAAATACGGAGCCAGGCCTCTGCGCCGTGCAATTCAAAAGTATGTTGAAGATCCTCTTGCTGAAGAGATTTTGCGCGGTACTTTTAAGGAAGGCGCAAAGATAATTGCAAAGTATTTTGAAAATTCGGAAGAGCTGGTTTTCCTCGAAGATGATTCGAGTAAAATTACCCCGCACGAGGAAAAAGAAAAAAGTCCGGATGAAATAAAATAAGCGCTACGGCTGTGCTTTTAATTACCTAAATTAAAATACAAAAGCGCCCCTACTTTCGGGACGCTTTTTTTATGCTTAAATTTGATTTGCGGGTTTTACATAAAATGGTTCTGCAAGGAGGCGGCGATGGAAGTTTTATCATCAAATGAAATTGAAGCGAAGCTGAAAGAACTGAGCGGGTGGTCTTTTGAGAACAACAGCATATCCAGGGAATTTAAGCTTAAGGATTTTAAAAGCGCGCTGGCTTTTGTAAATGCAATAGGCAAAGTAGCCGAGGAAATGGATCATCACCCGGATATGTTTATACACGGGTGGAATAATGTAAAAATTACAATCTCTACGCACAGCGCAGGCGGAGTAACTCAAAACGATTTCACTCTGGCAAATAGAATTGAAAAGATTTGAGGGCGATTATCATTTTGATTTTTAAACTAAACCGGAAATAAAAATTTAACAGACACCAAACCGGTATACCAAACGGAGGGATTCCTAAATGAGCCTTAACGAAACTGAAATTCTGAATATATTTAAAAAAACCGAGGCCCTGCTGGAAGGGCATTTCCTTCTTACCTCCGGCAGGCACAGCAGCGTTTACTTCCAGTGTGCAAAGGTGCTTCAGTACCCGGAGTATACTGAAAAAATTTGCCGGATTATTTACGAACATTTTAAAGACAGGAAAATAGATACCGTAATTGCGCCGGCAATTGGCGGAATAGTCGTAGGCCAGGAGGTTGCACGGCAGCTGAACAAAAGGTTCATCTTTGCTGAAAGAGAGGATAAAAGCCTTTCGCTCAGGAGAGGATTCTCCCTTAAGGAAGGTGAAAAAGTACTGGTGTGCGAAGATGTGGTAACCACCGGCGGCTCGGTTTTCGAGGTGATAGATATTGTTAAGAAATGCGGCGCGGAGGTTGTCGGTGCCGGGTTTATCGTAGATCGCAGCAACGGCAAAGTGCAGTTCGGCGTGCCGCAGATGAGTACGATTAAGATGGATGTAGTCTCCTTCCCGCCGGAGGAATGCGAGCTGTGCAAACAGGGAATTCCGTTCGTTAAACCGGGCTCGAAAAAAATTTTATAAATAATTTGTTGGGAATGTATGGATCAGAGAAAAATTTATAAAACGATCGAAAGCATCGCTGCGCAGAAATTCAATACCGAAAACGAAATGCTTATTTCAGTACTCAACCAGATTGTGGAAATGGAAGACATTCACGTTAACGGCGGAAGGATTTGGAAATTTGACAGAGATACAGGTGATTATATTCTGCTGTACCAGACGGGGGATATGGAAAAAATTAATTACGACTTTAGGGTAAACATTAAGGATTACCCCCAGTTTGAACAGATTGCAAAAGAGAGAACTATACTGGGTAACGAGACCAACCAGATACTCCGGGAAAAAGGGATATTTAAATACTCGGCTTCGGGCGTGGGCTCTAAAATTAAATTTGAAGACAAGCTTTACTATGAATATCTGCTGGCCCTTAACAGTGAAAATATAGACGAGGATTTTCAAATTACGATAAGCATTATTGCCACTGCGTTAACCTCGCAGTTAAAGCAGCACCGTTATTCGCTTAGAGCAATAAATTTAAGAGCCGATTTGGATAAAGCCAGAGAGCTTCAGAAAGGAATTTTGCCCGAGCACGAATACCGCTTTCACAACTATGTAATATTCGGCCTGTCGGACCCTGCCGAGATCGTCGGCGGAGACTTTTTCGATTACCTGGAAATAGGCGGCGAAGGCGATTTGCTGGGCGTGGCCCTTGGCGATGCCGCCAGCAAAGGCGTTAGTGCCGCCGCAGAGGCTATGTATATTTCCGGCGCGCTTAGAATGGCCTGCAGCTTCGAAATCAAAATAGCTCCGTTGATGAAAAGGATGAATACCCTTGTAAATAAAATTTTTAAGGATGAAAAGTTTGCATCGCTTTTTTACGGCGAGTTTTCTTCCGATAAGCGCGGCCAGTTCCTTTACGCCAATGCAGGCCATAATCCGCCTATGTTCGTAAGGGAAAATTCGAATGAGATAATTACCTTGCCTTCCACCGGACCCGTACTGGGCCCGTCGCCTTCGGCTAAGTACACTATCGACTCGATAAACTTCGGAGTGAATGATGTTTTATTAATTTACTCCGATGGAGTTACCGACTCGATGAACGCGCAGTCTGAAAGCTACGGCGAGAAAAGGCTGGGCGAGTTTCTTTTAAAGAACAAGCATCTGTCTCCTAAGGAAATAACCTACGGCTTATTTGACGAGCTGATAAAATTTTCAAAGAACGGTGAATATTCCGACGATAAGACTATTGTTGTAGCCAAACGAATAAAATAATTTTCCACGGAGGATCGCAAAATGATTAAGTCTATAAATCCAGCTAATGAAGAAGTGATAAAATCTTATCGGGAAATGGACGGAGAAGAAATTAGCCGGATAATTTCTTACACTCAATCCGATCAATTAAACTGGATGAAAACTGATTTTGCCGGACGAGCTGCTAAAATGAGAAAAGCTGCAGCCGTATTGAGGGATCAAAAAGACAAATGGGCAGCGATAATGACTGTTGAGATGGGCAAGCCAATCATGCAGTCGAAGAGCGAAGTTGAAAAGTGTGCCTGGGTATGCGATTATTATGCTGACAACGCAGAAAAATTTCTTGACGATGAAATAATTGAGACGGATGCTTCTAAAAGCTTTGTTGCCTTTAGACCATTAGGCATAGTGCTGGCCGTTATGCCTTGGAATTTTCCTTTCTGGCAGGTATTTAGGTTTGCTGCCCCCAATTTAATGGCTGGCAACGCAGGTGTATTAAAACACTCTTCGAACGTAACCGGCTGTGCCTTAGCTATCGAAGAAATTTTTCGCGAAGCCGGCTTTCCGGAAAATTTATTTAGAACTCTAATCGTCTCTTCCAAGCATATCAAGGAAGTAATAGAAAATAAATCGGTAAGCGCGGTAACGTTAACAGGCAGCGTTCCCGCAGGAAAAGCAGTTGCATCCATTGCAGGATCAGTACTAAAGAAAACAGTTCTGGAACTCGGCGGCAGTGATCCTTATTTGGTGCTGGAAGATGCCGACCTTGAGAGAACGGCGGATACATGCGTTACTTCCAGGCTGATTAACGGCGGACAAAGCTGCATAGCCGCTAAAAGATTTATCGTTGTGGAGCCGGTTTATAAAAAGTTCGAAGAAATGTTCGTTGAAAAAATGCGTTCGAAGAAAATGGGCGATCCCTTTGATGCTTCAAACGATCTGGGCCCGCAGGCAAGAAACGATTTAAGGGATGAATTGCACGGGCAGATAGTTAAAAGCATTGCTAAAGGTGCCGGGCTGCTTTTGGGTGGAAAAGTCCCGGACGGAAAAGGAGCGTATTACCCGCCGACCGTACTTTCCAACGTTGCACCCGGAATGCCTGCTTATGACGAGGAACTTTTTGGGCCGGCAGCTTCACTTATAAGAGTTAAGGATGAGCAGAGCGGGATAAAAACTGCAAACGATTCGAGCTTTGGGCTGGGCGCTGCGGTTTTTACTGCGGATATTGAAAGAGGCGAGAGAATTGCCAAAGAAGAGCTGCATGCCGGGTGCTGCTTTGTTAACGAGTTCGTTAAATCCGATCCCCGTCTTCCTTTCGGAGGCATTAAGGATTCCGGCTACGGGCGGGAGCTTTCCGCCTTCGGAATAAAAGAATTCGTCAACATCAAAACAGTTTACTGTAAATAATATCTTTGTCTGCCGGTAATGGCTTAATTTGAAGACTGCAGAGTGAAAATGAATTTTGTCCCTTCGCCCGGCTTGCTTTCTATTCTTATTTCTCCGCCGTTCTTCGCTATCATTTCTTTGCAGATCATAAGACCGAGGCCAGTACCTTTTTCTTTTGCCGTGCCCAATGTGGTGTGGTGAGTATCCGTCCTAAAGACTTTTCTTATATCTTCAGCGGACATGCCGATCCCGTTGTCTGCAATTTCTATCTCGGTAAATTTGCCGGTTGGTTTTGCTGATAAAGATATATTCCCGCCCTGGTTGGTAAACTTTATTGAGTTGGTAATTATATTTTGAAATACGGAATGAAGCATATATTCGTCGGCGGTAATAAAAATATCGTTTCCAATTTTATTAGATATGCTGATATTTTTATTGAAGGCGTTGGATGCCAATATCTTTATAACTTCCCCGGCTTTCTGGGCCAGGTTCAGTTGTACAGGCTTAAAATCCAATCTCCCGGTTTGAAGCCTTGACCAATCAAGCAGATTTTCCAGCAGTTTGTACTGGTTCTTTATCGCATTGTAAATATCCTTTTTAAACTTAGTCCTTTCTTCCCCGGTTAATATTTCTTCTTCATTAGCGAGGATTTCCGACATACCGATCAAGGGCTGGAACGGGCTCTTAAGGTCGTGGGCGATTATTGAGAACAGCTTGTCTTTACTCGAATTCAGCTCGATTAGTTTTTTCTCCGATTCCTCGAGCTGTTTATTTAAGTTAGTAAGCTGCTGCGCTCTTTCTTCCAACAGGCCGCTGTTTGCCTTCAGCTGCCAGGTATATTTAATCAGTTCCTCTGCGGTTTGTTTCCTGTCTATAGCAAGCGCAATCTGTTCTGAAACGAATTCGAGAATTTGCTTTTCCGATTCTCCGTAAGCTCTATCGTTGTTGTAGTCCTGCACCGCCATAACGCCGATTGTCTTACCTTCCAGCTTTAACGTAACGCCGAGCCATATAGCCGAGGCTTCACCGATTAATTCAAGTATTCCCTGTCTGCGCAGTTCGGAATCCCGCTCTTTGGTTATTATCATGTTTTCCCCGGTCTTAAGCACGTATTCGGTTAATCCTTTGCGCAGCTTTCTTGGCGCGGGCGGCGTATCGTGTTCATCAACAAAATAGGGGAATGACATTAGATCAGTATATTCATCGTACAGTGCGATGTAAAAATTATCTGCGGACATTAAGCCTTTTATTACATCGTGAATTTTTGAATATAACGTATGCATATCATCGGTGGTAATTACCGCTTCCGAGATTTTGTATAAGGCATTTTGAATTTTCTCGTACCTTGTACGCTCGGTTATATCGTGCAGTGTAGCCTGAACCATGCTCTTATTATCAACCGAGAATTTCTTAAGCGAGACTTCTATATCTATTAAAGCATTGTCCTTTCTCTTATGCTGCCAATAAAAATATTGCGGAATGCCGTTTAATGCTGCGTTTATTTTTTCCAAAGCCGATTCTCGCGAGCCTCTGCCGTCCGGCTGAAACTCCGGCGAAAACTCCCAAGGCGAATGCCCTACTATTTCCTCTCTTGAGCAGCCGAAAAGCTCGCACATCTTCTCGTTGCACTCTTCAAACCTCTCAGTCATTATGCAAAAGCTCTCAGCCGAGTTTTCAAACAGCAGCCTGAATCTTTTTTCGCTTTCTATCAAAGCTTCCTCGGAGCTTTTTATTTCGGTTATGTCGCGAAATATTCCGAGAAGGTATGTTACTTCCTTTTCAAGCTCAAGAAATGTATTGGTTACTCCGAACCATCTTTTTTCATTGTTCCATAGAATAAATTCCTGTTCAATGTATGGATTTACAGTTTTGGCCTTGAATCTATCCCGGTGCTTTCTTACGATTTCGGAATGCCTCTCCTTATTATAGATAACCGATAAAAGCTTGCCTTCAAGCTGTTTTTTACTTTTACCTACCATCCGGCAGAAGGCATCGTTTACCATCAGTATGGTTCCGTTGTCGTCAATCAGCCTCATGCCCATTATGGAATTTTCCCAGATAAGCCGGAAAAGGCTCTGCAGCTCCTTCTCGGTGCTTTCAATTTGCTTCTGCCCGGTTATGTCTCTCGAAATAAAAATTACAGTTTCTTTTGTAAGCGGAACAATTATACCGGAGAACCAGAGCTTCCTTCTGCCGCTTATTATTTCGTATTCTAATGAGATGGTTTTATTCCTGGCTAAAGATTTTTTTATCCGGTCGATAATTAAATCTGCTTTGTCCGCAGGGAATATCTCGTAAACGTTTTTGCCAATTAAGCGGCCGGGAGACTTGTACAGTGCGCCTAGAAGGCTTGTCTCAAGAATTTTTAAATACCTTCCTTCGGCGTCCATAACAAAAATTATATCGGGAAGAGCTTTTAAATATGTCGTCAACTCTTTGTTGGATTTCTTAAGCTCTTTGATGGTACTTAGATGTTTATTCCGGCCGTTCCCTAGTCTTTGCAATTCAGTACGGCGATTTTTAGAACTCCTTTTATGTGCAGGCATTAATTTTTTACTGTCTTTCATAAAAATCTATGTAAAAGCATATTTAATATAAATCATGGTATGTTGACATTCTATAATTATTTTTTAAACACTAACGGTTAAAAATTCCTTTTAACAAACCTATAATAGTTTCCTTTTGAAATGGCTTTGAAACATAATGAGTGCAGCCTTCCTGCAAAAACTTTTCCTTGTCTCCCTGCATTGCATAAGCGGTACAAGCAATTACAGGAATACCTGCATAGGCTGGATTTTCTTTTATCTTTTTAGTTACCTCCATGCCGTTTAATCCGGCGCCTAGATTTATATCCATAAAAACAGCGTCGTAATTTTTTTCGGTAATCTTTTTCAATGCCTCGCCTCCGTTCAATGCGTAGTCTACATAACAGACATTTTTTAACATAATCTTTGTAATATCAACCGTGGTCAAATCATTATCCACCATTAGAACATATGGCAGAACGTTGAGAGTATTTAGCCCGCCGGGGGAGCTTTGCCGGGCTGCTTGGTTTTTATTTGTTTCGGATAAGGTACCGTGATTGCTATCTGCCGAAGGGAATTTGATTGTAAAAATTGAGCCTGAATTTATAGTGCTTTCAAGATGCAATACGCCGCCCATAAGTTCGACAAATCTTTTTGTTAAGGATAGGCCGAGACCGTTGCCTTCATATTTGCGGTTCAGGCCTTCGCTCAACTGTCTGAAGTCTTCAAATATAATTTTTTGCCCCTGCTCGGGAATGCCAATACCGGTATCGGTAATTTTAATTACCGCCCACTTCCTGCCGTTCATAAATTGGCTGTTTACATTTATTACAACACCGCCCCTTGCTGTATATTTAATAGCGTTGTTAACCAGGTTGTTTAAAATCTTTTTTAGTATCTGAATATCCAGAACGGAATATATTTCCTCATCGGATATTTCGTGCTTAATATACAGTCCCTTCTTTTGTGCTGTTTCCGAGTAGGATGAAATTAATTCATTTACCTGGTTGTTAATATTTACTTTCGTTTTGCACAGTTGAATTTGGTTCGCTTCCAGTTTTGAAAGATCCAGTATGGAATCCAGAGTTTCCATTAATCTTTTCCCTGAAGAATAGAGTGCTTCCGCCATTTCCTTGTATTCGCCGTCTGTCATATTATTCAAAAAGATTTCGGAAAAGCCTAGTATGCCGACCATGGGCGTTCTCAGTTCGTGGCTCATGTTTGCTAAAAAATTATCCTTAAGGCGGTTCATCTCTTCCGCCCTTTCTTTGGCTTCTATTAAATTCCTTTCGATCTCTTTTTTACTCGTAATGTCTTCTAATGTTCCCTCCATATATTGCTCGTTAAAGCTATTGTTGTTAATTAATCTCCCGTTAAGTCTTACGTTTATTGTTAAGCCGTCCTTCCGTCTTAGCTCTGTCTCAAAGCCGGTAACAATGCCGTTCCGGGAAGCTGCCTCTAAAAATTCTTCTCTCTTTTTAATCTCTGTGTAAATATCTTTCATTTCGGCTGCGCGTAAATCTTCGTAGGAATCATAGCCGAGGATTTTAATTAGTTCCGGATTAGCCATAACAAGTCTACCTTCGGTAGTGGTCCTGTAAATTCCTATAGCGGCATTTTCGAACAAGCTCCTCGTCCTGTCCTCGCTTTCGGAAAGGTTCTTGTCAATCTTCTCTTTTTCTTTTAAAAGCCTTAATGAAGATATACCGAAGGCCAGGTCGTCGGATAATTCTTTAAGAAGAGTTATTTCCGTATCGTCAAACGCATTTGAATTAGACGAATATATATTTAACGCGCCGAAGCAATAATCATCCTTTAATAACGGGAAGCTTATCGACGATAGAAATCCTTTTTGCAGCGCAACTTCTCTCCACTCAGAGTAATTTTTCTCCGAATGAATATCTGCCGCAACTTTCGTTTTCCTTTCGTGTATTGCATGGCTAACGGGATTTTTGTTATAATTATTATTTGCGCATGAGATGCTTAACGAATTTAAATATCCGCTGCTGCTGCCTGCATAAGCTGCAGGAACAACATGTTTATTTTCATCATCATGCAGATAGCCTATCCACGCGAATTTATACCCGCCTTTGTCTATTATTATCCTGCAGATATTATTAAGAAGAGTCTTTTCTTCTTTTGCCCTTATAAGAGCCTGATTGCAGCTGCTTAATATTTTTAGAGCCCGGTTGTTTTTTCTCAGCTCTTCTTTTTCGTGTTGATGGTCCTTCGTCAGTTTATGCAGCTTATCGCTTTCAACTCTGAGCGAATTTATTTCCTCAAGTAATTGAGCCTTTGTCTTGTCCCGGTCTGTCATTTTATTCCAGAAGTTTTATCAATTGTTAAATGAGAACCTCTTATTGGCCCCTCCTAAATCCTCCCCAAAAGGGAGGACTTAAAATACCCCGACCCTAGGGTCGGGGGTGTCTTTCAGCGCAGGCCGGAGTCAATACTCCGACCGAGTATTTTTCTCTCCCCCTATGGGGGAGATGGGGGGCATTTATTATAAAGAGTCTGCCGCTCTGCTTTTAAACTTGATAGAAAGCATCATATTCATAATCGAAGTTTTTCAGGAAAAATTTACATCGTACAGCATAATATAATTTTTGTTGCTCTATTTTCGATTATTTTTATACCTTTGCGGTAAGTATATATTTTGTTTAACCGGCTAATGGGCCGCCTGCAGTGCGGTCTGCGGTTCCGGTTTAGTTTTAGCTTATTTGACCAGGCTGGAGCTGCAGATAGAATTGAAATCATTAAAGAATAATCTTGAATAATTATAAGCTGACCATACAATACGACGGTACAAATTACAACGGCTGGCAGGTGCAGGAAAACTCTGCATCAATTCAGCAAAAAATTACCGAGTCGATTGAGGTAATCCTTAAGAAAAAAGTAAGCCTTATCGGCTCGGGAAGAACCGATACCGGGGTTCATGCATTCGGGCAGGTAGCAAATTTTAGAACCGATAATGACGTAGATATTTTTAAGTTCATGCATTCTTTAAATTCTATCCTGCCTTCGGACATTTCTATTGTTAATCTGGAAGCTGTGCCGCTCGAGTTCCATGCCAGGTTTGATGCGAAGAAGAGAACTTATCTTTACTTTTTCAGCAGTCAAAAGTCGCCGTTTTATAATAAGTATTCTTATTTTTATCACGGGGAATTAAACTGTGAATTACTAAACGAATTAAGCGGAAACATTCTAGGCGAAAAAGATTTTACTTCCTTTGCGAGACAGAACACCGGGACAAAAAATAAAATTTGCAATATTTATGAAGCCCGTTGGAAAAAATGGAACAACCGGATAATTTTTAAAATTGAAGCCGACAGGTTCTTGCACGGCATGGTAAGAACAATAGTCGGTACTTTAATTAAAGCGGCAAAAACCGGCGGCGGATCGGAATACGTTAAGCGAGTAATCGAATCCAAGGACCGCCGCTCTGCCGGTGAAGCCGTTCCGGCAAAAGGATTGTTCCTTTATAAAGTAAAATATTAAACATGATAGATCTGGAATCTAAAATAGCATTAATTACCGGCGGCTCTAAAGGCATAGGCGAGGCCTGCGTTAGAATGTTTTGCAATGCCGGTGCCGATGTAGCTTTTACTTATTATTCGGGTAAGAAGAATTCGGAGAAATTAGTTAACGAACTTTCCGGTGATACAAAAATCAAAGCTTATAATGTGGACATGAACAGACCGGAGGAAATTGAAAGCAGCGTGGAAAGAATTATCCATGATTTCGGGAGAGTGGATATTTTAGTTAACAATGCCGGAATATGGAAGCACGGCAAAGTCGAGTTATTAAGTCTTGATAAATGGGAAGAGACGATAAGAGTAAACCTGACTGGCACATTCCTATTTACTAAAGCCGTCATTCCGTCAATGAAGAAAAACAAGTTCGGCAGAATAATAAACATTGCATCGACTGCCGGGCAAAGAGGAGAGCCTTTTTATTCCCACTATGCTTCGTCAAAGGGAGGGATAATATCGTTTACCAAATCTCTGGCAGCCGAGCTTGGCGGCTTTAACATAACGGTTAACTGCGTTGCGCCCGGATGGGTTATTACAGAGATGACCGAAGGAGTATTTTCGAACGAGGAATACAAGGAAAAGGTTAGGAACGAAATGCCTGTTAGAAAAATTGCCGGGCCGGAAGATATAGCCGGCCCGGTTCTGTTTTTAGCTTCCGGGCTTGCCGACTATATAGACGGAGAGATATTAAATGTAAACGGCGGTTCAGTGTTATGCGGCTGAAATTAATTTAAGGAATGAAGATGAACTTTCTCGCTAATCTGCATCCACAGGTTGTGCATTTTCCCATAGCGTTTTTTTTAGTATACGCTTTGCTTGAAATTATCGGAATAATTTTCCGGAAAGAATATTTTTCCAAAACAGCTCATTTGTTTTTATTCTTCGGCGTTATAGGCGCGGTTGCCGCAGTGCTTTCGGGAAATTCCGCCGTTGATGCAGCTAAGCAGCTGGGCAGCAAAGGCGTTAATATAGCTGCCGGTGCAATCGAAGATCATGAAGAATTGGCCAACATAACTATGTGGTATTTTACCGGGCTTCTTGTTTTAAGAACGTTCATCGCGCTCAGGAAAAAATTTTCGGGAAAGATGAAAATCTTATTTATATTTCTTGCGTTGCTCGGCTCCTTTTTGGTTTACCGCACCGGGCAGTTAGGCGGAAGGCTGGTTTATAAACACGGAATTGGAACCGACTTGTTAAAAGGAGAAATTCGAAAGTAAAAGCTTGTGAATCCCAATTTAAAAATATCCCGGATTGTGGCTGCAATACTGGTTGTTAATGCTGCCGGTCTGCTGCTTAGGCATTTTAATCTAGACACCTATATAATTATTGCCGGGTTCAGATTTCATCTTAGCTTAATTCTTCCTCTCATCATAATTTCCGGCCCGGGTAATTTATCTTCCGTTAAAAATATTTTAAAGAAGCCTCCTTACAATAAGACCTTTCAGCCGCTGGGATGGATTTTCATCCCTTTCTTAATTTTGATTGCAGCCTTGTACTTAGCAAAAAAAATAGAGATAGGCGACCCGGAATATTTTTATGAGTTCGGCCTTTCCTCTGTTGTTGATTATCCGGTTTACCTCGTCTGGAATTTGTTTCAGCTTATTGCCTTCGCTTTATTTTTAATTTTGACGAGCTCATTGTTCAAACGGCGGTTTTTATCTTCGGTTATTATTGTGCTGCTGGTGTTCGCCTACGAGTTTGTCCCGGTGGATAAATCTAAGCTGGATTTGTTCGGCCTGGTTTCATTTTTTATTTCGGCAGTAATTACAGGGCTTCTTATAAATTATTTTCAAAATATCTATTGGTTCTCGATAATTATATTTACAATTTTCTGGTGCAACCTGCTGGCTTTCGGCAGTCAGTCCCAAATGTTCATCCATATTCTGTTTGCCGCAAGGTACACCGGGTGGGAAGGCTTTTTTGATGTAGCAAAAAACTACCCTAACTATTTACTGCCTGTCCAGTTGGGACTTACAGCTTTATTGATTGCTGTTTCGGCCGTTATAAAAGAACAAAAGTCTAAGAACTCTTTTCAGAAGAACGTGTAATTTTGTATTTTAAAGCGTTAATTCCGTTTATCCTTTATAATGAAAAAATTACTCTTATTTTTAATACTGGTTTTCGCTTGCAATGTCTTTCCTCAAAGCACTCCTGTTGATAAGGCAAGAGGACTGTTCATTGCATTTGATGTGGGCCCCAGACTTCCCTTAGGGTACTTTGCCAATTCAACCGATCTGGGTTACGGCTTTAACGTAGAGCTGTCCTACACCGACGATCAGTATCTGCCGTTCTTTGTTTTTGCCAAAGTTGGATTCGATCAGTTTCCCGGCAGCCAGCAGTTTTACGAAGTTACCGATTATTCGAACTACTTTACCAGGGCGCTGCCCGTGGATCTGGGAGTAAGATATTTCTTTCCACCGTTGGTTGAGAATATTGTGCTTTTTATGCCGATAGTTGAAGTATCTGCCGACTATACCTATTTCGAAAAGCTGCATCAATTTAAGCCGGCGACAGGCAAGAGTAATTATATCGAGGATAATTCTAAAATCGGTTTCAGCGCCGGGGCAGGCATCTCGATGTTTATGATGGAAGTGGTTGCGTCTTACCATTATACTTATACTAATCAATATTTATCGGTTGACCTGAGAGTACGGCTTCCTTTGTACATAAGTTTATAAATGAGGTAAATATGTCATATCAGAATTTATTGTTGGAAATTAACGGACCGGCTGCAATAGTTACGCTTAACCGTCCGGATAAGCTTAACGCATTGAATTTAAAAACCCTGGACGAACTGAAGGAAATCTTTACCGGCCTGAATTCAAACAGCCAGGTTTCGGTTATTGTATTAACCGGCAGCGGGGAAAAGGCGTTTGTTGCCGGAGCCGATATATCCGAGCTTAGCAAGCTGGATATGATAAGCGCGAAGGCTTTTTCAGAGAACGGTCAGGAGGCTTTTAATTTAATATCCAATATGAGCAAGCCAGTTATTGCCGCAGTAAACGGCTTTGCTCTTGGCGGCGGCTGCGAGCTTGCGCTAGCCTGCCATATACGCATTGCTTCGCCCAATGCTAAATTCGGCCAGCCCGAAGTTAACCTTGGAATTATTCCCGGTTACGGCGGAACTCAAAGATTGACTAGGCTGGTTGGTTCCGGCAGGGCAATGGAAATTATTTTAACCGGCGACATGATTGACGCCGGGGAAGCCTTTAGGATAGGACTTGTAAATAAAATTTACCCGCAGCCGGAATTAATTACAAGGGCTGTAGAGATGGGAATTAAAATTGCATCCAAAGCGCAGAATGCGGTTAGGCTGGCGGTAAAAGCCGTTAACATTGCCGATGAAGTCTCTGAGAGGGAAGGGCAGAATTATGAAGCCAGCCTTTTTGCCCTATGCTGCGGCACCGAAGATTTTAAAGAAGGCACTTCAGCTTTCCTTGAGAAAAGAAAACCGGCTTTTAAGAATAGGTAAACTCTTGATTATCACTCTGCTTTAAATCAATGAATATATCCGGTATCAAACAAAAAATAATTCAAATATTATTTATGCTTGCGGTGCTGTTGGTTGTTGCAAACATTATCGCTTCAAAATTTTCCGTTAAGCCGGTAAATGCAAAGCTTGAGAATGTTAGTCCCGATATTGTTAACGCAAAATTCCTCGGCGCTCTAAACGACTTTGGACTTAAAAAAGACTGGATAACGCTCTTGAGAAATAAAAAGTCCGGCAGCAGCGATTATAATTATTCCGTGAACATTCCGAAAGACCTGCCGATACCTGTCGTTGTCTCGGAAATATACGACGCATATATTACCTCCAATGTAAAGCTGGCATGTACCGAGGAGAAAACCGGGAGTGAGACAGTCTTAAAAATTAATTCGGATAACAGGCCGGTAATTTCTGCCGTTTTTAACTATGATGAAAATATTTATAGGAACGCGGGAAGCATTGGTATACTGGTTAAAGGCCTGGAATTGCTGAAGAAAAAGGATATGGATGCGCTGATAGAATTTCCACAGACCTTTGCCGCAATACTTCTGCCTTCTCAAAATGCAATCGCTGTTTCAGACAGCCTGTTGAATAACCGTAAGGAATATGCAGTATTGCTGAACGACGACATTAAGGACCTCGACTACAAGCTGAGCGGCGGATTTACAAGGAACAGGATTAAGCTGGTTATCCGTTCAATAATCGGCGCATTCCCCGATGCTTTGTTTTATATTATTGACGATAACTCCGGTCTCTACAATTCTCCGGCTTATCCGTTTATAAAGGACGAGTTCGCCAAGAGAAAAATAAATTTGATAAGGGAAAGTTCTTTTATTCAGATTGAAGAAGGCGGCGCCGGGGAAGTAAGCTCTCAACTTTGGGATATTGTAAAACCAACCAGGACGGGAGACGAAAAAATCGTTATGGTTAACGCCGACGACTTTGTGCTTCTGAGACCCAAAATCTTCAGCTTGATAAAAATAGGATACAAGTTTGTCAATCCTTCAGTTATCATTTCAAAGGCTTACCTTCAATATCCACTTCTATAATCATGTCTCTCCAGTCATCGCCTAGCTGCGGAATAATTTTTTCTTTTTCTCCCACCAGTACAACTGTAGAGTTTTCCGGCGAGATATATTTTACAGCCGAATTAACATCGTCAAGCGTAACATTCTTAATGTTGTCGATGTACGTATTAAAATAATCATCAGGCAGCGAATGAACGACCATGCCGGTAAGGTTAGCAGCTATTTGCTTATACGTTTCGAAGCTGGACGGGAATTTTCTTATAAGCGAGGACTTTGCAAAATCAAGCTCGCTGGGCAGCACGCCGTTCTTTATTCCCTTCAGCTCATTAAAAATCTCGTTTAAGGCGCTGCCGGTATTCTCAGTTCCCACGGATGTTGAGACGCCGAAATAAGATTCATATTTAAAATAATTGAACCTGGACAGAGCGCCGTAAGTGTATCCTTTATTCTCTCTTAAATTAAGGTTGATCCTGCTTGTAAACTGGCCGCCTAGAATCGTATTTAAAATTGTCTTCGGAAAATAATCGACGTCGTTTCTCTTTGTTGATAAGTGCCCCGCCCTAATTTCGGTTTGTACGGAATCCTTCTTATCAAAAATATAAAGAGAAGGCAAGATGTCTCTAGCCCAATTGATTTCTATTTGATTTGCCGGGCCGGCCTTCCAATCATTTAAATAACGGTTAAGCGCTTCTTCAAGTTCTTCAACATTGGAATTGCCGACAACAATTAAGACCGAATTGCCGGGAGTTATGTAAGTCTTGTAAAATTCCTTAATATCTTTTGTGCTTATATTCCTAACATCGCTTTCATAGCCTGCAACCTGGTACGCGTAGGGATTTAAGCTGCCGAATAAATTCCGCTCGAATACTGAGTCGGCAATCTCATCCGGCTCATCTTTAATTTGTAAGAGCCGGGTAATTATTTTTCTTTGCTCGCGTTCGAAGTCTTTATCGTTAAAATGCGGCTTTGTTAATACCGTGCCCATCAGTTCAAGCGATCTTTTAAAATGCTCTTTGAGAGTTTGCAGACCGAAGTAGGTATAATCCTGGCTGCTGTACACACTAAAGTTTGAGCCCAGAGAATCGAATTCATCGCTTAAAGCAAGCGCATCAAAATCTCCGGCGCCTTCATCAACCGTCATGGCAAATAAGTTTGAAAGCCCTTTCTTTCCCGGCAGATCGCAGATGCTGCCGGAGCTGATTACAAGATCGAACTGCAGAATGGGCAGTTTATCTTTTTTTATAAAATAAACTTCAAGCCCGTTCTCCAGTTTGAGCTTTTCAAGCTGCGGCAGAGAAAAATTAATTTCTTCCGCCGATTTCGGCTTAACGCTCCTGTTCAACAAAATCATAGAGTCTCTTTCATTATTTATTCGGTATTATATGTAGCTCCACGTAAGGCTTTGTTAAATATTTCTCGGCTGCGTTCTTTATGCCTTCGTTCCGGATTCCCTCATATCTCTTTAGGTCGTAGTTAAATGAGTTTGGTTCGTTTAAGAAAAAGTTATAAGAATTTATCTGGTCTGCAAGCGAATCGATATTCTGCATTGAAAAGATAAAGCCTGACTTAATCCCG
Source organism: Bacteroidota bacterium (assembly GCA_021813585.1). Taxonomy (GTDB): domain Bacteria; phylum Bacteroidota; class Ignavibacteria; order Ignavibacteriales; family Ignavibacteriaceae; genus FEN-1297. The sequence goes on along the minus strand of JAKAJV010000052.1, from coordinate 4,292 downwards.
TTTTTTGATTTTACAAGCTCTTTGGAAGTAACTCCGTTTTTTCTAACGGAATCGAGTTCATTTAATATTTCCGCTTTCAGATGCTCGCATTTAACGCCCGGCCTAGCAGTTGCAACTATAATATAAAAGCCGGCCAGCTTGCCGGAGAACTGGAATGCGGTTATATCCTGTGCGATTTCCTTTTCGAACACAAGGTTTTTATACAGCCTTGAGTTTTTTGAGCCGGTTAAAATATCGGAAAGTATATCCAGCTCGGCATCGTCATCGCTGTAGGCAACGTCCGAGTGCCAGGCAAGGTAAAGCCTTTCAAGCTGAACGTTATCGGGATGTATTATTAATTTGTTTTCGCTTAAAATGTTCAGCGGCAAGCCCGGTTTACCAAGATGATTGTTTGAGGGCAGGTTGCCGAAATATTTTTCGATAAGCTCCTTGGTCTTTTCCTTTTCAAAGTCTCCCGCAACTACCAGCGAAGCATTTGCAGGAGAATAATATTTTGTAAAGAACTCGGAAACATCGCGTAAGGTATAGGCGGTAATGTCATTCATAAACCCGATAGTAGGCCAGCTATACGGGTGGTTTTGATTGAACAAATTTGATAATAAGATTTCCCACGATAGCCCGTACGGCTGGTTATCGTATCTTTCCTGTCTTTCGTTCTTAACAACGCCTATCTGGTTATCCAGCTTTTCCTGCGTAAGTGCCGGAAGGAAAAATCCCATCCTGTCGGATTCAAGCCATAAAATTAATTCCAGAAAGTTGGAAGGGACCTTTTCGTAATAGTTCGTCCTGTCGAAGCTGGTCGATCCGTTAAGGCTGCCGCCAGCTTCCTGTATAAACTTAAAGTGCATCTCTTTAGGTACGTTCTCCGAGCCCTGGAACATCATATGCTCGAACAGGTGAGCGATACCCGTCTTGCCTCTTTTCTCATTAGACGAGCCAACCTTGAACCAGATGTTGGATGCAACAAGCGGGAGTGCGCCGTCCTTATAAAGTATAACCTCCATCCCGTTGTTCAATTTATATTTGTCGTATTCTATATTTAATATATTCATCATATCCTTTGCATGTTCGGAAAAAAACGGCAGTCCTTTAGCCTGTCTTATCTAACTAATAAATTCTTACCTGAAAAATAATCGCCGGAAGTTTTAATGATTACATTTGCCGGCCGTACTACGGCTGGATTAGGATATTACCGCAAATTGGACAATGTATTTTAAGATATTTATTCTATAATTTCAATGTAACAAAAGCAGTATCCTGTCCGGTCTGATTGATCCGATCAATCTGAAAAAGTCTGTAAAAGGAATATCTCTGTCCCACGAGAACAGAGTAATAAACGCCTCGCCTTCTACATTATCTCTTGGAACAAATCCCCAGAACCGGCTGTCAAGGCTGTCGTCCCTGTTATCTCCCATCATAAAGTAATAGTCCTTTTTGAAAGTATAAGAGGTAACAGGCTTGCCTTCAATAGTAACAACCCCGTCTTTAACAGCTACTACTCGTCTGCCGTATTCCCTGTCAATCGTAATTTCCCACTGCTCAACATTGCTGGTATCCAAACGGATCTTGTATCCCTTTTTAGGGATTACAATCGGGCCGTAGTTGTCTTCGTTCCAGGGCATACCTTTAGGGAATATTCTGGGATTTATAGTTCCAGGCGGAGTTTCGTATTCGCTTAGATATTTTATATGCGAAGGTACCGGAAACATTTTATGGTTAACGTAAACTACGTTATGAATAACCTGCACTGTGTCCCCGGGAGTGCCGATGCATCTTTTAACATAGTTAACGCCAAGCTCGTCTGCTTTAACCTGATCACGCATGCCGGGGAATTCGAACACGACTATATCGCCCCTGTGAGGATCCCTTAAAGCAGGCAGTCTGAAATGAGGTATTTCAATTTGCGTGAACGGTATATATTTGGGAGATTCGGGGCCGTAAATGAATTTATTAACTAGCACAAAATCACCTACAAGAATAGTATCTTCCATAGACCCGGTGGGTATACGTGTGTTCTGAACTATAAAGGTTATAATAAAGAACGCAGCTATACCCGCAAACAGCAGCGATTCAATAAACTCTTTCACTTTTTCTTTGGGAGTCTTCTGCTTTTTTATTTCTTCTTCGGTTTTTATACCGAAGAATTTCTTAACGCTGTTCTTAAACGACAATTTATTTCTCCAGCTGATTGTGTAATAAAAATTTTTCTAATAAAACGCATACTAAAATTTACTAGTGCAATAGAAGCAGTATTCTATCCGGCCTTATCGATCCTATTAGTCTAAAAAAATCCGTAAAGGGAATGTCCCTGTTCCACGAGAATAAAATAATAGATGCCTCTGCAACAATGTTGTCTCTAGGTACAAAGCCCCAGAACCGGCTGTCGTAACTAAGGTCCCTGTTATCGCCCATCATAAAATAATAATCCTTTTTAAAGGTATATGATGTAACCGGTTTACCATCAATAGTTACGGCGCCGTCTTTAACGGCAACTACGCTCTTGCCGAACTCTCTGTCAATCGTAATTTCCCACTGCTGCACATTGCCGGTATTCAAAGGGATTGTATAGCCTTTCTTCGGTACTATCAGTGGCCCGTAATTTTCGGTATTCCACGGCATGCCTCTGGGAAAAATATCCGGCCGTATTGCTCCTTTAGGAACCGGCACATAATCGGTGTAAAGAATATGCGATGGAATAGGGAACTGCTTATGATTAACAAAAACAACATTGTTAATAATCTGTATTGTATCCCCGGGAATGCCGATGCATCTTTTAACGTAATTTATTCCTAGCGTGCTTGCCTTAATCAGATCGCGGTCGCCGGGAAACTCGAATACCACAATATCGTTTCGCTTCGGGTCTTTAAGAGCAGGCAGCCTAAAGTGAGGAATTTCAATCTGGGTAAATGGGAAATACTTCGGTGATTCGGAACCGTAAATAAATTTATTAACCAGCACAAAGTCGCCTACAAGTATTGTATCTTCCATCGAGCCGGTAGGTATCCTGGTATTCTGAATTATAAATGTTATAATGAACAGCGCTGCGATTGCCGCAAAGAAAAGCGATTTAGCGAACTCAACGGCTTTCTCTTTTAGAGTTTCGGGCTCTCTCTTCTCGTCGTCTGTTTTTATTCCGAAGAATCTTTTCGCCTCATCTTTAAACGCCAAAACCTACTCCGGTATAATATAAAATTTGATCAATTATTTTTTAACACTTCCAGCTTATTCTTTAACAGCTCGTTTACAATTTTGGGATTGGCCTTGCCTTTTGTCTCGCGCATAACCTGGCCTACAAAAAATCCGAACACCTTATCCTCTCCGCCTATGTACTGCTTAACCTGGCCGGGGTTATTATTCAAAATCTTTTCAACAGCTTTTTCAATCTCGGAGGAATCGGAAATCTGAACAAGGTTCTTTTCTTTTACGATTACGGAAGGGCTTTTGTTCTCCTTCACCATTTCCGGGAAGATGTCTTTCGCAATCTTACTGCTTATTGTGCCGCTCTTAATTAGATTGATCAGATCGCCTAAATTTTCCGGAGTAACGGTAAAATCTTTTATATCCATCTTCTCTTCGTTTATTACTTTTAACACGTCAGTCATTATCCAGTTACTGGCGGATTTATAATCGTCGGTAACAGAGATAACCTTTTCATAGTAATCGGCAGTAGACTTTGACTGTGTTAGTATCTCGGCATCATATTCCGGCAGGTTGAATTGAGTGACGAGCCTTTCTTTTCTCGCCTCGGGCAGCTCCGGTAAAAAGCCGGATATCTTCTTCTTCCACACATCATCAACTATAACCGGTACCAGATCGGGATCGGGGAAGTACCTGTAATCGTGTGCTTCCTCTTTGCTCCTCATTGAGTAAGCTTCGTTAAGATCCGCATCCCATAACAATGTTTCCTGCACAACAGTTCCGCCGTCTTCAAGTAATTCCTTCTGCCTGTTTATTTCGAACGCCAGTGCTTTCTCAACATTCTTGAACGAGTTCATATTTTTAATTTCTGTTTTGGTGCCCAGCTTTTGTTCTCCTTTTAATCTAAGCGAAACATTGGCATCGCACCGCAGAGAGCCTTCCTCCATATTCCCGTCGCATATACCAAGGTACTGTACAATCTGCCTTATTTTTGTAAGGTACTGGTAGGCTTCGTACGGGCTCCTCATATCCGGCTCGCTTACAATCTCAATTAAAGGAACGCCGCAGCGGTTTACATCTACCAGAGTATCGTACGATTGGTCGTGAATGGACTTGCCAGCATCCTCTTCCATGTGTATCCTTGTTATGCCTAT
>JAKAJV010000041.1 GCA_021813585.1 Bacteroidota bacterium | reverse complement strand
GTGATTCAGCAGAGGTTGAGATGAAGGAAAAGAAAGCCCGTGTTGAAGATGCTTTGCATGCAACCCGTGCAGCAGTTGAAGAAGGAATTGTTGCCGGCGGCGGTGTTGCGCTTGTTAGAGCAGTTGCGGTACTCTCAAAATTAGAAGGTGAAAATCCGGATCAGTCAACTGGAATAAAAATAATCGAGAAATCTCTTGAAGAGCCGCTGAGACAGATTGTAAACAATGCCGGTCTCGAAGGTTCGGTCGTACTTCAGAAAGTAAAAGAAGGCAAAGACGATTACGGTTTTAACGCCGCAACCGAAACTTATGAGAACCTGATTAAGGCAGGCGTCATCGATCCTACCAAAGTTACCAGGACCGCTTTAGAAAACGCAGCCTCTGTTGCTTCACTGCTTATTACTACCGAAGCTGTAGTTTACGAAAAGAAAGAGAAGGAAACTCCTATGCCTCCTATGCCCGGCGGCGGCGGAATGGGTGATATGTATTAATCGTTCCCGTTTTACTTCCTAAACTTCTTTATTAAGGCGCCCTGCAAAACAGAGCGCCTTTTGTTTTCCAAGCCTCTTTTATATATTTCAATTATTAAACTTAACTTTTAAAAATTCGTCTAATAAAAAAATATGTATTGTTCTCTGTAAATTAATTTAAGGAGAAACACATCATGATATACAAAAAATTAGCGCTCATCGTTTTCACGCTTTTTGTCATTTCTTTTTCATTAAAAGCTCAATCCCTTTATATCGGTCCCCAAGCCGGCTGGCAAAAGGCAACAAATGCGGAGACCGGCAAGTTTATAATCGGTGCGGATTTTAGATACAGGCTGAATGATTTTCTTGGCGCCGATGCATCGGTGAATTACCGGCAGGAGTTTTACAGCAACAACAACTTAAAGGTTTCCAGCTTTCCGTTAATGGTAAGCGGATTGGTTTATCCACTTAATTTAATACCGGGTATTATTTCTCCGCTTAATAATATTTACGGCGCAATAGGAGCGGGTTGGTACAATACTAATTTTATGTACTCACCTAAATTAAACTCATACGGACTAGAGAACGAAACAAAAAATAAATTCGGTTGGCATTACGGAGCGGGTATTGAAATTCCTTTCGGCGGCTCCGAAAATTTCCCGGGCACAATATTTACCGCAGATGTAAGGTATGTTAATCTTAATTACAGTCTTCCGGCATTGCCCGGAAACCCGAGTTTAAAAAACAATTTCGTAGTGGTAACTGCAGGCTTTCTTGTAAAATTTTAACGGTTAAGCTGTTCACGTCTTAATTGAAATCCTTTAAATAGAAATTATTATATTACAGATGTTTCGATGAAATAATTTTATATTACACCTTCATTACGGAGAAATTAGCTTGACGCCTGATGAGCTGGATGAACAATTAAAAGAAGCATTCGAGCATCTGCGCCAGGGCCGGTATAGGATGGCTCTTACTGCTGCAAAGCAGGTTTACGAACAAAGGCAGTACGATTTTAATGCCGCCTCGTGTTTTGCCTGGGCTTTGCTGGAGAATGGATATCCTGCACAGGCTCTTGAGCTTGCGAATATTGCAGTCAAAGTCGGGCGCGACGAAGTGAACTCCAGGCTGTACCGAGGATTTCTTTTAATGAGGATGAGCATTTTCGAAGGGGCGATTTCCGATCTTAATTTTGCCATAGCCAAAAAACCCGACCTTCTTTCCTGGGCTCATCTAAACAAGGCAAGGGCTTTGGGCGGACTCGGTAGATTTTTTGAGGGGCTGGAAGAAATAGACAAAGCAATTGAGATAGACAACAGCTCCAACCCCAAGCTGCTAAAAATTAGGGAATGGTTCCGAAAAACTCTCGGCTATAACGAGGGATTCTTCAGCGGGATCTTTTCGAAGAAAAAATCGCTTATGAAAGAAGGCCTAGACGCGTTTAAAGAAAAAGAGTACTGGTTCTCAGCGTGGGTTGCCGCAGATACGCTCAATTCGCCGTCTCTTGCCAATGAACATAAAGAAGCATACCTGCTGGAAATTGAATCGCTGCTGGCTATGTTCCAGATGAGAGCCGCTTACGAAAAAGCTGTGGCATTGAAGGATAAATTCAAAGACGATCCGAGATTTGATAATCTTTTCCAGAGAATATTAAAATATTATCCTAATGAAAATCCAAACCTTCAAAATGAACTTGAAATACCGGTACAGAAAAGGACAGACTTTGAAATTTATGAGAATAAGTTCTTTCGCGTCTACCATGTAAAGACGTATGACCTGTTGGAGAATTTAAGAGCCGGCAAAAGGACATACCTGCTGCAATTTAATGAGGACACTATCCGGTATATCGGGGTGGAAGTTGTAATTGATAATCCGTTCTATAAGAACAAAAAAATGAATGTGGACGGCGAAGCAGTATGGTACCTGGATAACATTGAAGCAGGGCGCCATCATTTTAACCTGGCCATGGAAAAGGATTGGAAGATAGTTGAATTCGTTCAGAGCTGGGGGACAGATACTCCGGGATTCTGGAAAGACGGGCAGGGAAGGGTAGATATATTTTTAGACAATAATTTAATCTGCACGCGCTGGTTTTTAGTCGGGCTTTCCGAGCTTGTAAATTTTGAAGAAGAGACCGCCCAGCTTAATTTATCCGGACCGCTTGAAAAGCCTGATACCGATCAGCCGGCTGAGGTTCAGTCGGTATCGTTAAAGCCGCAGGAAACTAAATCGCTGGAAGAACTGCTGGCAGAGCTGGATGAGTACGTCGGTCTGCAGAGTGTAAAGCAGTCCATGCACGACTTTGTGAACTACTTGAATTTCCTGCAGGAAAGAAAAAAGCTCGGCCTAAAAACCCAGGAGACCTTGCTGGTCCATTCGGTGTTTGTCGGTAATCCCGGCACAGGCAAAACTACAATAGCCCGGCTCCTAGGTAAAATTTTTAAGGCGGTGGGAATTTTGAAGAACGGCCATGTAATTGAAGTAGACCGCTCAGGGCTTGTAGGGCAGTATATTGGTGAGACCGCTCAGAAAACAAATAAGGTAATTGACGAAGCAATTGGAGGTCTGCTGTTTATTGATGAAGCATATTCGCTGAAAAAAGAAGGCAACCAGCAGGACTTTGGGCAGGAAGCCATTGATGTGCTGATTAAAAGGATGGAAGAAAAGGACAGTAATTTTGTTGTTATTGCTGCCGGTTATCCTTCAGAGATGAATTCATTCATTAATTCAAATCCCGGCTTAAAGTCGCGCTTCACTCATTTCTTTAATTTCGAAGATTATACTCCCGATGAATTGGTGGAAATATTCAAACTTATCTCTACAAGGGAAGAATATAACGTCAAGGAAGAAGCGCTGGAGATTTTAATGAAGCAGTTCACCGGTCTTTACAGAAAAAGGGATAAGACGTTCGGCAACGCCAGGCTTGTAAGGAATTATTTTAACGAGTCGAAAATCCATCTTAGCAGGCGTTATCTGCAAATGCCCGAGGATAAGAGAACCAAAGAGTCTATGACGACAATTTACCAGGAGGACATACAGGCAATTATCGGTAATTCGATGCTGAAGGAAGTAAAGCTGGGCATTGATGAAGAGTCGTTGAAAAAATCTTTGGAGAAGCTTAATAACCTGATAGGCCTTAAATCGGTTAAAAAAGAAATTACCGATATTGTAAAGCTTGCCCGTTTTTATATTGAGCAGGGAGAAAACATACACGATAAATTTTCATCTCATCTTGTATTTTTGGGTAATCCCGGTACTGGCAAAACAACAGTAGCAAGACTGTTCAGTGAAATTTACTCGGCACTGGGCATTTTGCCCAAGGGCCACTTGGTGGAAGTTGACAGGCAGGGTCTTGTTGCAGGCTATATAGGGCAGACGGCTGAAAAGACTAAGGAAGCAGTAGATAAAGCAATCGGCGGAACTCTGTTCATCGATGAAGCGTACTCGTTAGTTAAGCAGGGCGATAGCAGCGGCTCGGATTTCGGAAAGGAAGCTCTTGACACACTGTTAAAAAGGATGGAGGACGACAGGGGAAAGTTTATTGTAATTGCGGCCGGTTATACCAACGAGATGGAAAAGTTTTTAAGCAGCAATCCCGGCTTGCAGTCCCGGTTCTCCAAAACTGTAGTTTTCGAAGACTACTCGCCCGACGAGCTGATGCAGATAACCGATAAGCTGCTGGAAAGCAGGGGGCACCAGCTAGACGACGAAGCCCGCGAACCTCTTAAAAAATATTTTAACAAAGTGTTCAGGGAACGCAGCAAAACTTTTGGCAACGGAAGGTTCGTAAGGGATTTTGTAGAGAACGCCGTTAAAAACCAGCTTCTAAGAGTTGCGGATATTCCTGCAGAAGAGAGGCACCAGGAAGTTATTAGGTTTATCATGTTGGATGATATCGCCGTTTTAATTCCAGTTAAGAAAGAAAAAGAAAAAGTTAAAATAGAAGGCGACCCTGAGCTGCTTGAGAAATATTTAAAAGAACTGGAAGGGCTGACCGGCTTAGAATCGGTTAAGAAGTCGGTGGATAAATTAATCAGCAGCCTGAAGGTAGCAAAGCTTAGGAAGCAGCGCGGGCTTAAAATAATTCCTAAAAATCTCAATTCCGTTTTTATGGGAAACCCCGGCACCGGCAAAACCACTGTTGCCAGGCTTCTAAGCAAGATATACAAAGAAATAGGCATGCTGGAAAAAGGTCATCTGGTAGAAGTAGACCGTTCTGCGCTAGTGGCCGGCTATCAAGGGCAAACCGCATCAAAGACGAATGAAATTATAGACAAGTCGATCGGCGGCACTCTGTTTATAGACGAGGCTTACTCGCTTGCCAGGGGAATTAACGACTTCGGGCAGGAAGCCATAGATACATTGTTAAAACGGATGGAAGACGACCACGAGAAATTTATAGTGATTGTTGCCGGCTACACCGAAGAGATGAAGGACTTCCTGGAATCGAATCCCGGTATACAATCGAGATTCCCGAATAATTTTATTTTTGAAGATTACGTGCCGAGACAGATGATAGAGATTGCGAGCGTTATAAGCGAGAAGAACGGCTATAAGCTGGATGAAGGTGCATGGCAGCTGTTGCTCGAAATATTTACACGAATTTATAATGAGAGAGATAAAAATTTCGGCAACGCGAGGACGGTAAAGAATATTTTATCCAAGGCTATAAGCAACCAGGAAGAAAGAATAATAAGCCTTTACGAACCGGACGATAACGATTTGATTACCTTAACTTTTGAAGACGTAGATAAGATAGATTTAAAGGAATTATAATTCTTCGCTCCGGCTTCGCCTCTTACTACGTCCGGCGGATAAACTCTTCAAAAAAATATGTTATCGATAATAGACCTCACAAAAAAATTCGGCTCTTTTACTGCAGTCAACTCGTTGAATCTTACAGTTATGCCCGGCGATATTTACGGATTTCTTGGACCGAACGGTGCTGGTAAAACTACTACCATAAAAATTGCGGCCGGGCTGTATTCTCCCTCCAAAGGCAAGGTTCTTATTAACGGTATGGATAACCAGGAGTTTCCCATAGAAACAAAGTCGCTTACCGGCTACGTCCCGGATCAGCCGTTCCTTTACGACAAGCTTACCGGCAGGGAGTTCCTTTACTTTAGCGCAGGGTTGTATAAGATGGATAAAAATTCAGTTCGGTCGCAGGTAAACAATTTGATAGAAGAGTTAAACATAGGCACGTGGATAGATAAACGAACTGAGGAATATTCGCAGGGGATGAGGCAAAGGATAGCCATCGCTTCTTCTTTTTTACATTCGCCTAAGTTAATACTTCTTGATGAGCCGATGGCCGGGCTCGATCCTCAGACCGCTGTTCTAGTAAAGAGTCTCTTAAAGCGAACAGCGGAGGAAGGTGCTGCAGTTTTATTATCCACTCACAGCCTTGCTGTTGCGGAAGAAGTATGCACCAAGGTTGCAATAATAAAGGAAGGACAGATTATATTTGACGATAAAAAAGAAGCTGTGGACCAGTTTAAAGAAAAATTAAAATTGAATTTCGAATCCTTCTTTCTTGAATTGACTAAATAAAATTTTTCAGCTGTTATGAGGGAATTCTATCATCTTTTAAAATACAAAATACTGATCTTCTTAAAGATTAATACCAGCCTAAGCGTAGGCAGCCTGCTGAAAAATGTCGGCTCGTTTATAGTTTATTCATCCTTTGTTGCGGGTACTTTCCTTTTTACCAAAAGCATTCTGGAATTCCTTTTAAATCATATTCATATGGGTTCCTACCTCCTTCACAGATTTATCTTTGTTATCCTTTATATTTTCTTTCTTGTGGTAAATGTGGGCAACATAGTTGTCTCGTATGCTACTTTGTACAAATCGGATGAAGTGAATTATTTGTTCACAAAACCGGTTTCTTATTCTACGGTTTTTGTTATAAAGTTCTTAGATAACTTTTTCTACAGCTCCGCCACACTTATGCTTATAATATGCGCAGTAGCAGCAGGCTACGGCGTGTATTTCGGGCTGGACGCAGGCTTTTATTTAACAACTATCTTTCTGATCATTTTGCCGTTCATGCTTTCGGCTGCTTCGCTCGGCGTTATTTTGTTGATGGTTATTGTTAAGCTGTCGGGCAGGTTCGGCGTAAGAAATATTTTAATCGTCCTTCTTTTGATTTATGTTTTTTTATTGATCCTATTTTTCAGGATAAGCGATCCCGTACATATTGTAAACGAGGTAATGGCATATTACCCGTATACAGACAGGTACTACGGTTTTTTAGACAGCCAAGTGTTCAATTATCTTCCAAATTTTTGGGCCTCCGATGCGCTTTATTGGATGTCGTCGGGCAATTTTTCAAAAGCGGTAATCGATATACTTTTACAGATAGGCACATCGGTTATTTTATTTTCGTCCGCAGTTTTTCTAGGTTCAAAATGGTATTACGCTACATGGAAAGAATCCTTGCGGTTTACATTCGGCAGATCAAAAGATAAATTAAGGAAGAAACCTTTTCGGGAAAGACCTTACCCTGAGCCGCAGTTCGGGTCGCAGACCGGCGCCTTGATAAAAAAAGAATTTATGCAATTCCTTAGAGAGCCCAGCCAGTGGATACACGCCGTTGTAATGCTGGTTTTAATAATAATTTTTTTAGTTAGCCTAAGGGGGATAGACCTGGGATTGTTTACGTCTTCAAACATAACATTAATGACTGTAACATATCTGGTGGTGTTTTTATTTAATGCCTTCCTTATATCATCACTATCACTCCGTTTTGTTTTCCCGCTTATAAGCCTGGAAGGGCAGTCGTACTGGAAAATAAAGTCTGCGCCGGTAAGAAATATTAAATTGATTGCTGTTAAGTTCTTAATTTATTTCTCAATAATTTTTATTACCGGTCAGGCAATAAATTTCTTTTCGCAGAATAAATTCCCGGCAGAGCTTTCTCAGACTGCTTCAATAAATACTGCTTTTATAATTATAGCACTAGTAACTTTGAATTTCGGGATGGGCGGCGTATTCTCCGATTTTAAAGAAAAGAATCCCATCAGAATTGCATCATCGCAGGGCGCTGCAATTACTTTTTTAATCACTCTTTCATACTTAGTCTTTCTAATCATTGTATTGTTTATGCCGGTTTACAATTTTTATAATCTAAAAAGCGACGTTGCAGGCATCGGTTATTCTCTATTGTATCGTACAAACTTAATTATCGGAGCGGTTTCCGTTTTGATAACCGTATTGTCACTTATAATTAGTATGAAGTCGTTAAAGAGGGATTTTTAGCCCGGTAAAAAAAATTATAAATAACCGCTGTATAAGATGGAGAGAGCATCCTCTCTCCACCTACTTAATCCAAATATATTTCGGAGAAAAATATATTTGAAGAGAAAACCCGGGCAAACTCAAAAAAAATATATTTGAGTTTTATCAGGGGTTAAAGCCTAAAAAATTCGGGGATTAAAATATAAAAGTACCAGCAGGAAAATTTACACACCAAAACATAAGTTAAACATTCGTTACAAGCCGCACGGCAAATGCTCGGAAGATTGACGATAAACAAAACAAGAAAGCGCAGTAATAGAGGCTTATTTACGAGGGCAAAATTACTAAAGTAAAATATTCCGGTAAATGAGAAAGATCATACGGTGATTTCCGGCAAAAAAAACACCTCCCGAATTTCTTTGGGAGGTGTACGGCCTTGCTTGAGGGAATGCTTCTTTTTTACTCAAAGCAAATATTAAGCCGAATATCTCTTTTTAACTTCCGTAAACAATTACCATCATATCGGTCATATCGTTTATCTGGCTTTGGCTGCCTGAGCCGAAAGATGCTGCGACCGATGAATTTATTCCTGAATAAAATTTATTGTAGGCGCTTATTATATCATTAGTCGATGAGCCGGATGACACATCGCTTTTGAAAGTTGAATTATACAACTGTGCCTTGGATGATATTGCAGTTACCATTTCCTGATTGCTGTTAAAGAACATTTTTAATTCAGCTACAATCTGGGTGCGGTAATTTGAGAAGCTATTATCTATGTCGCTTTGTGCCGATGCATTTTTAATTGAAGAGCTAAGCGATAACCCTGCGGCGGCGGCGGCTTCAATTTCTGCATTCGAGGCTCCCATTGCCTTAAATTTTTCCTGCACTGCGTAGTTTGTTACTTTGGCTCTTAAGTAAGCCGCACTCTGTTCAAAGTAAAATGAAAGTTGAGAGTTAAGATTCGATGTGCTCTTAACAAATTCGCTATTCGCTATAATCAAAAGCTTAGCATACGTATCTGCGGATGCGCCTGCGTTTATGTATGCATTAACCAAGGCTTGGTAATAGGACTCGTAAGCGCTGCTGTCATCCGGTGCAGAAGAGTTATATAATTGTTCATCAAGGCTTGCCTGGGCGTTGTATTTATCATTTACAATTGCCTGCCATTGGGATTGGCTTAATCCCATTTCGGAGGCGGATTCATACTCGGCATTAGCCTCAGCATTTAGAGAGGCAGCAGTTTCGCCTATTAAAGCTGAGTTCGACTTTATCTGCGCTGCAATTTTCGAATTGATGTAGTTATCAATTTCAGGGTAGGTAACGTTGGAATAATTATCCGCTTTTGCCCTAATATATACCGATGCCATTGCCGTAGTTTCGTCGTTCAACGGTCTTACATAAACAGTTGAGCTTGAATTTACAGAGGAAGAAACAACCGCCATCCACTGACTGCTGTCTTTATTAGCTATAACCACCAAATCACTAAGGTTATTCATATTTGTCTCTAAAGAGAAATTACCATCGATATCTGTTTGAACAGCAGCATTAGATATGGTTTCCAATGAGCCATCTGACCTAACTTCAGCCAGGATGACGGTTGCTCCCTGTACCCCGGAACCTGTTGAACCGACCTTATTCATTGCGGTATTGCTTTCAACCCTTCCCTTAACTATTGCCGTAGATGAACTAGGCCCAGCAGGATTTGTTTGACTGCATCCGGCAAGGAAGTACATTAGAACTAAACCTATGCTTAGAAGAATGTAGTAATCCGGATTTTTTATCCCTGCCCTCTTTCTCAAATTCTTAAAAATTAATTTCTTAGAATACATTTTCGCCTTCCAAAATTTTAATCATTCAATTATTAATTCTACCCGACCCTTAAATGCTTCCCGCAAAATAATTCCAATTAAAATGCCAGCATATTAAAGCGGCAGAATCATCCTTATTTTCTGTTTATTGTATATTTGACTTTATTAAAAGTTTAGATAGGCCACGAATAATTTTCGTAAATCGCAAATTATTCGTACGCTTTTAAATGAAATGAATTTGGTTTATTAATGGATATGCGAGGAATACTCTAAGGAATAGTCTTCAGTATATTAGAACATTAGATCCAAACTAAGCCGGTAATTGTTGCTGCTTGCACCAAGCTGCACAGAAGGAATCCCGCTGTTGCCGGAAAAGAAAAGCGCATCAATCTGGCTATATAGCCAGACGGCGGCAAAAGCGATAAGAGAAATGTTTTTCATCTTATAAGATGTATTGTATGCATTATACTTCTCCGGAATTATATTTTTATCGACGGCATCTAGGTAGCCTCTTTCCTTGTTGTTGCAATCAATTATAAAATAAATTGATGACGACAGGGTAATAAAGCCTATTGATGATAATACAAATCCTTTTGTCTTTTCGTTCCGGTAGAATTGTCCGAGGCCGGGAAAGACGATAGACCTGATCATTGTCTGCTTCAACTCATCGTCCGGTATTTTTACATCTACTTTTTTTGTTATATAGACAGTATCGGTCTTAACTTTCTCAGCCAAACTCTCACGTAATTTTTCCTTGTTGAATTCCTCCTTAATACCGTTAAAGAAAGAAATAATTTTAGGCGAAGTTTTAACCGGATCGAAAGAAAAAGTAGAATCGATATTAAGTATCTGCAGAAAGGATTCCCGGGCATCGGCATCGTTTTGAAGTGAAAAATGTGAAATCCCTTTAAGCCTGTAAATCTCAATTAACTGATCCTTGCTTAGACTGGTTTTATTAGCCAGCAATAGCCGAGCGTTGTTAATAACTTCCTGGTATTTGAATGCCTCGAATTCTTTTCTTAGCGATTCGATAGAATCTGCTTCTTGCTGGGCAAATGCCGTTGCAGCCAGTAAAAGAAATAATGAAGCGATTAATAATTTCTTTATCATTTAAGCAATATCATCTTTTTTGAAGCGGAAAAATAAGCGGAAGTTAACCTGTAAATGTAAACGCCGCTAGGGACTTGATTCCCGCTGTCGTCTGTGCCGTTCCAGGTTAAATCATATGTTCCCGAATTATAAAATTTGGATGTCAGATTTTTTATATGTTTTCCGAGCACCGAATAAATATCCACCGAAACCACGGTGGAACGGGCTATCTTAAAAGTAATTTTAGTTGAAGGATTAAACGGGTTAGGGTAATTATTCTCCAGCTCAAATGACTGTGGAGCCGGTCCTTCCCTGCTAATTCCCGTAATACCGGATTTTAAGATTTCAATTTGAGGTACCGGCTGGCCTTCTCTATCAAGACCTCCGAAAACATATATATCGCCGTAATAATTTACTGCTTCCGGATCAACTCTTGCGAAGTTTAACGACGGACCCGGGGAAACACTGCCGTCTTCTGAGCCTGCATAAAACGAATCGACCGAAGAGAGAGCCTGGTGTGTTTCATCAAAACCGCCGATGATTAAAATGGAATTATTCATATACGGGACCGCAACTCCTCCTGCTCTAGGCTTACTCAATTCAACCGACATGGTCTCGAATTCTTTGCTGCTGATTTTAAATTTCAGAATTGTATTTATTAGTACCCCTCTGGCTCCGCCGAATATAAAAATATAATTGCCCAGCACTGCAGACATCTGCTGGGACGGATAAAATGCCGGGAAGATGGAATTATCTGTATAAGTTACTTTGGATTTTGTCAGGTTGTATTCAAACATGTAGGGAGATTTTATGCTGTTTACGCTGCCCCCGAAAATATAAAGATTATCGTTTACAAGCTGCCCGGTCGGATATTGCCTGTTAAAATAATCGTCGCTGTTGAACACCTGCGGTGATGATTTAAAATCCCACACTTCCACAGCCGATGCAAAGGGCGAGTTTCCGGAGACCCCGCCGGCATAATATAAATTGTTTGAAAATATACCTGCTACAAAATCGGAACGCTGCGCTTTCATCACTGTCGTATCGCTCCATGTGTTTGTCTGCGGATCGTATACCTGGATTAAATTAATATTCGAATTCAATTCCTCAGAGAAGCCTCCGAGTATATAAATCTTCGATCCGTGTACTACAGCCTGGCCGCCAGAGACCGGCATTGGCATTGTGCCGGCAACCTGCCAGGTTTGACTGTAAATTGCTGCTGAAAATACCGCAAAAAAGACTAGTAATAATTTCATCATATCATAAAATATTTTGTTCACATCTTTTTATTCGAACAATTTTAATGCCATTAGGTTAATATTACTTTTTTTCAAAATGAAAATTTATAACTTCGGTTTTCATGGCTGTTATAGTTACTTCTTTTGTAATAGGGCTAAAATACTTATTCTTAATTGTTACGGAATAATTGCCCGGAAACAGCGCTATGGGCTTTGTTAACGGCGCAGTGCCTATAAACTTGTTGTTAACGTAAATATCGCCCCATGGATAAATATTGCATTCCAGCCTGCCGGTAATGTCGTCAAAATTAATTTTTAATGATTCGGAGTCTCCCGGAGTAATATAGACGGTCTTTACGTACGGCGGAAAGTCCGGATGTACAAGCTCTAATGAATGCTTTCCGGGCGTAAGAGAAATATTTATCGGGGTCAGATCGAACTTTTTACCGTCTATAAAAACATTCGCCCACGGGTAGCAATCGATATTTAATTTTCCGTTGGCATATAAGGCCGGTAAGTTTTCAACAGTCTTTGCTGTATTTTTGTTTACGCCATTTTCACTTCTTGCAGATTTATCATGTCCTAAATCTTTATTTTTCTCAGCTTGAGGTGTCTTTCTATCTGCATCATTTATTACTTCGGAAGATTTTTTCAAATCGGCATTTGTGCTAACCGGATTTTTTCCGGCATTCTGTGTGTCGGAATTATTGTTAATTAAAAGAACAATTATCAGTATAATCACCAGGGCTCCTGCCGAAGACAGAATGAATATTTTTTTCCGGACCGGCATTGGACTGCTTTCAATTACCGGCGCCGAAGCCTGGTGCTCAACTCCAAGCAAAGCCAATGCCTCGTCTGCAGTCTTAACACGCTTTGATAAATCTTTATGCAGCATGCTGCTTATTGCCGCCCTCGCATTTTCCGGTACGCCTTCCAGGGAATCCGATAATTTTTTTTCATCGAAATTGATGATGTTGTTTAGGGTGGAAGTTATATCCTCGCCTATAACCGGATTATTGCCGGTAATTAATTCAAATGCAACCAGGCCTGCCGCAAACAAATCAGTCTGCCGTGTTTTTTCTCCGTGGATTTGCTCGGGTGCCATGTAGCCCGGAGTGCCGACGATGGAGCTGCTGTTTGTAATATTCGAATCGTTTAAGACAAGTGCTAACCCAAAATCCGCAATCTTTAATTTTAAATTGGTATTTACGAGTATGTTTTCCGGCTTGATATCTCTGTGTATTATCTGGTTGCGGTGCGCAGTTGAAAGTGCCTTTAAAAGCTGTATAACAAGCTGCAGCTTTTCATCAATGGTTAGGCTATTGCTCTTAATTACTTCTCTCAGGTTTAAGCTTTCAAAATGCTCAAATGATATGTAGAAAAAATTCTTAAACGTTCCGAAGTCCAATACCTTTATAATATTTTCATCGTTCAGTTTGGCCAGTATTCTTGCTTCTCTCTTAAATCTCTCAAGTATGGTATTGTCGGCAAGTCCGCTTGTATCTAGTGTCTTCAAAATAATTTTTTTGCCCAGGTAAATATGGTTGGCAAGATAAACTGCGGCCTGCCCGTCTTTCTTAAGGCATTCGATAATCTCAAATTTATCGAACAATATTTCAATTGAAGTCCGGTCCATTTTTTATAGCTCTTCGCCTGTCTCTTTAATTTTTAATTGAACCC
Organism: Bacteroidota bacterium; assembly: GCA_021813585.1. Classification (GTDB taxonomy): domain Bacteria; phylum Bacteroidota; class Ignavibacteria; order Ignavibacteriales; family Ignavibacteriaceae; genus FEN-1297. The sequence goes on along the minus strand of JAKAJV010000041.1, from coordinate 24,218 downwards.
ACCTAACCGAAACGCCTAGAGACTTAGCTACCATAGTTCTGTTTCCGTTGAATTCGCGGAGACGTTTCTTCAAAATGGTCTTCTCAAGTTCCCTCAAAGTTCCCTTAAAGTCCGCCTCGTCGGCTTCCTCCTCTATAACTATATGCTCTGGAAGCAGCCTGCCGTCTTCGCTAAGTATAAGCGCCCGCTGGATTACGTTTTCGAGCTGCCTTACATTACCGGGCCAGTTATATTTTTCCAGCATATTTAACGCCCGGTTATCTATGTGTATCTTTTCTCCGGAATATTTTTTTACGAAGTGTTCCACCAGAAGAGGAATGTCTCCGTTTCTTTCCCGCAGAGGCGGGACTTTTATCGGGAAGACATTCAGCCTGTAGAAAAGGTCTTCCCTAAACTTTCCTTCTTTTGAAAGCTGCCGGAGATCTTTGTTTGTGGCTGTAATAACTCTAACGTCTACCTTAATAACCTGGGTATCTCCCAGCCTAATAATTTCCTTATTCTGAAGAACTCTTAATAATTTTGCCTGAAGCGCGATTGATATGTCGGCAATTTCATCAAGAAAAAAAGTACCGTTGTTGGCAACTTCGAACAGGCCTTTTTTATCGGAGTTGGCCCCGGTAAACGCGCCTTTTTTGTAGCCGAAAAGCTCGCTTTCCAGAAGAGTATCCGGTATTGATCCGCAGAACTGTGCAAGGTAAGGCTTCTGTTTCCTGGTGCTTAGGTCATGAATAGCTCTTGCTATCAGTTCTTTTCCCGTGCCGCTTTCCCCTAGTAAAAGTACGGTTGCATCTGTTGCGGAAACTTTATGGATCAAGGCGCTCAGCTTCTGCATAGCAGTGCTTTTTCCTATCAGTTCCGGAATTGTTTTTGTCGACTGCAGCTGGTTTTTTAGAATTTGATTCTCATCCAGTATGGCTTGCATCTTAATAATTCTATCCAGTGCCAGCGAGACCAAGTTTGAAAAGAAGTCCAGAAAGACCATGTTGCTCTCGCTGAATTCCTTCCTGTTCGCCTGGCTGTCGACTAGTATAACTCCCCAGATTTTATCATCTTGCTTGATGGGCACGCCGAGTATGGATTTTATGTTATGTATCTGGATGCTTTTAAACTGGGATATATTAGGATCGCTCTGTACATCGTGGTACAGGCAGGGTTCTCTTTTTTCAATAACCTTTTGCAGCACGCCGGAGGAGAAGACCGATAAATCCTTTATGTCTTCCTGCTGGACGTTTCTTGCGCCGATAATTATAAAGGAATTATTCTCCTCATCGAATTTTACGAACAACCCACGCTCCGCGTTAAGAACTTTTATTATAAGATCGAGTGTCTCACTAATAAGCGAGTCTTCATAAACAGCGGAATTAAGCGCTTGACTTATCTGGTAAAGTGTTTCAAACTGTTCTTTATTTATTAACCTTATCGAATCTGTATAATACGTAATCATGTTTTGCCTTTAGTTATGGAACTCTAAATGTTGCCGGTAACGACCGGGACCTGTTCTGGAACTGATCGATTACCCAAATTACCCAGTAATAATCTCTACTGCTTAACGGCTGTGTAACCTGGTAAGAAATTGAATCCGAAGAAACGTTATCCTGCCTGAGAACAAGCTGGGAATTGGCAAAGTCGTTTGTATAAATTTCTATCATATATGAAAAAGGGAAACCGGCTTTATATCGCTGCCATTTTAAAAGCGGGGCTGCAGTTACGGTAGAGTCATTTGCCGGGCTTTGTATAAATGCTGCGCTATTAATTACCCTGGAAACTTTATTGCTGCCGACGTTATAAAACCTGTTGAAAACATCCTTAACAATTATATTAAAATCAAGGCCTATAGTTTGTTCAATATCGGTAACATTTAAATCCTGTTCGTTTAAGGTTATCTCATAATCTTTATTGGTTACGTTAAAATACAGGGCTTTTTTTAAATTTAACTGATCGTTTTCTACATAAACGGAATCAATATCGTTATCCTTGTCGGATATCCTGGAGTTTATAACAAGCTGGTATGTTTGGCCGGGCGGACTAAATTGATTTATTACTACCGTATAAATAGAAGCACTGTCTAGATGCGGAATTCTATTTAAATTAACAAGGTAGTTCAAATTTTTGGAATTGTTCCAAACAACATCCAGCGAGTCAGCGCTGAATCCATCCTTGGTAAAGATCAGTTTGCCGTTAACGGGCAATATGTTATCTATAGTAAAGTTTCCATTCGCATCCGTAGTAACCACAATGTTGGAATTGCTCCAGTATACCGAAACACCAGGTATGCCTGTATAGGGAAGACTGTACGTCTCTACCGTTCCGGATATCGAAACAAACGAATAGTCGGGATTCTCCGGGTCGAATGGGTTAGTCCTCGGCGCATTACAGGATATAATGCTAAACGCCGATATTACTGCGGATATTCCGAATAATAAATATCTTCTTTTTACTAAACCTAGTAAGTAATTTAAAAAATTCATTTAAACAAAACAGTGTTCGGGATTAAATGTGTTTACCAGCGATAATGTGATTAATAACGTTAAGTAAAATAATAATAAACGTTTAAATATAAGACACGTCTATAAAAATAACTCACTTAATCTTTAATTTCCGCTATAAATTTTTTACAACTTGTTTTTTAATACTATTTTAAACCGCAGTAAAATTATTTCTCAATTTTTTTGAAAGGATAAAATATGGATGAATTTATGGAAGCGGCAATAAACGAGGCCAGGCAAGGTCTTGGCGAAGGCGGCATCCCGATAGGCTCTGTTCTGGTAAAAGACGGTAAGATTATTGGGCGCGGCCATAACAAAAGAGTTCAGGAAAATAATCCTGTAATACATGCCGAAATAGATTGCTTAATTAATGCCGGGAGAATTGGCAGCTACAAGAATACCGTGCTCTATTCCACTTTAATGCCCTGTTATTTATGCGCCGGTGCAGCCGTACAATTCGGGATAAAAAAAGTTGTCGCCGGTGAATCGGTTACTTTTTCCGGCGCAGCGGAATTAATGATATCCAAAGGCATCGAAGTAGTTGACCTGAACGATAAAGAGTGCATAGATATGATGAGTGGATTTATAAGAGAAAAACCTGAGCTTTGGAGCGAGGATATAGGCGAATTATAAAGTCATCTTTTTATTTCCAGCTTGCAAACGTCGAACCAGGCGTATGGCTGCGGAAATTGGTAGTACGTACCGTATAATATTATCTTCAAGCTGTCGCCTCTAACTGCACTAAGCGTATCTTCGAATACGAAGCAGTTCCACTTAAGGTTTTTTACCTGGAAGTTTGTTAAAAGACGCAGGCTGTCGGTATGTATAAGATATAACTCTACCAATCCTCTTGAGCCGCTTACTTTACTCCAGATTGAGAAAGTGAATAAATACTTACCGGCCGGCGCTGCAACCGTAGTGCTTATAACACCGCCTATCTCAAAAGATTTTAAAAAGATTGAATACTTTTCGCCGTAAGGAGGAACATCTTGCGAGAATTTTAATAACGGAGGAGGGGGGTAATTCCAGCCTTGCAGGGTAGCGCTGCCGTAATGCTCAAATGAATAATTCTCAATTAGGTTGATGGACCTTTCCACAGGGCTAACCACCGGATCTGAATTACACCCGAATAATATAATTCCGAATATTACTGCAAAGGAATTTTTAATTCTTTTAGTTGATGTTTTCATCTTTACTTCCGGAGACGGCTGATTATAAAATTATTATCAGTTAGCAGCTTGCTTCGTAAAACGGATTTGGGCTTTTACCGGATGATGCGGATGTTTGTTTTAAACTTACATTTTTTGTGAATGCAATTCAAACACTAAAGTGCAGGCTGTTCATGCGTTAAGCAGTGCAGAGTGCCCAGACCCCAGACTAGATCGACTGCGTGTATGCCCACAACGCTGCGGTCTCTAAAAAGCTCACTTAAAATGCCTAATGCTGTCCTATCGTTCGGATCGTTAAAGGTAGGTACGATTACCGATGTATTTGAAATATAAAAATTGGCGTAGCTTGCCGGTAGCCTTTGTCCCTTAAATATAACCGGTTCCGGCATCGGCAGGAAAATTGTTTCCGGCTTCGTTCCGTCTTCAAGCCGGAAATCTTTTATGCGCTCTGTATTATCCTGGAGAAGATTATAGTTTTCATCACGCGGATTTTTCTCCTGCACAAGCACGATGGTCCTTTCGTTTACAAACCTGCAAAGGTCATCAACATGGCCGTGCGTATCATCGCCGCAGATGCCTTTACCGAGCCAAAGGACGTTACTAATACCCAGATACTTTGCAAAAACTTCTTCGTAATCTTTTTTAGTGAATCCGGCATTTCTAACCTGGGTTGTATTGTCCAGCAGGCATTCTTCGGTTGTAATTAGAGTGCCTTTCCCGTTTATGTCGATTGCACCGCCTTCAAGAACTACTTGAGTTTCTTTGTGGACTGGAATGAATCTACTGATGCCCAGCTTTTCCGAAATATACTGCGGCAGCTTTTGGTCCTTTTTATGGTTGGGATATTTTGCCCAGCCGTTAAATTTAAAATTTACCGATGAGACTTGCCTGCCGTTTTTAATAAAGGCCGGGCACGAGTCGCGCATCCAGCCCCTGTCGGTTTTAAAATTATAAAATTCCACATCGTTTAATGCGGCACCGGCAGATGCCAGGACAAATTTAACTTTCTTTTCGTCTTCTTTCGACTCGACCAGTATTCTTACTTTTTCTCCGCCTGCAATCCTCTTTACTATTTCGGCATATACCCATTTAACCGGGGTAAACTTACCCGGCCAATCTTCTTTATTATGCGGCCAGCCTAGCCATGTTGCCTCATGCCTTTCCCATTCTGCAGGAATCCTGTAATTTTCTTCTGCATGAATTTCTTTTAAGCTCATAAAATTTTCTAAATGTTTTTATATATCGCCGTCAATAAATCTTTTCACTATTCCCTCGTACGCATCAATTCTTCTGTCGCGCAAAAAAGGCCAGTTCCTTCTTATGTATTCCACGCGGGATAAATCAACATCTGCAATTATAATTTCTTCCTCATCCGTTGATGCCTGAGCAATTATTACTCCCTGCGGATCGGCTATAAACGAAGAACCCCAGAATTCTATTCCGGCCGAATCTTCGGTTTGTTTTTCAAGACCCACTCTGTTAACTGCAGCTACGTAAACGCCGTTGGCCACCGCATGCCCGCGCTGCACTGTCTGCCAAGATTCAAATTGAGCCTTACCGTGCTCTTCTTTTTCGTGCGGGTGCCAGCCTATTGCAGTGGGATAAAAAATTATGCTGGCTCCTTTAAGTGCCGTAAGCCGTGCAGCCTCTGGGTACCACTGGTCCCAGCAAATTAGCGTTCCGATTTTTCCGTAGCTTGTAGCGAAGGATTTGAAGCCGAGATCCCCTGGCGTGAAATAAAATTTTTCATAATATGAAGGATCGTCGGGGATATGCATTTTCCGGTATAGCCCGAGATTTTTTCCGTCGGAATTGATGACGACTGCGCTGTTATGGTAAACGCCGGGCGCTCTCTTTTCAAACAGCGGGACGACGACAGCAACCTTATGTTTAGCCGCTGCTTTTGAGATAGCTGTAGTGGAGGGCCCTGGAATCGCCTCGGCTAGCTCAAAATTTTCGATGTCTTCAACCTGGCAGAAATACCTCGATCTGAATAATTCCGGTAAACAAATTACCTCTGCCCTGTTTTTAGCCGCCTTTTCAATCCAGGCAACTGCTTTCTTCAAGTTATCGTCTTGGTTTTTGCTTAAAGCGATTTGGATTAATCCGACCGAAAATTTTCCAGTATGCTTTTTCATATCCGTTCCCGTTTTTTATTAATAGCCTTTAGTGGTTATCAGCTTTCCGCTTTCATCGTAAGTTTTGCTGTTCTCTACTTTGCCGTCTATAAAATATTCTTCCTTTTGTAATTTGCCGTCCGGGTAGTAGGTTCTAACATATCCGTCTACCTTTCCTTCCCAGTAGCTTTCGGTTTTTTGAAGAGCGCCGTATTTGTAATAGTATCTTTTTGTCCCGGTAATTGTCCCGTCCTCAACAGTAGCTTCCGATTCAAGCAGACCGTCGTCGTAATATGTTTTATAAATTCCGTTGGGCTTGCCGTTCCTGTTATAGAAATAATCTTTCAGGCTGCCGTTTTCGTAGTAGATAATTTCTATACCGTCCTTTACTCCGTTCTTATAATTGCTTTCCGACTCAAGTGCGCCGTCTTTGTAGTAAGTTCTCGTTATGCCGTTCTGTGCGCCGTTAATATGATCGACCGATTCCTTTAATATCCCGCCGTCGTAGTACGAATAAGATCTGCCTTGAACGGAATCGCTTTTATACTGCAGTTGATTTTTAAGGAACCCGTCTTCGTAAAACTCGCTCGACAAGCCTTCCTTAATGCCGTTCTTTAAATGAACTTCTGTCTTTATCGATCCGTTGAGATAAAAAGTTCTTTTAGTATGTTCTTCGGATTGCTGCTTGCCCATAATATCGTAGCGTATCCGGTTTGTCAGCTGGCCGTTTGTATAAAAGTCCTTAACCCTAACATTGCCTGCAAGATCGAATATCTTTACCTCTCCCTCAAGCATATCGTTTTTAAAATCCGCCTCAAGCGCAACCGTGCCGTTATCGTTGTAAACTGTTGAAGGGCCGTTACGCAATCCGTTCGAGAAAGTCTTAGATACTTCTACCTTGCCGTTTTTATAGTATGTCTTAGAGACCCCTTCCAACTCGCCGTTCACATAGTTCCAGTCTCCCTGCAGCTCGCCGGTTTTATAGTATGTGTGCGTAACACCCTGCAGAACTCCGTGTACGTAATTTTGTACCGACCAGAGTTCGCCGGTTTCATAGTACCATTTAGACTGGCCGTCTCTCAGCCCGTCTTTATAGTTCCATTCAATGCTTAGCAGACCGTTCTCAAAATACCAGTTCGATTTTCCCTGTTCCTTTCCGTTAACAAAATTCCATACTTTCCATAAATGCCCGTCGGGGTAATATTCAATATATTGGCCGTTAAGCTTTCCGTTCAGGTAATCGCCCAGAGTCTTCAGTACTCCGTTAGGATAAAAGGTAGAAATTGTTTTCGTGCCGGCAGTATCCTGCGAATAGCCGCTGGAAATGAAAAAACAAACCGTAAAAAAAAGTATCAACATCAGGATAGCATGTTTTCGCATTAGGATTTCTGTCCGATACAAATTTATATTCCCAGGAAAATAATTGATTAAATTGAGTTGCTAAATTAAGACTATTTTTCTACAAGAAAAATTGACAAACCGGGCTACATTTTATAAGCAAAGGCTACTTAATTGTGAAAAGCCTGGAAAAAGCCCTGAATGAAAAGTTCGGTATAGACCATCCGACCATTCAGCTGGAAGCCGATTTAAGCAAAGAGCGGAACGACCTTATAAAAATTAAAAACGATTTTAATTCGAAGTCTTAAAGAGGCTTATTTTGTAGCGAAGCCTGATTCCTCGACGAGCTTCTTGGCAAGCAAAGCGGTTTCCTCGTTCTCAAAGGCTATCCTGAAGGTTCCACCCGTGCCTTCTCTTATTTTAAGCAGCTCCAAATCTTTTATATTGATCTTATTGCGGTATAGCAGTGTAGTTAATTTGCTCAGCACGCCGGGCTCATCTTTAACGTAAATAAAAATATCCGAGAGCGGATTTATAAAGCCCTTTGTGTTTTTGGGTATTTCGTCCCTCTTATTTCTCGCACTCTGGAACAACGAATTCAATTTTTCGGTATCGTTTGCCGAAACATATTCTTCAATCTTCGTAAGATTGTCCCGCAGCAGCTTTATAGAGTTGATGATTTCATCTTTGTTAAGCTTAATAACCGGTTCCCAAATATCGAAGTTGCTTGAAGCAATCCTCGTCATATCCCTGAAGCCGCCGGCGGCAAAGTCCAGGTAATCAATTCCTTCTTCATTGCCGGCTGCCGTATTTACCAGTGCAACGGAAAGCAGCTGCGGAAGGTGGCTCACTCTCGATATTACTCTATCGTGAACGAACGGATCGAGAAACCTGATCCTGGCTCCCATGTATTTTATAATTTCCAGGAATTCATCCAGCACTTTTAGTTGTTTGGCCGATTCAGAAATTATATAAACGGAATTTTCAAACAGCAGCGGATCGGAGCCCTGGTAGCCGCTTGTCTCCTTGCCGGTCATAGGATGGCCGCCTATGTAATAGCCTTTGCTGTTCAAGCTCTTCCATCCGGCTTCGAATACTCCTTTTACGCCGCATACGTCGGAGATTACCGCTCCTTCTTTGATGATTGGTGAAAGCTCAAAAAAATATTTTAGGGATAGCTCGGTAGGCAGGCAAAGGAAAATAACATCCGAATCCCAGGCTTCGTCTGCAGAGGCAAGCCGCCGGTCTATTGTACCGTCGCTTAAAGCTGCATTAATAATTTCTTGTCTGTCGTAGCCTTTAATTATAAGAGACGAAAAATCCCTTTTAAGATTTTCATGCTTGGAAGAGTATCCGTTTTTTAAAGCCTTAGCAATCGATCCGCCTATAAGGCCGAGACCGATTATCGAAATATTTTTTAACGCCAATTTAATTCCGCCCTTTACATTTTTCTGCCGATAACTTCCGCTATTAATTTTACCTGCTGCATTAATTCTGCGAACTGTTCGGGCAGCAGAGCCTGCGGTCCATCCGACAGAGCTTTTTCCGGGTCGTTGTGCACTTCAACCATTAAGCCGTCGGCTCCTGCTGCAACGGCTGCCCTTGCCATAGGCAGTACTTTATCCCTTAAGCCGGTAGCGTGAGAAGGATCGGCGATAACCGGCAGGTGGCTCCTCTTGTGTACCACGGGTATTGCAGAAAGATCGAATGTATTGCGGGTATAAGTTTCAAATGTTCTTATGCCCCTCTCGCAGAGCATAACTTCCATGTTGCCGTTGGATAAAATATACTCGGCAGACATAAGCCAGTCTTCTACTGTGGCAGACAATCCTCTCTTCAGCATAATCGGCTTGGAGGCTTTGCCCAGATCGCGCAGAAGAGAAAAGTTCTGCATATTGCGCGCGCCCACCTGGAAGATATCCGTATATTCCTCAATCAAACTTATCTGTGCAGATTCCATCACTTCGGTTATTACCAGCAAATTATATTTATCCGCCGCCTTTCTAAGCAGCTTTAAGCCTTCCTCGCCCAAGCCCTGGAAAGAGTAGGGAGAAGTACGCGGTTTAAATGCACCGCCACGTAAAATTTTTGCGCCGGACCCCGATACAATTTCCGCGACTGTAAATATCTGGTCTTCGTTTTCAACAGAGCACGGGCCAGCCATCATTATTACTTCATCGCTTCCTATAGATACGTCTTTAATCTTTATTACCGTATTATCTTTTTGAAAGCTTCTGCTGGCAAGCTTGAAGGGCTCGGTAATCCGGTATACTTCGGCAACACCTTCCAGTATCTTAACTTTTCGAATATCAAAATCGGGCTTTACTCCAATAGCTCCCAGAACTATCTGCTCAACTCCGGTTGATTTGTGTACTGCAAATCCGAAGTCTTCTAGATGCTTTATTATATTCTCAATCTGCTTGTCGTTTGCATTTTTTTCAAGTACTACTACCACACTAAGCTCCTCTTAGTTTATTGATGAAATTTTTTCTCGCCGGCTTCAATTGAAAGATCGAGATGATCTTCCTTTGAAGGAATAGCGCAGGAATACTTCGCACTGTATGCACAATAAGGATTATAAGCTAAATTAAAATCTACCGTATAAACATAACTTGTATCCGGGTTTAAATCAAAATCGAGATATCTGCCTACGCCGTAAGTTTCGTTTCCGGTTGTCTTATCCGTAAACCAGATTGTATAATATGTTGATCCGCTGCCGGTTGTACCTTTGTAAACGTTAAGCCTGTACTGCTTGCCTTCGTAACCAAATTTTACGTAGCCGAACCTGACAATCTTTCGCTCTTCGCCTTTAGTGCCGAGGATTTTAACTGTGTCGGGATTGGGATAGACGTACAGCTTGCTCTTAAAAACGAAGTCCGGATTAACGTCGTAGTATTTTAGCGGTTTAAAATGTGCGTTCTTATCTAAGTTAAAAGGCGATGAGGGATCGTTCTTCATGTAATCGTCTTTTTCCTGCCTGAATTTCTCTATCCCCTTAATATACTTTTCCTGTTCCGGCGAATATTTTTTTGCGCAAGAGGGCATTAAGAAAATAACGGCTGCAAGCACGGCAAATATTAGAAGGGCTGAAATCTTTTTGCTAATCATTCTCTTTTACCTTCTTTTTAAGCTCGCTTAGTTTATTCAGGGCTTCAAGCGGCGTTAGATTATTTATTTCAATATCCTTTATCTCGTCGCGAATCTTGTCGTCCTTAATTTCAAAAAGGCTTATTTGATTTTCGTCCTCGTGCTTCAGCTTTTTTAATTTCTCCTTTTTAATTTCATAAGGAGTTAGTTCCTTACTTTCCAGGTTCTGAAGCACTTCTTTGGCCCTGTTGGTAACAAACTGCGGCAGACCGGCCATCTGCGCTACCTGTATTCCGTAGCTGTGGTCGGCTTTACCCAGGCTTACTTTGTGAAGGAAGAAAACTTTGTCGCCGTGCTCGCGCACCTCAACCTTATAATTTTTTATACGCGGAAAAAGCTCAGCCATTTCATTCAGCTCGTGGTAGTGTGTTGCGAAAAGTGTTTTGGCTGCAACAACGGGATTCTCGTGAATGAACTCGGTTATTGCCCATGCAATTGAAATACCGTCGAACGTGCTGGTGCCTCTGCCTATTTCGTCCAGAAGGATTAAGCTTTTCTCCGATGCGTTATTAAGAATATTGGCGGCTTCCTGCATCTCGACAAGGAATGTACTTTCGCCGGCGGCAATGTTATCGCTCGCCCCTACACGCGTAAAAATCCTGTCAACAATACCGATATGTGCCTGGCTGGCCGGCACGTAAGAACCTATCTGCGCCAGCAGTACAATTAAACCTATTTGTCTAAGGTATACTGATTTGCCTGCCATATTCGGACCGGTTAGAATAATTATCTGGTCGTCCATGTTGTCCATCTTGCAATTGTTGGGCATAAATTTTTCGCCCGGCGGTAGTATCCTTTCCACAACCGGGTGCCTGCCTTCTGTTATTTCCAGCCGGGTATCGTCGCTTAATTCGGGCTTAACATAGTTGTATTGTTCTGCGCATTCGGCAAAGGATGCAAAGCAATCCAGCATGGCAATAAGCTTTGCATCCTGCTGTATCGCCTCTGCTTCGGAGGCAACCATTAAACGGACTTCGTTAAAAAGCTGGGACTCCAGCTCGTAAATCTTTTCTTCCGCGTTTAGAATCTTGTCTTCATAATTTTTAAGTTCCGGGGTGATGAACCTTTCCGAATTTACCAGTGTCTGTTTGCGGATATAATCCTGCGGTATTTTTTCTTTATGGACGTGGCTTACTTCAATATAATAGCCGAAAACTTTATTGAAGCTTACCTTCAATGAGGAAATGCCCGTTCTTTCCCTCTCCGTTTTTTGAAGGTTGGCTATCCAGTCCTTCCCGTGCAGCGAAATATCTCTCAGCTCATCCAGCTCCGCGCTAAAGCCGCTTTTAATAATGCCTCCGTCGGCAACGTTAAGCGGCGGCGAATCCACTACCGCATCCCGAATCTTCTCAACCAATTTTTCAAGCGGGATAAGCCCGTCTGATATTTGAGACAGGGTTTTAACTGCAGCTTCGGAAAGATGCTTTTTTACCATCGGTATTTTCTGAAGTGATGATCTTACCGCAATTATTTCTCTCGGGTTCGCTCTTCCGGTGCAGACCTTGGAGATTAGCCGTTCGAGATCGCCTATCTCCCTAAGCTCGTTGATAAGACTTTTTCTAAGCGGTTTATTTTTAAATAACTCTTCAACGCTGTTCTGCCTCTTAATAATGTTTCCAAGGTTTCTAAGCGGGGAAGTTATCCATTTCTTTAACAGGCGGCCGCCCATTGCTGTCTCGGTTTTGTCTAGTATGAAAATTAAAGTGCCTTCGCGCCCGCCGTCGTTCATCGAGAAGGTGATTTCAAGATTTCTCTTTGTTGAATAATCCAGGCTCATGTATTCGGAAGGATTATACGCAGAGACCTTATTTAGGTGGGAAAGGTTTTCCTTTTGTGTTTCCTGCAGATAGTTTAGGATTACTCCCGATGCGATTATTCCCGCATTGAAATTTTCAATTCCGTATCCTTTAAGTGTAACGGTTTTAAACTGCATAACCAGCAATTCTTTTGCGTACTCGAAATTAAAAATCCAGTCGTCTATTTTTGTTACCCTTATTGTCGAATTAATTCTGAAGATAAGCGATGAAATAAATTCTCTGTCTTTCTTCTGGACAAGCACTTCCGAGGGGGAGATAGATTCGATCTGCTGCTGTATTAAAGAAGACGGTACTTCGTAAGCGTAGAACTCGCCGGTAGAGATGTCGCTGAAAGATATTCCCGCAATTTCGTCTTTTATGCAAATAGCCATAAGGTAGTTGTTCTTCTTGTGGTCCAAAAGCTTATCGGAAAAAGCCACGCCGGGTGTTACGACCTCAACAACTTCGCGTTTAACTATACCTTTTGCAAACTTGGGATTTTCGATCTGCTCGCATACTGCAACTCTGTAACCGGCACGTACAAGCTTCGGCAGATATGAATCAATTGCATGATGCGGGAAACCGGCAAGCGGAACATCCTCTGCCGCGCCGTTGGCTCTTTTGGTAAGAGTAATACCCAGTACCTTTGCCGCTATTTTCGCATCTTCGTCAAAGGTCTCAAAAAAGTCGCCCATCCTAAATAGTAAAATGGTATCCGGGTGCGCGGCTTTAATCTTATTATATTGCGTCATCAATGGTGTTTGCATCGGTCTTCTATAATTAGGAGGTTAAAAATAATTTAATATGAAAAGAATTACAATTTAATAAGGGGATGAGCATGCTGTTAAAATAAAGATTCCAACAATTTTATTCTGCCGGATTTTGTGATAAAAATTAACGGACAACCCGGCAGCAGGCCTTTCTGCTTGATAAGATTTTTTATTTTCATATATTTACAACAGCGCACTGTACAAGATTCGGCGTATTCAATAAAAATTTTTTGTCGCTTATTCATCGGGCTGTAATTTGATAAAAGAAGAATATCACAAGTGGTACTCGCAGTATCTTAACCGGGAGTTTGAGATGCTTGTGTTCGGGTACGACGGCTTCCCGGTTATTTTATTTCCCACTTCAACCGGGCGGTATTATGAGTGTAAAGATAACGGACTGGTTGATTCGGTCTCTCACCTTATTAATTCCGGGAAGATAAAAATTTACTGCCCGGACAGCATAAGCACGGAAAGCTGGTTGAATTATTCAATTCCTCCCGGCGATAGAGTAAAGGCTCACCTTTCTTACGAAAGCCTTTTGCTTTACGACGTAATTGAATTTGCCAAGCATGAGACCGGCATGCAGAAGGTATGTCTGGCCGGCTGCGATCTTGGAGGCTACTATGCCGCTAATACCGCATTTAAGCACCCGGAGCTTGTTAGGTTCGTTATCTCTATGAGCGGTATTTTGAATATCAAGCAGTACATCTGGGGATATTACGACGAAAACTGCTACTTCAATAATCCGCCCGATTATCTTCCCAACCTGTATGACGAATGGTACCTTGAACGATTCAGGAAAATGGGAATATTTATCGGTGCAGGCGGATTAGACACATACTCGGAACAGAGCAGGAATATCTCCTCCATCCTGCATTCAAAAGGCGTAAACAACTGGCTGGATGTTCAGCCGGGCGGCAGGCACGACTGGGAGCTCTGGAAAAGCCTTTTCCCGAAATATCTGGAATTAGTTAATTAGAACACGCAGCCACAATTATTAACTCATGTTATGCAGGAATACATTTTGATGTCCGCATTGTCATTCCCACGAAAATGGGAATCCATTTTTTATCATATTTTCGCATCTTGGATACCCGCTTTCGCGGGTATGACCTCAAGCTTTATAATTTTGCGTAACATGAGTATATTACTTACATCAAGATGAAATATTTAAAATGAACGGCCTTCATATTTGCCAATTTCCAAATTTTAAAAACTTATTGAAATGATTAAATTCGATTTTCATGTAAAAAAAACAGCAAGACAGAAATATCAGTTTGAAACTTCGCTGTTTTCAATCAGCGGGGATTTGATAATTGCCAGCTTCCGACAAGTAAGAATTCTAGCCGGCAAGATTAACGATACGAGGAAGTCCGAAGGCAAGCACGACGATCTGATAACTGCCGGTCAGCTTAACGCCGTCGGATTGATACATGAAATATTACACTTTCTTATAAGATATTATGAAGATAATGAAAACCCCGGTGTTATGGCGCGCGGTATTTCTTACATGTCGTCTGCTCTAGGCCATGGCGAGCTGGAGAAAATTTTCGTAGAGTATGTAAAAGATTTCCCGCCTGTCGACGTTTTAACCGGGCATCTAAGGATTGAGGACTATATAAACGGATTTACTGGAACGAAACCAAACAGAGAAATAATTTTCGAGGAGCTACTATTACTTTATTTTGAAAATATAAACTCTGCTGCCGCAAAATTCGAAGAGCTCTTTTCCGATAGGCAGATTTCGCAAACCAGCAGATACAAAGAATTTTTAGCCGGTGCCGATACATTCTTCCAAGATGAAAAGCATTTTGGTACTGAAGGATTACCGCTTCTGACTTTTCTTAAGAGGCCCATTCTAAGCAGTCCCTACAGCCTTGAAGGCCAGCTTGAATACATAAGGCAAAGGTGGAATGTATATATAAAGGAGAAATTCGGCGACAGAATTTTAAGCGGCAAGGATTTAATGCAGGAGGATATGAAGCTGTTCATCCGGTTTGCCGGCGGTAAGCCAACGCCGCCCGTTCCGGAATATAAAGTTGATGAGGAATATTTACGGAAGATTAAACTGAAGCTTGCTGCAGGCGAAAAGCTGTCTGAGGACGAAAGCAGGTATTATAACTCCGAAGCCGAGAAATTTACCAGGGACATAGAGTGGATGCCTAATGTGGTAATGATGGCAAAAAATATTTTTGTCTGGCTCGATCAGCTTTCGAAGAAATACAGGCGGGAGATAAAAAGGCTTGACCAGGTACCGGATGAAGAACTTGATTTGCTTTACCGCTGGAATTTTACTGCGCTCTGGCTTATTGGAGTATGGGAGCGAAGCAGTGCATCTAGAAAGATAAAGCAGCTTACCGGCAATCCGGAGGCCGCATCCTCCGCCTATTCGTTGTTCGATTATGTTATCTCTAACGATCTGGGCGGCGAGGAAGCATTCCAGAATTTGAAGGCCCGCGCATGGCGCAGGGGGATTAGACTGGCAAGTGATATGGTTCCCAACCATACCGGGATTTATTCCAAGTGGGTAATAGAAAAGCCCGGTTATTTTATACAGACCGACGTACCGCCTTACCCATCTTACTCTTTCAACGGCCCCAACCTTTCAGATGATGCAAGAGTTGAGATAAGAATAGAAGATAAATATTATTCCCGCGAGGATGCGGCGGTTGTATTCCAAAGGAGAGATGCGGCAACCGGCGATGTAAGGTATATTTACCACGGGAACGACGGCACCAACATGCCGTGGAACGACACGGCGCAGCTGGATCTTTTAAATGCTGAAGTGCGCGAATCTTTAATTCAAACCATAATACACGTTGCCCGCAACTTTCCTGTCATCCGCTTTGATGCTGCTATGACGCTGGCGAAAAAGCATTACCAGCGGCTTTGGTTTCCGAAGCCCGGGACAGGCGGTGCTATACCCTCGCGTTCCGATTATGCAATGACCCAGGCAGCCTTTGATAAAGCCCTGCCGGAGGAATTCTGGCGAGAGGTTGTAGACAGAATAAATTCCGAAGTGCCAGAGACTCTTCTACTTGCCGAGGCGTTCTGGCTGATGGAAGGCTATTTTGTAAGGACACTGGGAATGCACCGCGTGTACAACAGCGCTTTTATGCATATGCTGATGAAAGAAGAGAACAACAAGTACAGGGAGCTGATAAAGAATACGCTGGATTTTAATCCGGAAATTTTGAAGAGGTATGTAAATTTTATGAGCAACCCTGATGAGGAAACCGCGGTAAACCAGTTTGGCAAGGGCGATAAGTATTTCGGAATTTCTGTTATGATGGTTACACTGCCGGGTCTGCCGATGTTCGGGCACGGGCAGGTAGAAGGCCTTTCCGAAAAATACGGGATGGAATATAAAAAAGCATACTACAATGAGTCCCCCGATGAATACCTGGTAAAGCGGCACGAAGCGGAAATTTTTCCCTTAATGCTTAAGAGGCATTTGTTCAGCCAGGTTGTCGATTTCGAATTTTATGATTTCTACGATGAATCCGGTTATGTAAATGAGAATGTCTTTGCTTATTCAAATAAGTCCGGTGGTGAGAGGGCGCTGGTAGTATTTAATAATTCATTCGGCAGGGTAAACGGGGGCATAAACTATTCGGTAAATAAATTAAACGGCAGCGGCGGTAATAGAGTAAAAAAACTTTCGGAGGCGCTGGATTTAAAAAATCACCATAAGATATTTTATGTCTGTAGGAACTGCATCAACAGCCTTGAATATATAATACCGGGAAAGCAAATTTTGGACGGCGGGATTTCCTTCCGCCTTAACGGGTATGAATACAAAGTGCTGCTGGACTTTAGAGAAGTTTACGATGAGACCGGTGATTATGAGAAATTGGCTGCGGAGCTGAATAACAACGGCGTCCCGTCAATCGACCATGCTTTAAAAGAAATTAAGCTCAAGCCGTTCAGAAATAGTTTGAAT
Source organism: Bacteroidota bacterium (assembly GCA_021813585.1). Classification (GTDB taxonomy): domain Bacteria; phylum Bacteroidota; class Ignavibacteria; order Ignavibacteriales; family Ignavibacteriaceae; genus FEN-1297. The sequence continues at coordinate 7,452 of JAKAJV010000041.1, read as the reverse complement.
GATCTGTTCGATAAAATAATGATGCATGAGTTCGAGGAGATTTGCACCGGCAAGGGGGAAGTGCATGGATTAAAAGGACGGAAGAAAAAAACAGGAAAGGGAGCGGTTAATTTTTCCCCGCTGGCTTTAGGCAGAATAAATAATTTTATAGATCAGCTAAGGACACAGGTACACGTCTCTGCCGGCAACGAACAAATTATCGGTGAAATTAAAAACATGTTTGAATATTCCAAGGAATATTTTGAGCTATGGGACAATTTAAAATCTGCACCGCGCACCCCAGCCTGGCTGCCGCAGGTTGAAGCTCTATCCATGTTGTGTAACGACGGCAAACAGAATAATAATCTGGAAACATTTTTAATTTACGGCATATTAAAAATTGTGCTGGATTATACGGAGAACCTTAACAACATCTTGTTTGAGAAGCTTCTTCTAGGCAGCACTATTTTTGAAATCCTAAAGAGTTCGGGTCATAATATCGACGGTATTGAAGGAGACGTATTTCTTTTAAAGATTTTAATTTCTAGGAAAGAGCTTCCGGGTGAGAAATTCTACTTAAAGGAAATTACGCCCGATGTATTTGTTTCTAATCTACTGGGTAGGAAAGACATTTGTGATTATATATTTCTTAATGAATTTGAGGGCGTTATTTATTATAACAAAGAAAGATTTGAAAATTTAATTAGATGGCTGTCTACATTGTCTTCTATTCATTTCGTTAAAAAATTATTTGAGGGGAGACATCTTAAAATTGAAAAGAGTAAAAAGATTTTAAGCGGAGCGCGGAAGGATAAAACAGCGTTCTCCGAATTCATAAAAGAAGCCGGAGCTTCGGCCGGGGAATTATTGAAAGTATCCGATTCTTCAAATTATAAGATTAAAGAATTAAAACAGATGTTGAGCATAGCAGAAGAAGAATTAATAAAGCCGGCAAAAAAGAAAGTGAAAATTTCAAGTCCAAAGAAAAAGAAGAACAAAAAAACCAGATAGATTTGAGGCTTTAATGTTACTCTTGTCCTTTGATGAATTCATTTAATATGCTGCAGATTAATTTACAGGGAAGAAAGAGTACAAAATTTCTAATTTCAGCAGGATATTTCATCAGGTAAAAGTATTTTAAAGTGATCGCTGCTCTTCTCAAATAAATTGTTTATTACATTTCCCTGCGCGCCGTTTAGCCAGTATGTATTTGGCGGAGTATATTTTTTTGTCGGCGCCAGCATTACCAGAACTGCTGCGATGGAAATAATTATTATTCCCGCTATAATAAACCACATAGGCGGATTCTTTTCTTCAGTAATTAGGGGCATGTTTTTTTCTCGATTTTAATCCAGGTATAAATAAATTTTTTTTGCATACGTTATATAAAAGTAAAAAAATTTTACCGGGATGATTTTTCTCACACAAGGATTTAGAATTTATTCGTTTGATAAAATAAACTTTGCGCAGGCGTCGGCGCAGTTCTCTCCGTCAACAGCCGCAGAAACAATTCCGCCTGCATAGCCGGCGCCTTCGCCGCAGGGGAATAAGCCCTTTTTACCCGGATGCATCAGTGAGTCTTTCAACCTCGGAATTCTAACCGGTGTGCTAGTTCTACTTTCCACGGCAACAAGAACTGCCTCTTCGGAAAAATAACCCTTCATAGTCTTGTCAAAATTTTGCAGGCCTGTTTTCAGGTTGTCAACAATAAATTTGGGTAAAGCCTCGTGCAGCGGCGCGGAAGTTAAGCCGGGTATGTAGGAAGTTTTTGGCAGAGTAACCGAAGCTTTTCCCAGAAAAAAATCCGTTGCTCTCTGTGCCGGCGCACTTTGCGTGCGGTTGGCTAATTCAAATGCCAATCCTTCCAGTTCCTGCTGTAGCTTCAAACCGCTGAACGGATGATGCGAACTGTACTTTATCCAGTCTTTTTCTTTTATGCTTACAACTAGTCCGGCGTTGGCAAAAGGGGAGTCTCGCCTTGATAGCGACATGCCGTTTACAACTATTTCTTCGGGTGCTGTAGCGGCCGGAACGATTATTCCTCCCGGGCACATGCAAAAAGAATAGATACCTCTATCATCTATCGTACAGGCTAAATTGTAGCTGGCTGCAGGCAGATTCCTGTTCATCTCATTTGAATGATACCGCATCTCGTTTATTAAGTGTTGAGGATGCTCTATTCTTACTCCCATTGCGTAAGGTTTGGGCTCCAGAGAAAGATTTCTTTTATGCAGAAGAAAATAAATATCTCTGGCGGAATGCCCGGTAGCAAGTATTACTGCATCGCCGGTAAACTCCGATTTATTGTTAACAACTACGCCGAGGAATTTATCATCTGAAAGGACAAAGTCGGTTACGCGCGAATTGAAATGGACCTCGCCTCCGCACCTTAATATTGTTTCGCGGATTGACTCAACAATTTTGGGAAGCTTGTTTGAGCCGATATGCGGGTGAGTGTCGATTAGTATATCCGGGTGCGCGCCGTGCTGAACGAATATATTTAAAATTTTATTCACATCGCCGCGCTTTGTAGAGCGTGTATATAATTTGCCGTCGCTGTATGTTCCGGCTCCGCCTTCGCCGAAGCAGTAATTTGAATCGGGATTGACCTGGTGAAACTGCTGGATTGCACGTAAATCTTTCCGCCTAGCCTTAACATCTTTCCCGCGTTCCAGAATAACAGGTTTAATGCCGTGCTCAATTAATCGCAATGCTGCGAACATACCTCCGGGGCCGAACCCGACTATAATTACCTTATGGTTTTTATCTACATGCTTATATTCAATTTTATTTTCTTCAGGGAGAGGCAATTCGTTAATATAAACATCGCACTGGAGACGATAGACCGGGATTTTGCCCCGGGCGTCGAGCGATCTTTTTTTGACTATGACCGCTTTTAGTTCATTTAATTCTATCCTTGTTGTTTTAGAGACAGCGAAGTAGAGTGAATCTCTGTCGTTTAATTTATCCGGGGGCAGCACTATTTCAATTTGTCTTATCAATTTTACAAAAAAAATTAATAGATACCTTTATTAAGTCCGCCATCAACTTGAATGGTATTTCCGGTAATATAGCTTGCATGTTTGGATGCCAGAAAAGTGCAGACCGTGGCTACCTCCTCGGGGCTTGCAAGCCTGTTCATCGGAATTTCCTTTGCCATATCAATAAGAACTTCTTCGTGCGATTTTTCCATCTGCTTTGCTCTGTTCACGGCAAGATCGTAAATGCGGTTTGTAAGAGTGTAGCCTGGTGCTATGTTATTTACGGTTACATTGTACTTGGCAATTTCATTGCTCAATGTTTTCGAATAGCCTATTAAGCCGTTCCTAAGTGAATTGGAAAGCATTAGCCGGTCAATAGGCTGTTTTACTGCTATTGAAGTTATGTTTATTATCCTGCCCCATTCGTGGAGAATCATATCGGGAACAACAAGGCTGCAGAATCTTACTGCGCTTAGAAGCACCTGCTCGAAAGCATCCTGCCAGCTTTCATCCGACAACTCCTGGAAATACCCTGGCTCGGGACCGCCGCAGTTGTTCACCATTATATCTATGCCGCCGAACTGCTTTTTAACAGACTCTACGGTTGTTTCAATATCCTTAACTTTGTTTAAATCGCAAACGCTCCAAACCGGTTCCGTACCGAACTTTTTCTTTATTTCTGCTGCAGCGGCCAAAAGCTCTTCTTTGTTCCGCGAGCAGATGGCAACCTTACAGCCTTCCTCGGCAAGGGATTCGGCAATTGCCCGTCCTATCCCTTTGCTGGATGCAGTTACCAAAGCTGATTTTCCTTTTATACCTAAATCCATTCTTCAGCCTATTTGAAATTCCAATTATAAATCTTGTTTATTTAAAATAATATTAATAATGGAAAAAATTGAATGCAATATAAAATAAACGGTTGTTGGCCTTAATCAATCATTTCGGATGCATTAAAAGATGCTGAACGCCAACGCGTATCATCATTACGGCGATTGCCGCCAGAAACAGCGAAGAAATTTTAGCGAACGCTTTCGAGCCGCCGTCGCCGATCAATTTAAGGAGCCATCGGGAGTTTGCAAGTACAAACCACACAATTAAGAAATTAATTATCATTGAAACTATGGTCGGTATGTAACCGAAATTGTGTACGAGTATGATGATTGTGGTTAGAGCCGCCGGACCCATTATCAGCGGTATTCCCAGCGGCACCACACCGATATCGGTAGAGGGTTTCCTTCTGCTTTCGGAAGACACAAGGATGTCGTTTATAGATAGGATTAACAGGATTATTCCGCCCGCAATTCTGAAATCGTCTATAGTTATTCCCAAAAAATCCAGAATAATTTTACCGCTTAAAAGAAATAAGTTAGCGACGAAGAATGCGGTAAGTAATGCTTCTAGTATCAGCTTCTTGCGCTGGTAATTGGAAATATCGTGGGTGTATCCTATAAAAATTGGTATTGTGCCTATAATGTCGATGGCAACAAACAATGGTATAAACGAGAGTAAAAAAATATCAATTGTCATAGCTTATTAATTAGATCCGCAAAAAAAATTGGAAAATTCTTTTTAAATATAATTAAACAAAGCTTGCGTTGCTTAAAGGCAGAGCATAGACAATAAGGACTTTAGAATTCAGCCGGATATTTTTCAGTTGTGGACTTTTATTTCCTCAACTATCTGGCTGGTATCCATTGCGATAACAAGCTCTTCGTTTGTAGGAATGCGTAGTACGGGTATCCTTGAAGAATCCTTTGATATCAGTTCCTCTTTATTTTTGTTGCGTTCCTCATCAAGTTCAATTCCCATAAATTCAAGGTCCTTGCAAATCTCGGCTCTAACCTCTGCAGAATTTTCTCCGATGCCGCCGGTAAAAACGAATGCATCGAGCCCGCCCATAGCTGCGGCGTAGGCGCCCAGATACTTCTTTACTCTGTAGGTAAAAATGTCGAACGCGTATTTGGACCTCTTGTGCCCTTCATTCATAGCGGCAACTATTTCGCGCATGTCGCTGCTCTCGCCGCTAATGCCTATAAGCCCGCTGTGCTTGTTCAACAGGGTATTGGCTTCATTAAGCGACAGGCCTTCTTTTCCCATGATATACAAAATAAGCCAGGGGTCCATGTCTCCGCTCCTGGTGCCCATTAGCAGTCCTTCCAGCGGGGTAAATCCCATTGTAGTATCTACGGACTTGCCGTTCTTTACGGCAGCCATACTGCAGCCGTTACCTAGATGCGCAGTAATAATTTTCAAATCCTCAATATTCTTGCCGAGTATTTCCGCTGCCTTTCTGGAAACGTACAGGTGCGAGGTACCGTGGAAACCGTATCTTCTGATCTTATACTTTTTATACAGCTCGTAGGGGATGCCGTACAGAAAGGCTTTAGCCGGCATTTGAGTATGAAACGCCGTATCGAATACCGCAACCTGAGGAGTACCGGGCAGAATTCTTTTTACTGCCTGGATACCTTTTAAGTTAGGAGGATTGTGAAGCGGCGCCAGCTCTATATTATCCTGCAGGCCCTGTATAACTTCGTCGGTTATCAATACCGAACCGGAAAATGTTTCGCCTCCGTGAACAACTCGATGTCCAACTGCTTCTATGTCATCCTTATCGTCTATTACGCCGTGGTTCTTACTAAGCATAACGCCAAGAACATATTCAATCGCAATCGTGTGGTCTAAAATTTCGCCGACTATTTTAATTCCGTCGCCGTCGTGACGGTTATGCGACAATACGGCGCTGCTCATCCCGATTCTCTCAACTACACCCTTTGCCAGGGCAAATTTTTCGGTTGTATCTATAAACTGATATTTTATAGACGAGCTGCCGCAATTTAAAACGAGAACTTTCATTATTAATTTTTTCCTGATCTATTATTTGCTTTAATATTCCGTAATTTCATTTTACTAAAAGCCGGGCCGAATAATTTAAATTTAATAAATAGTTTGTCCGTGCTCATCGTATTTATAAAAGCCTTCTCCGGTTTTTTTACCCAGCTTTCTTTCTCTTACAAGCTTTCTTAAGATTGGGCACGCTCTGTATCTTGGCTCGCCGAGCGTCTTCCATAGCGTTTCCATCCAGGCAAGCACTTCATCTAGTCCCATCATGTCGGCCATTTCCAAAGGGCCGTATTGAAAGTTGTACCCCAGCCTCATAGCGGTATCGATATCTTTTGCAGTTGCAACTCCCTCTAAAAGTATATACATCGCTTCATTCAACAAGGGCACAATTGCGCGCGTTGTAACAAAGCCCGGGTATTCATAAACTTCTACCGGCGTCTTGCCTATCTTTGCGGCGAATGCCTTCACTATCTCCACAGTCTCGTTGGATGTATAAAGGCATTTAACCAATTCTACAAGGGGAATTTTTGGAACGGGATTTAGAAAGTGCATGCCTATAATTTTCTTGGGCCTGCCGGTTAATTCGGCAAGCTTAGTAAGGCTTAGTGTTGAAGTGTTTGAAACGAATATGGTATCTTTTTTTGCCAGCGAGTCGAGCTCGGTAAAAATGCGCTGCTTTAAATTAAAATCCTCATCCACTGCCTCAATTATCAGGTCATAATCTTTTATTTTTTCCAGGTCCATTTCCCACTTAATCCTGCTTAGGATTGATTTCTTTTCGGATTGTGTAATGGCCCATCTTTTTATTTCCCTGTCTATAGTATCGGTTAGGTTCTGCTTTGCGCGTTCAAGGTGCAGAAAGTCTTTTTCAATTACAAGCACTTCTATACTTGCGGCTGCAATAGTATGTGCAATACCCTGCCCCATTATTCCGGCGCCGATTATTGCAACACTATTTATACTACCGGGATTCTCGTCCACCAGTTTTGTTCTCCCCAAAAGGTCCTCTAATCTCAAACTCTCATCCTGCATAAGTTTTCCTATAAATTTTTACTCATATTTTTGCCGGTTAATAAATCCAAGTTTTTTACCTCGTCCTTTTCAATTTTCAAACTTACGTTTACTTTTTCTCCGCTTCTATCGACTTGTATTTTTTTGAGTATTTTCTCCATCGAGTAATGGTTATGTAGGAACAGATCCATCGCTACGTAGCTCTTTATAGCTGCGGAAAGAAGATAGGCATTTCTTGTCTCATCGCAGCTTAGTATCGATTCCAGCTCAACGCCGTTTTTAAACGATGCTGAGATAGTAATGCTCTTAATCGATTTAATTAAACCAGAGCCGGGAAAGCTGTTGCTTAGCCCGGCAGTTTTTCTTATCAAATAGTCGGCATAGCCGGGAAGGTTGGTTGCCATCCAGTAATACTTTTTGCTGCTGATGTTATCTATAACACCTATCAGTCTGCTGTTTTTTAACAATGAATTTCCGCTGCCGGAAGCAATGCTTTCCGTGTAAACAGTATCGCTAAGAACGATTAAGGTTGAGCTATCCGCAATATAATATAACGGCAAGGCATCTCCGGTTTTCCTGTAAAAAGTTTTGCCGTTCAGGCTTTGCGGGGTAAATTCACCTTTGTTATTGAAATAAT
>JAKAJV010000024.1 GCA_021813585.1 Bacteroidota bacterium | reverse complement strand
CTATCTCCCTCCTTTATTCAATTTTTTTTCATATTTGTTTCATCTTTTGTCCCGATAGGGACAATATATTTATAAAATTAATTATTCTAGGAAGACACACCTGAGTCCCTTTAGGGACGCTATAAAAATTTTAATTCATTGCTCTTTCTCAATATTCTAATCCTTTCATATTACGTCCCTAACGGGACGATGCTTTTATTGGGTTATTTATTCTCTATAGATATTTAGTCCCTTACGGGACTTCTGAAATTCATTCTTATTTTATTTATTGAAGTTACGCAAAACGCATATTTAACTCTTTCAAAGTAAATCAATGGGCTTTCTATTTCATTATGTCGGGATGCTATCCCGACCTTGAATATATGACGCTTTCAGTGTCATTTAGAAGGAAATAGTCCCTGAAAGGGACAAATATCTTAGCCGGGGGCAACGCCCTCGGCTATAGGGAAAAAAGTTTCTACGAACCCAGAAAGGGTTCAATAACGTATCATGCGTAACTTCAGTTATTTAATCACCCAACGCAAAAAATCAGAACTCATCCCCCCCGTCCCCCTTTTCTTGGCAAGAGAAGGGGGACGGGGGGGGTTGAGTTTCTCTTCAAACAGATAAATCCTGCGTAAGGTGACTTATTTAATATTTTACCATGCCTAAGAAAACGCTTCCCGTTTTTATCTATATCTTTAACCCATCCTCTCTTTTCGTATTTTCATTTCATATCCTTTTTTTTCATAAAGCTTTTGACACAACCATAATTTATTTCTTATCAGCTACTTTATTATTACCGCGTTCTTATCGGCTCCGCCGGAATAATTAAACGGCGTATTAAGTTTTGACAGATCGGTATTCTCAATTGAGATTGATTTTGTATCTTTCCCGGAGAGGTACATAAAACCGGCTGCCCCCGGCGGATACATTATCTTATCCAGCAAAATATCCCAAGTTTGATTTAAATTAAACACCGGTCCCTTTGCCGGAACAATTTCTACATTCTTAAGTGTTATACCTTTTGCGTATTCGGTCTCGAATCCCTTGCCGGCTAAAATATATGAATTGGAAATGTGAATATTCTGGATTGGCATTTCCGGCAGGCCTACTACCGAAGCGGCTTGTCTTGCACCGTCGCAGAAGATGCTGTCGATAAAAATATTTTTGAAGACTGGCGTTCTGTCGGTAACCGGATAAACCTTCCCGTTATTCCCGGAACTTTCATAATAAGTATTGAAGAGAATTGTTTCGTTCACAATATCTTTCATAAAAATATTCTTGATGTAAATGTTGTCAACCAGTCCTCCTCTGCCTCTTGAGCTTTTAAAACGAAGTCCCACATCGGTTCCGACGAAGTCGCAGTTATGGACGTAAATATTGTGCATGCCGCCGTTGGTATTGCTGCCTGTAACGAAACCGCCGTGGGCATGGTAAACCACGCAGTCTGCAATAACCACATTTTGCAGTACAGCTTCGCCGGAATTTTTTACGGGACTTGCTTTCATGCATATGCCGTCGTCTCCCGCCGTTACGGTGCATTTATACAGCAGCACATTTTTGCTTGAGCCTATATCGATTCCGTCGCCGTTCTGCGCCCAGTACTCGTTGTTTATTTTCAAATCGCGCACAACCATGTCTTCACAAAAATTCGGATTAAAGCCGAATGACGGCGAGTTCTGGATGGTTACTCCTTCAATTAATACTCTCTTGCAGTATTGCAGTGAAACCATCTTCGGCCTGAATGCATCTCTTAGCGGAAGCAGATCTTCAGCTGTAATTTCTTTTTTGGTTTTCCTAAGCTCCTCAAGCTTCTTAAGTCCGTCTCTAGCAGCTTCGGAAGGCCACCACATAGAGCCGTCATCGCTTACAACTCCGCCGGAGCTGACAAACTTCCGCCAAAGCGATTCGTTCACTTTCGATTTTTTCAAAGGCCGCCAGGTAGTGCCGTTTCCGTCCAGAATTCCCGTGCCCGTAATAGCAATGTTTTCAAGATCGGATCCGTAAATAGGCGAAGCTACGACAAAACCTCCGTGCGGCATTTTTATTATCGGGTAGTCGTTATGGTCGGGACTAAAAAGAATGAACGCACCTCTTTCCACGTGGAAGTTGACATTGCTTTTTAGTTCAATGGGTCCGGTTAGCCACAACCCGGCAGGTACTACAACTTTTCCTCCTCCGGCATCAGAGCATGCATCTATAGCTTTTTTAAATGCAGCGGTATTCATCGTGTGTCCATCGCCGACTGCACCGAAATTCTTTATATTATATGTTCTGTCGGGAAAATCCGGCAGTTGAATTTTAAATGAATTAAAAGGCAAGCCTGTTAGATAAGAGTCAACTTCAGCCTGAAGATTTTCCTGAGCATAGAGAAAACTAAAAGCGCTCCCTAAAAAAAGCAATAATAGAAATTTAAGGATGCTGGATGTTCTTAATGTAAAAGTCATTTATGTCTCCGTTTTTAGTATAGCGCATAGGACTAAGCGCATAGCGAATATTAACTAACAAAAGTTACGCAAAATGATTTTATCCTGTGGAATAATGGAGTATTGGAGTAATTTGGTCTACTCCATTATTCCGAAGGATTGCACAACATGAATTACTAATATATTATCTGTCGAACAATTAAATACAATATTACGCTATGCTCTTTGTCCTTTACACATTGCGCTTAGCCGACAGATTTATTTTGTATCAAAAACTTTGTCAAGAAATTTCTTTGTGTAATCAAGAGTCTTATCAAACCACGGCTGGAACAGCCAGAACGTATGAATTGTATTCGGCAGAGTATGGACTTCATAATATATATTATACTTTTTCAGAAGCCGTATCATCTCATCTCTTCCGGCATGGAAACGGGGCACGGCGCTGTTTATAAAAGCAATCGGCGGTGTCTTACCGTTGGTATGATTATACGCGCCGGCATCTTTCCAAACTTGCGGATTATCTTTTGCAGATACGCCGAACCATCGGTGAGCAGCGCTTGGCTTTGCCGGATTATTTTTTACTTCCTCCGAACCTTTACCGAAAAAATCAACAACGCCGTCCACATCCACAATTGCCTGAACACTGCTTGAATAATTTGCATTGCCCTCGCCACCTTCAAATTTTTTATCGCCGTTTGTTGTACCCAGCAGCGCCGCAAGCTGACCGCCGGCAGAACAGCCGTAAACTGCAATTTTATTTTTGTCGATATGATATTTACCCGCATTCGCCCTCATCCATCTTACGGCAGCTTTCAAATCGAAGACCGATGCAGGATATAATGCTTCCGGCGAAAGACGATACTCCGGAGTAACAGTAACAAAACCTTTGGCAGCTAATTTTTCCGCCATCGGGATTATTAATGAAGTATCCCCGGATGCCCAACCGCCTCCGTGTATCATCAATATTGCCGGGTGTTCTTTCCTTCCTGCCTTTTCGTAATAAAAAACATTTAGATGAAGCTCCCTCTTTCCAATTCTTGCATATACTAAATTGGATTCTTCCTTAACTGCTGCGGGAAGTTGTCTCGTTACCAGCTTTGCTTCCGGAAACTCCTTTAACATTTTTTTGTCGGCACTATATAAAGTGTAAGAAGTATCCCTGGGAATTCCGTCTATCGTAACAATGTGCTGTGCAAATGCAAAGCTTGAAAGGATTGAGAGTAAAATAAAAATCTTTTTCAACTTAATTTTCTACTTGATTTATATAATATCCGTCCGTATGCCAGATCGAAGCAGTTTGTTTCAATTCGAAGAATTTGGAATTCTTAATGAAGCACCAGCCTCGTGGACAAACAAAATCCACCGAGCCTTCAAACGTGCAGCCAGCATGGTAATACATCCCTGTCTTATAATTCCAAAGAGAAACCGTATCGCCGCCTTTGCTCAGCACTTTGCAATTTTCAATTATTGTCCGCGTACCGGTGCCGTAAACGGCAAATGCATGCGGACCGACTTCCGGCTGGTTATTTTCAATCGTAAGATTTTCATGCACAACATCTTACTCTTGATCTTGATCTTACTCTTACTCTTACTCTTAATCTAATTTTCAAAGGGAGTAAGAGTAAGAGTAAGAAAAAGTAAATATCACTACTTGAATAATCTATTCATCTCTATCCAAACCGCATTAGCAATCTGCTGCTGACCTTTTAAGTTTGGGTGAAGACCATCAACATAGTTCGGCGGTGATACTTTATTAAGCAACGAAATAAATCCCACCGAATCTTCATCAGCTAGATGCTTATAACCTGCCTCCAGCTTTTTAAGCGAGCGTTTTGTGTTCTCATTATATTTTTTCTTCCGGTTAAGTGCCGACATTGTTTTGAGATTTATATCCGACGGAGATAGTATAACTATTTTTGTTTTGCTGTTAGCCTCTCTAATTTTCTCAATCATCCATTTCATGTTCTCGACACATACGTTTACAAGACTATCGTTGCCGTCTTTAAGATCATTTACCCCGAGAAAAATCAAAAAATAATCCGCATCAGGATTTTCTTTTAGTACCGGAAGAATTTGATCTTTATCAGATGTCTTTCTCCCGTTTCTTCCGGCATTTACAAAATTAATATTTTTGTGTCCCTTCGAAAGAAAGTAAACCCAGCTATGACCGTCAACCTTTGCGCCGTGAGTAATTGAATCTCCGAAACAAACAACCTTACCTTTTATCCCGCTGCTGGATGTCATCGCCATAAAGAAAGTTAAAAATATTACTGCGATGAAAAAATTTTTTATTCTCATTTAATAATGTATTTCCTATTCTTACACTTGAACTTGAACTTGAACTTACACTTGAACTTGAACTTACACTTGAACTATCCAAGCTTTGAGTTCAAGTTTAAGAAAATGGTTAATCTTTTCTTTCAATTTCTTTTAACCACCTTGGATACTTATCCAGCACTTTCTGCGGCTCGTAATTGTACCATGTATAGCCGTCGCGGCGCTCTCTGCCGACTTTGGAAAGCGAGTCAACTGCAATGCCGTTGCGGTCGCTGAAAAACGGTTTGTTTGTTCCAAGTGCATAAAAGCGTGCCCAGACCGGCGGCGCGTTCGGGTCTTTAACTACAATTCTATCTGTCACGCTTGTGCGGTATTTAAAAACAACTTTTGGTGCTTTTATTGTTACTTCTCTTATTCCGTGAAGCTCCGATTCCTTAAACCACTCAACCGCACTTTTAACCGAACTGATTATTGCTTCACCCGGATTTTGAATGCTCATTAAAAATAAAACTATATCAGCACTTTCATCTCCGCACTTAGACGGCAGTTCAAACGTCCTTGCACCGCGGGGGCTGAAATCAATATTATCATGCTGCTGGCACCAGACAGTAAGCTTTCCATTTTCAACTATCTGGCATTTCAAAATACAATCTATTCCTTTGTTATAAGCTTTCTCAACCCTTTCGCGCGCTGCTTCATCAACAAAAGAAAAGTCGGGGTCATTCCGTACGATATTATAAAATACTTTCATTACGCCTATCATCGCGCCGTCGTTGAAAGTAATATATTTTCTGTAGCCGCTTGTATCCGGATAGAACTGAGGGAAACCGCCGTTCGGATATTGTGCGTCCAGCATAAATTGAATTCCTCTTAATGCAGCATCGGCATATCTTTTATCTTTCAATAAAGAATATGCTTTTGCAAGGTATTCAACCTGCGAATGAGTAGCACCGTTATCGAAAGTTGTCCGGAGAGAATCCTTGCCTTCCTTCAAAATTTTTTTTTGATCAGCAGTTAATATCGCAAGCATGTCATAGTTCTTTGGCCAGCCTCCGTTCTTCTGCTGGTATAGTAAAATGTTGCCGGCAATTTCTTTTACCTGCTTAGGTTTGTATCTCTTCTGATCCGGAAGCAATCTAATTACCTGTTCATCGCCGGTAATATCTTTCCAATGATGAGCGCTGTCATAAAATCCCGAGACATCAATTGCTTTTTCCGGCAATCTCTTTGTTGGCTGTGAATATGCCAAAGAGAAAAAGAAGCATAAAATAAAAATTAGAAATAATAGATTGTTTTTTGCCGGGAGATTTTTATAATTCATTCTTGGCTCTGGTTCGTTGTGGCTAATAGTTATGTATATGGGAAAAGTTTCAAATAAGAATAAAATTCACCCAAGGGTAAAGAACTGCGGCAGCATCTGTGCCCAGCCCCGCTGGTGCTTTGCATTCGCAGTGCCGAACAAACACATTGTTGAATCGCCGATTGTGTACACAATTACTTTACTTTGATAAGCTTTGAAAGCAAGTACAATAGCTAATACTATAGCTATAATACCGGCATTTTTCATTTTTGTAATTTATATGATTAATGTCGTTATTTTATTAAAACCATTTTTCTTACTGCAGAAAAATTACCAGCATGAATCATGTAGAAATATATTCCGCTGGAATATTTACTTCCGTCGAATTCAGCCCAGTAAATACCGGCAGGCTTTTCTTCATTTACAAGTGTTTCAATTTCTCTTCCCAGAGCGTCATAAACTTTTAATGAAACAAATGACGAATGACCAATGACAAATGACAATTTTGTAGTCGGATTAAAAGGATTCGGATAATTTTGTTCCAGTAAAAATCCGGCAGGTACAACAGCATCATTAACAGCGGTTACGCCGCTCACTGTACTGTTCACTTCCATTAGGAATGCAGTACCTGAATTGACCTTTACGTTCGTATTTACCGTATCAACGCTTGCGTTTCTTATTTGCATTCCGGAGCCGGCAGAGATATTTACATTTTGAAGATGAATATTATTAATAAACATTTCGGGAAGCCCTACAATTACGCCGGCATAAGGCGATCCGGTTGAAGTTAAATTCTTAATTGTTATATCATGGTAATGCGGCGTGGTAGAATTTACGGTTTGAGCAGGATCAGTCTGAGATGGAATATGCGGATAATATTCGGAAAAATAAATCGGGTATCGAACATTCGTCATGGTAACGTTGCTGTATGTAATTCCTCTAATATCGCCGCCTCTTCCTCTCTCGGATTTTATCCTGAAGCCGTTATCAGTACCGTTAAATGTGCAGCTGTCAACAAGCATGCTGTCTACTCCGCCGGATGTATAGCTTCCGATAGAGCACCCGTGTCCGTGAAGGAATGTGCAGTGAGAAATTATTATATCGGTATTAGCAGCAGCCCCCGGCCACGAAGGATCGTTGTGGCTGGCGCCGACAGCGATATCGTCGTCTCCGTTGTCTATTGTGCAATATGATATCCTTACATGATGGCATTGCGCCGGATCGATACCATCGGTGTTGGGTGAATTTGACGGCGCCAGTATCTTAATGTGGTTGATGTTCACATCGTAAGAGTACTGCGGGCACAGATGAAACATCGGCGCATTTTTTAACGTTATGTTTGTTATTAAAATATGCTTTGAATTATCCAGCTCAATTAGTCTCGGCCTTAAAGGCAATGTGGATAGTCCCTTCGCTTTTGCTGCGTTAACCGAATCCCACCACGGCTGTCCCTGCCCGTCAATTGTACCGCCTCCCGTAATAGTTATGTTCACCGCATTTTTTGCATAAATAAAATTTTGTAATGATGCCGGCGGTTTGGTAGTATCTGTATTGGGATAGTAATAAGCCTTTTGATTTTGAGTTGCCAAAATTGTAGCCGAACTATCAATTTGCAGAGTTATATTGCTTCTTAAGACAAAGGGACCGGTAAGAAATTTTCCGTTCGAAAACTCCACTACTCCGCCGCCTGCATTATAAACACTGTCTATAGCGGCCTGGATAGCTTTTGTATTGTCGGTTAGTCCGTCTCCTACAAAACTGCTGCCGGCACCGTCTACTAAAATTTTTGACTTACTATTTTTTTGTTCTGCTGCGTTGCTTCCCAACGATAAGGTAAGCCCGCAGGCAATAAGCGTAAAAAGTATTACACTAAAAAATTTTAACCTAACCGGATTAAGCCGCTTACTATTAACTCTCATTATTTCTCCATATTATCAATTATAATCGCATCAACTCAAATCAATGGTATGAACTTCGGGGCAAGCCCCGAACTCTGTTCCGTCGCAAGCGACGGGAAATTATATCCAACCTTCTCGTCCGCCGAATCCCGAAAACTTACGGGAGAAGGCGGATTAAAGCCGCATCATCATTACTTCAGCTTACCGGTTGATATATTAACTCATGTTACGCAGGAATACATTTTGATGTCCGCATTGTCATTCCCACGAAAGTGGGAATCCATTTTTTATCATATTCGCATCTTGGATACCCGCTTTCGCGGGTATGACACTCAAGCTTTATAATTTTGCGTAACATGAGATATTAATAAAACTGCCTTGAAAGCCAGTTAAGCCTTCAAGGCAGTTGAATGTCGTTATTTAAGAAGCATCATCTTCTTTGTGGAATTAAATTTGCCCGCATGTATGGTATAGAAGTAAATACCGCTGGCATATTTATCAGCATTAAATGTCAACTGGTAATTTCCCGGCTTCTGGAACGTATTTATCAACGTAGCTACTTCCTGACCGAGCATATCGTACACCTTAATAGTAACATTCTGCGCTTCGGGCAGGCTGTACTTTATGGTTGTAGATGGGTTAAACGGGTTAGGATAATTCTGGTAAAGATTAAATTGCAGCGGAACGACCTTAACTTCAATCGTGTTTGAATATTTGAAAGTTCCGTCGTAGTCTATCTGCTTCAGCCTGTAAGTAAACCCGCTGCTGCCGGAAGGAATTTTATCAACATATGAATACTGCTTTGTTGATGTACTGGTTCCGGAACCGTTAACGAATCCGATATCTTCATAGCTGCTGCTTCCCGCCGGAGCTCTTTCTACTTCGAAGCCTCGGTTGTTTATTTCAGTCGCAGTTGCCCATTTCAAAACAACATTTTCATTTTCTACATCCGCAGTAAAGGTAACCAGCTCTACGGGCAAAACCGACTGGTTAACAACCCAATCATATGCAAATGAAGGATTTGAATTCTTTGAGAAAATATTGTTTAGGGTGTAGCCTGCTGCTTCTGCATCTGTAAGCTGACGGCCAATGGAAATTCTTTGTGCCGGTAAAAATCCCGGACCCGTACATTTGTACTCTGCATAGAGACCAGGTGTAACGTTCCATGTTAGCCAGCCGCCCGGACTTAAGCTTGCGGGCTCATAGCAATTAATGTAAACTGTTCTAGGTGCGCCCTGCCAGGGCCTTCCCAAAGCGAACGAGGTAATCGGTGTACCGTCAAAGCCGATTGAGTCGGCACTTATCTTACAATTAAGGAATACGTACCCGAAGCTTGATGCAGCATCTGTAGACGCTGCCGTTAATGTGCCTCCGTTCCTGTTGATATGAATTTCGCAGCTGTCGAATACTACTATATCGCGCCCGAAAATAAAATCGACCGAGCCGGCAATATAACAGTCCTTCATGTAGATGCGGTCAGTTCCATGCGCGCCTCTGGAGTAATAGGTATCCTGGTAACCGAGTATTTTACAGTTGTAATAACTCTGTCTGTCGCCGTTGGTTTCTAGGGCCACCGCCTGCTGATTGGCAACAGAACCGTCGTTAACAACCGTATTCTGGAAAGTAATATTCTTGGCAGTAAAATCCGTTCCTTCAATATCAACACTGTAGGAACCGGACGTTCCGAGATTATTTTTACCGGCATAATCATCGTATGTTAAAATGGTGCTGTCCCGGCTTTCACCTTCGAGCACTACGTTCACTTTGGTTTGTGCCAGCATCAGCTTTTCCTTGTACACGCCGTTCTTAACGAAAATTGTATATGTGCCTGTATAGTTATCCGGTACGGCATCGAAGGCGGCTTGTACTGTGGTGTAGTCTCCGCTGCCATCTTTGGCAACAACTTTAGTAACCGGAGGTGCAGGAGACTGAGTCATAAACGTATCTACAACTCCGTACCCTGTGCCGATGCTGTTGGTTGCATAGGCTCTAACGTAGTATGTAGTGTTGGCAGTTAGAGGATATAGCGTACTTGTGTAAGTTCCCAAACCGCTACCGTCTACTGTTTTGCTGTCTGCAATTGTAGGATTGCCGGTTGTATTCCAGCAAACTCCGCGGGCGCTTACGGTATCTCCGCCCCAGGCAGTAACCTGCCCGCCGGATATTGCAGTGGCAACAAGAATATTTGTAACCGCAGTTGTTATAACGGTGGGCACCTGCGTAGAATCAAGAGTCGTAAATACTACTTCGCTGCCGTATGAGGTTCCCGCACTGTTAGTGGCGTATGCGCGCAGATGATATGTCCTGCCTGCCGTCAAGTTGGTTACGGTACTAACAAATGAGCCTGAGCCTGCACCGTCGTTCGTCTTGTGCCCTGCAACTGTCGGAGCGCTTGCAGTATCCCACACAACTCCCCGTGCAGTAACGGGGGCGCCGCCGTCGGTAGAAATATTACCTCCGCTTGCAGCGAATGTTGTTGATATATTTGTAACATTTGCGGTGGTTACAGTAGGAGGATCGGCTGTTACACCGACGGTTGTCCCCGCGATCATAATACTATCGACTGCAATAAGCTTCGCCCAGCCTTCGGCTTTTGTATCGTGGGGGTAAAACCTCAAATAAAATGTTTCGCCGGAGTTTACAGTCTGGTTAAGCGAAGCGCCGAAAGGAGCCACTGCATTTCCAGGTAATGCAGTATCCGGAATTAACAACGTCTTTGTTGCGAATGTAGAATCTTTGGAATAATAAACTGCGGCTCTCAAATTACTAGAAAACCATCCGCCTAAAAAGAACGAAACACTATCAACATAAAATGTGCCGCCGTGCTTAGGCGAAACGGCATATTGAAACCACATGCTGTCTACCGGGTTCGGCTCTGCGTTCCAGGTTTTTACAACAGTTTGAATTGCACCCACTGTAGTCTGATAACCTGCAACCGTCGGCAATTGTGTAAATCCATAAAACTTCATTGCAGAACTGAAAGCCTGAGCCGCTGCATTTACCGAGCCGGTGGTAATGGGGTTCTGATCTGTCTGCAAAGGCCAAATTGAAGAAGCCGGATTCGGAGTCCCTTCTATAGCTCCGCCTATTACCACATTTTGAATGCAGACATATTTTCCTGTTCTAACGCTAGGATCGTTATTTACCCAAGGATAGATTCTTACATAAAAAGTCCCGCCGGAATTAACAACTACGCCCGGCGAAGCCGTTACTGTAGTAAGCGAGTCCAATCTTAAATAGTTGTTAGCAGTATCGCCGGTTGAATAATTAATTAATGTTTTAGTAGCGAAAGTAGAATCTGTAGAATAATAAATATTCGCCTTCATCGTATTTATTGATGCGGCGGCAATGCCGAGTGAAACCGAATTAACATGAAGCTTAAAGCCCGGCTTCGGCGATACGGCAAACTGAGCAAATACAGTGTCAATCTGCGTTGTCTGGTTTGCAGGCCAGCTGTTATTGGAAATTCTCAGCCTCTGACTTGAGTTAGGGCCGGAATATTGGTTGATGCCCATGTTATTAAGATATTCGTCGCCGGATAGTACCTGCCCTGCTGTAGTTACCGATTGACCGGTTCCCCCGGAACTGGGATTTGTTAAAGGCCATGTTGCAGAAGCAGGATACGTAACACCCATCGAGGTACCGGAGATTATTACATCCTGAAGATAAATGTATTTGCCAGAATTTGTGGAGCCGCCCGGCAGCCAAGGGAATATTCTAAGATAGATTGACTGTCCGTCTGCTACCGTTAAATTTACGGAATAGACATGCTGAGCAACAGTATCCCTGGAAACCGCAAAGCCTGTATCCAGTAATGTGGAAGTAGAAAAAGACGGGTCAGTTGAACAATAAACGCTAGCTTTCATATTACCCGTTCCCCCGGAATTAAGGTAAAACGAAATTGACGTTACATTAAAAGTATAGGTCTTCTGAGGAGATGCCGTTGCCTGAATGTAGCGGGCCGGATTCATGACGGTATCATTCGGCCAGTTTGCATTCAAATACCATCTTTGATATTTTCCTAAGGGACCGGTTGTAGTGCCGTTACTCAATACCCCTGCATAATCTCTCGCAATCATAGTACCGCCCAGAGGCTGCCCGGCTACATTCCCTGCAACTGCCGATACATTAAGGCTGTCAGGCGGAACGCATTTCCATTCAACGGATGCGGCACTTTGAGCAAGAATGCTGGTAGAAAATATTAATCCAGCAATTGCCGAAAGTACGAATACAGTATATTTATTCATGCTTACTCCAGTAGTTTATAGGTGATTAATTAATGGAATTAATTTTGATTAAAATGTTTTGAGAAAGATGAGGCTTAGGATTTACCGGTATACTAGTCTTTAAGAATTCTCTACTAACATGGTTTCTATAATGCCTTTTTAATACTTTCAATCAGAACAAGGGCATTGTCCGTAAGAATTTTATAATTACCCGAATCGATTGCTTTTTTATCTAGCAGTGCAGAACCTACCCCCACTGCACATGCGCCTGCTTTTAACCATTCGCCCGCGTTGCTTAGTGTAACTCCGCCCGTCGGCATCAACTTTAGATGAGGCATCGGAGCCAGCACTCCTTTAAAGAATGCCATCCCGACTACATCTGCGGGAAAAATTTTTATTATATCCGCACCTGCCTCAAATGCGGCTTGAATTTCCGTTGGCGTAAAAGCTCCCGGCATTGCAGGTACATCGTTCCTATGAGCTGTTTCAATTATTTCCTTTTTAAAAATAGGGCTGACAACATAGCTTGCACCGGCATCTATAGCGCGCTGGGCAGTGCCTGCATCTAGAACGGAACCGACACCAATATTCATCCGGCTTCCGAGTTCTTTAACCGCAGTCCTTATAACGTTTATTGCATCGGGAACTGTCATGGTAATTTCTATCCCTTTCACACCGCCGTTATAAATAGCCTCAGCCACTCTTATCAGTTTGCCCGGATCGGATAATCTGATTACAGCAATTGCCTTCGATTCTATAAGTGTACTTATTATTTCTTGCCTGCTCATTTGATTTCTCAATATCGTTTACTTTATCGGTTACTTATATATTTAAAAAATTTTTCAGTTACCTATTAACCCAAATGAACTAAGGCCTGCTCGAAGCTTTTGGGTAAGAATCAAATTTCTTTTTAGAACAAGTTTCCCTAAATATCAAATCGGTGGGAATAACAATATGCTGAGGCTCGAACGACTCAATATTCTTAATTTGATCTATCATCAATTCAACGGAAACTTTTCCAAGCTTGTCAGTAGGCTGGTTAACACAGCTTAACGAAGGCGAAATAAACCTGTTTACATCGCTGTTGCCGAAGCACATTATATCTATGTCGTCGGGAATTTTTAATCCGAGTTCTTCTACTGCTGCATAAACACCTAAAGCAACCGGATATGTAACCGTGAAAATAAATTCGGGCAGATTTTTGCTCTGATATAATTTCATAAAGCCGCTGTAGCCGAATTCTTCGCCGAACCCGCCGTATATAACCCAATCAGGATTTATCGGAAGCCCGTATTGCTTCATCGCATCTTCAAAGCCCAGGAACCTGTTCAATCCGATATTTATTTCAGGATACCCGGCTAGGTGACCGATTTTAGTGTATCCGAGTTTTATTGCATGATCGATGGCGTGGAAAGTACCTTCCCTGTCGTTTACAGCAACAGAGCTTGTGCCCTGGATGTCTAAGATTCTATCCATAAAAATTAATGGCACACCGGATTTTATAACCTTTTCGAAAATGGCATGATCGCGGGTTTCCTGAGTAATAGACACTATCAAGCCGTCAACACGCATAGCCAGTAAAGACTCGATATGCTTTATTTCTCTGGCTGCATTTTCCTGGGATGCAGTTAAAATGATCTCGTAATTGTTATGGAAGGCAGTATCGTAAATTGATTCTATAACCGCGCTAAAAAAGAAATGAGCAATTTTAGGAACGACTACTCCGATCGTGTTCGATCTCTTGGATGACAAATTCCTGGCCATGTAATTAGGCGTATAACCCAGCTCATGCGCCACCTTTTTTACAAGCTGGGTAGTTTCTTTCGATATGTCGGGATGCCCGCGGAGTGCCTTGGATACAGTAACTTTTGATACGTTTAATTGCTTTGCAATATCATCAAGTGTAATCTGAAGCCTTTTATTCAAATTATTAATCCCTTTGCAGTTATAACTTTATCGATTACTTTAACGGTTAGTAATATTATAGAAAAATTTACCAAAAACAATACTTATAATGAAAATTATTAATGCATTTATTTAAGGATGAATCTCCGGGAGATTTTTTTATCTTCCCATCCACCCGCCGTCTACCGTAACAACGCTTCCATTTAAATAGGCGGAAGCATCAGAGCATAGAAAGACTACCGTACCCATTAAGTCCTCCGGGGTACCCCACCTGCCGGCGGGTATCCTGTCAACAATAGCTTTGTCCCGCACTGTATCTTCTCTTAGAGCTTTGGTATTATCAGTCGCAATATAGCCGGGCGCAATTGCATTTATTGTAACACCCCTAGATGCCCACTCATTTGCAAACGCCATTGTCAATTGCTTTACGCCGCCTTTCGAAGCTGCATAGCCGGGCACTAAAATACCGCCCTGAAACGAAAGAAGCGAAGCAATAAAAACAATTTTCCCGTATCCTCTTTCTGCCATATCCTTACCTATTTCTCTAGTAAGGATAAACTGAGAGTTCAGATTTACTTCAATTACCTTATCCCAGTATTCATCCGGATGCTCTGCTATAGGCTTTCTTAAAATAGTGCCTGCATTATTAACAAGTATGTCGATTTTCGGGAAATCATTTTTTACATTCTTAATAAAATCATAAAGCGATTCACGTATCGAAAAATCGCTGCGGTAGGATTTAAATTTTCTGCCCAAACTAGTAATCAGTTTTTCCGTTTCCGAAAAATCATCTTCGAAGGAAACTCCGATTACATCGGCACCGGCCTCTGCAAGTGCTAATGCGTATGCCTGCCCAATGCCTTTGTTAGAACCGGTTACAACTGCCGTCCTTCCGTTAAGATTAAATTTATCTAAAATCATTTATACCCTTTATATAATTTATTTTAAATTTTTTGTCTCTACCCAGTCCATGTCATCAAAGTCCTGGTTTTCTCCGCCCATCGACCAAATGAAAGAATAATTCTGCGTACCAACGCCCGAGTGTATTGAGTAGCTGGGCGAAAGAACTGCCTGGCCGCTGCGGACTATAATGTGCCTCGTTTCATCGGGCTCGCCGAGAAAATGAAAGACACACGAGTCTTCACTTAAATTGAAATACATGTAAACTTCTGATCTTCTTTGATGCGTATGCACCGGCATTGTATTCCAGTTGCAGCCGGTCTCAAGCTCGGTTAAGCCCATTACAAGCTGGCAGGTCTTTACGTTTTTCTCATGAATATATTTATATATAGTCCGCTTATTTGCATTTTTAAGCTCGCCCAATTTTGCGGGCTCTGCGTCTGTAAATTTCAAATGCTTAACCGGATATTCCTTATGGGCGGGATAACTGGTAAAATAAAACTTAGCCGGTTTTACCGGATCGCTGCTGCCGAACTCTACTTCCTTAGAACCGCGGCCAATGTATAAGCAGTCCTTGTGTTCCATCAAAAACTTTTCGCCGTCAACAGTAATAATTCCTTTCTCACCGATATTAATAATACCTACCTCTCTCCTTTCAGTAAAGTAATCGGCGGCCATTTCTTTTCTGCTGGCAAGCAGCTTTAGATTGTTATTGGTTGGAACCGCGCTGCCGGTAATCGATCTGTCGATATCCGAATAAATCATCTCTACTTTACCGTGCTGAAAAAGCGAATCGATTAAAAATGCCTTTCTTAATTCCCCGGTATTCATTTTTTTAAAACTAACCCGATCGGGAGAATATCTTACTTCCATTATTCTAATTCCTCTTTTGTTGCTAATTCAAGATAAAACATTTTCCTTAAAGTTTGTATGCCTTTTTCACCAGTTCATAAGCAAGCGCACGGCTTAATTGCCTTGCCTCATCCATATCGATTATATGCCTTGCAACCAGGCCGGCTAAAAAGTTGGAATCCATTCTCCTGGCTAGATCGTGCCGAGCCGGAATAGACAGGAATGCCCGTGTGTCGTCGTTAAATCCGACGGTATTATAAAAGCCTGCAGTCTCCGTAACGCTCTGCCTGAAACGCGTCATGCCCTGAATACTATCATGGAACCACCACGGCGGTCCCAATCTCATCGCAGGGTAATGCCCGGCAAGTGTGGCCAGTTCCCTTGAATAGGTCGATTCATCAAGCGTAAAAACAATTACCGTGAAGCCCGGATAACTGCCGTACTTATTTAAAAGCTCGTAAAGATTTTTCGTGTATTCGGTTTGTACGGGAATATCGGCTCCCTTATCCAGTCCGAATCTTTCATACAATTTTTGGTTATGGTTCCTTAAAGAGCCGGGATGTAACTGCATAACCAATCCGTCCTCAGTACTCATCCTTGCCATTTCCATAAGCATATTGGCCGTAAAAAGCATCCAATCGCTTTCGCTTGCCAGTCCTTTTAGCGCGCGGCTAAAAATTGCATCCGCCTCGCCGTAAGAAAGCTTATGTGTATACGGGCTGATTGTTCCCTGATCGGTAGAGACCGCTCCGTTGGCTTTGAAATATTCCCTCCGGTTCTCAATGGCTTTAATAAAATCCTTATAAGAATTAATTTCTATTTTGCTGGCGGAGCTTAATCTGTCGATCTCGTTCTTCCAGTTCTTTGTTAAAATATTTACAACGGCATCGGGACGGAAGCAGGGGACAACTCTTCCTTTCCAGCCCGATTCTTTTATTTTTTTATGATGCTCAAGAGTATCGGCAGCGCCGTCGGTTGTGGAAAGGACTTCGATATTAAATTTATCAAACAAGGTTCTCGGCAAAAATTCTTTAGTCTTCAATTTTTCCTGAATGCGGTCATAAATATCCATCGCATTTTTAGAATTTAATTTCTCTTCGATGCCGAAGACTTCCACAAACTCATGCCTAAGCCACACACCGGTAGGAGTTCCGGCAAAAAGATAAAAATTATCGCCGAAGATTTGCCATATCTTTCTATGGTCCTTCTCTACTTCAGTACCGTCAACGGTAGGAATGCCGAGGCCTTCCAGTTTTATTCCCTGCGAGTATAGCATCCTGTAGATATAATGATCGGGAATTATAAACAGCTCGGTAGGATCCGGGAAAGGCTCGTTACCGGCAAGCAGGGCGGGGTCCACATGGCCGTGCGGGCTGATGATAGGTAAATCTTTTACGCTAGAATACAAATCAAAAGCAATCTGCCTTATCCTTTCATCGGTATCAAAAAAACGATATTTGTCTAATACTGAACCGTTCATATTTCCTTTCTATTTTATTTACTGATGTTTCTCAACCTTTCGGAATAGTGGAGTAGTGGAGAAATGGATTAGACCATATTATCCATTACTCCAATACTCCATTATTCCACAGGATAAAGTTATTTTGCGTAATAATTATTTCAGAATATTTTCTTCGCTTTGCCCAGCAGCCAGGTAAACAAATTCACTGCTGCTTTTTCATTTTCAAATTCGGCGGGAAGCTTCCTGTTGTTGATGTATTCGTTATACAGCCAGGGATCGCCGACCGCGAATACATAGCCTTTCCCAAATTTGGAAGCAGCCATAATTACATCGCCTTTATCGGTTAGAAGCGGCTTTGCCGGGTAAGCAACTTTCAATGTGCTTATCTCTTTAAGATAAATATTCTTTACTCCTTTAAATAATGGAATCTCCGGCAGGTTATTGAATCTGCCCATATCGTAGTTCTTGCCCACAACATCGTTGCGGCTGTCTTCATTAAAATGTATTCCGAAACTCCCTGCAAGCTTGTTAAGATGTTCGAATTCGCAGTTGCCCTTATCGTTTGCGAATAAGGCCAGCACGCCGCCTGCCTTTACCCAATCAACAATGTTCTTGATGGATGCATCGTCAATATAATTTGGGTGGGGATTTTCCATCGGCGTATCGGGATCGACAATAATATAGATACTGAATTTTTTCAAACCGGTTAACGAAGGCGCAGTATGAAGCTCTTCTATTTCCGCACCCAGATTTTTTATTACACTGCCCAGCTCGGAGTAACCTGAGTTTGCAGTGTCCTCCCAGATGTAATGGTATTGAACTTCCTTTCCGCTTTTATCTTTCTTCATCTCATGGTTAAAATAATAATCAAGGCCGACAACCTTTCCATTCCCCTTTTTCAATCCGGCGGGCGGCTGCTCAAGCTCAAGCGAAGCTGAGATAAGAGGACCGAGCCCTTTGAAATCATTTGTACGCTTTGGCTCGCCGGCATAATATTCAAAGCTGCCGTCCCTATAAGGCTTGCCTCCAAGACCGGCGCTGCTAATCGTATTTATTAATTCCGGCAGGCCGTCCTTTCCTGTCTTAATAAGATTTTGCTCAATGCCCTTAAAAATAATATGAGCATAATTGAAATACTTTTTATTAAGATAGCCTTTATTAGCGCCCTTAGCAAACACGTAGCAGAACATTGCCGAAGAAGAAGCCTCTAGATAGTTGCCTGCCTCAGACGGCTTATCAAGTATAAGATACCAAAGGTTTGTTTTTTTATCTCTAAAGCTCCACAATGCGCGGCATTCCTTCTGCAGAATAGAAATCAGTTCTTTCCTGCCAGGATTATTTTCAGGGAAATAATCAAGCACGTCAACCAGTCCCATTAGGTACCAGCCGATGGATCTCCCCCAGAAGCTCGGTGAGTCGCCGGTTTTAGGGTTGGCCCATTTTTGAGTTTTGCTTTCATCCCAGCCGTGGTACAGCAGGCCGGTTTTAGGATCGAGCGAATGTTTGTACATAAGAGTAAACTGCATAAGGATGTCGTTATAATCTTTAGGCTCGTTGAACATCTTTGCATACTCGGCATAAAAAGGCTCGGCCATATACAAACCGTCCAGCCACATTTGATGCGGATAAATTTCCTTATGCCAGAAACCGCCGTCTTTCGTCCTGGGCTGTTCGCTTAATTGTTTTCTTAGAGTTTCAGCAGCAGCTTTATATTTTTCGTCGCCGGTTTTACTATAAAGATCCAGAAGTACCCGTCCGGGCGCAATATCGTCCAGCCTGAATTTTTTAAAATCATATGTTTTTATTTCACCGCCGCCGGTAATAAAATAGTCAATATTCTTTTTGATGTAGTTATAGTATTCCGGGTCATCAGTCTTCAGCCACACCTTCCACATAGCACCGAGAACAACTCCCAGCTCATAATTCCATGAAGCTTTGTTCGTATCGTAAACAGCCAAACCGGGATAGCTCGCAATAACCGCGTCACATAAAAGCACAGGCCACCTGCGGGAAGATTTTATTACACTCTCTTGCCGATCGAGTCTGTTGCACAACTCGAGTGCAGGGCAGTCATGGTCCAAACCATGACTGAATTGTGAGTTTTTTATGTCACGGAATGGTTCGTTACATCCCAGTTTAACAGTTCTGCAACAGACTCGATCACCGGGCTTTGCTGCGCCTGCAGCCGGAGATTCTTTAACCGAGCCGAATGTATTTGCTGCAATCAACAAGGAAAGGAAAAACATACGATGAAAATATTTTTTGTTTCTCATTTTATTTGGCATTCCTTTAAAGATTGAGTAAACAGCAGGGGCATTATGTATTTTATTACAGAGATAAGCCTATCGAAAGCCTGTTGACGTTCTTAAAGATATCCATCTTGGAGAACGAATAATTTACTTCAATCTCGTTGCCTGCAATCGTCTTGTTCACTCCTATACCCGCAGACCACGATGCTATATCCCTGTTGGTCTGGTAGCCGGCTCTTAAAGCAAGCATACCGAGCAGCTTGTATTCGGCTCCAACGTTAAACCTCTCGGAGTAATTGTTGGAATGAAGGAAATCGACTGCCAATGTAAGAGCATCTTCCTGCGAATGCATCGGGTTGATAAAGTCCATCAGGTCTATCGCCGTTCCTACAGTAAATGTAAGAGGCAGCTGCTCGTAAATAGCTTCGCGTAGTATGTTGGAAGAAAAGTTCCTTATTGCCATGCCGAACCTGAAATTTTTAAAGCCGGTATAATATTTAACTCCAGCATCGAAGACGAGCTTGGTAGCGTTGTTTTTAACCGTTGCGCCGTTAATAAACTGGTTCTCGCCCAGGTTTTGTCCGGCAATCCTTATATTGCCGCCTATTGAGAACTGTGTGCTTATCGCCTTTGCGTAGCTAACACCAAAGGAGTATGCGCTGACGTTTGATAGAGCCCCGTTGTCTATATAGCCCAATGCGCTGCCGGTGTTAGGGTCCAGGCTAGTACCGTAGATCGTTCCGTAATTAACCGACATAAGGCTTAAGCCGACTACGCCGTAATTATCCAGGTTCCATGCTGCGGCACCGCCTATGTAATTTATACCGGCAATCCATTGAGTATAATCTACTACAACGTTAAATGTTTTATCCATATCGGCCAGACCGGCAGGATTGTAGAAAATGCTTTCCGCACCTTTACCTACAGCGTAATATGCCTCTCCCATTGCGCTTGCTTTGGGAGAAAGGCTTACTAGCTGAAAGTTCATCGTGCTTTGGGCCAGCTTGTTTAGACCCACTTGTCCGTAGCCGTCTATTACCAAGGCAAAAACGGCAAACATCGTCAAAATTATTTTAGAATTTATTTTCAAATTCATTTTTAAACTCCTTATTTTTTACCGTACTACGATAAACTTTTGATAAGATATTTCACCGCTCGGTTTTTGGAAAACCGCAATATAAACACCGCTGTTAATAACCTGCTGGCTGCTAGTCAGCATATTCCAATTTTCAGATCCGGTTCCCAGCGGATTGTTGTGCTGAATTGTCTGAACAAGGTCGCCGTTCTCGGTAAATATTTTTATAGTGCACTGCGACGGCAAATTGTAAAATGCTATGTTCCTCTGATTTGTAAATCCATACGTAATTAAGAGAGGGTCTTTAATGTTATACGGGTTAGGCACTATTCTTATCTTCGACAAATCGCCCTGCGGGAAGTGAGGCGGCTGCACCGAATTTATATCCGGGAACAGCAGCCGGCTGCTGTACATCATTTTCCCGCGCGTTGTGGAGTCTGCATTCGGGTCGTCTGATGCAATTAACGCCTTGGACTGGACATAAAAATAATATTGAGCGCCGAAAAGTACATCCTTTAATTTGAATGAATGCTTAGCCGATTTATCCGACGCATCGGAATTATAAACCGGGCTATAAAAAATGGTATCGGCGTTGGATATTCTCGCCATTATCCTGTAGCCGGCAAAGTCCGGCATTGTTTCCGCCTGCGGATCAGTCCAGTCAATTTCAACTCCGTCGCCGTAGCCTGTAACACTCACCGTCTCCGGTGGAGGCGGAGCCTGCGGTATGTTATAGTTATGGTCATAGTTCCATTTAGCTCTGTATGCGCTAAGCATTACGGAATCTAATCCCATGCTAATCCATTTGTCTTTCCTCTTATCCATTTCGGTTGCGCCGGAGGGGAACTGGAAATTAGCGGGCAGCCAGCCTGTATTAGGGTTGGGCATGTTGGGCGGATCCTGCAAAGTACCGTCCAGCCATTCCTGTCCAACCTCCTGGCCTTTCTTAAAGCCGATGCCTGTGTAGCCGTTTGCATAAACAATGTGAACCTTTTGACCGGGAAGCATTGTGTAAGGCCCGAAGCTTACATATCTGTACGATGCGTTTTCAGGGTAAGCGGCGGGAGTTTGGGAATTATCTGCAAAGCCCATCTCGTCGCCGTTAGCCTCGTGGTGGGTATCCGGGAAGGCGCCGGGCATCGGGTAGTCGTCCGAAAATCCGCCTCGGATTACATAAAAGTTGCTGCTGTTGTAAACATCGTTTTGAACCGTCTTTGGAAAGTTCCTTCCGAAATACGTAACCTTTGGCTGCATAAAATCATCTACATCCTGGCTGGCATCCGTAAACGGCTGTTTGGAAGCATGAAGTACCGTCATGTAAGTAAAATCCGGGTCAAGCAGTCTTCCGTTCTGCGTAACTGCGGGAGAGCCCATATTGTCTCCCGGCTTCTGAGGATCGTCAGCACTGTATTCGTAAAATACTCTCAGCGAATCGCCCGGCTTTCCTCCGTAGTAATGATGCCAGTCGTTGCTGCCCAGCTTAAAGTTATCGCTTGTTCCAGGCGCGGGATTGTGCCCGTTTGAATATTCAAGGTTGTCTTTAGAAAAATTTAAATTGATATAAACGCTGTCCAGTGTATCTGCGCTTGCATTGGTAAACATAAGGTCGGCAATTACGTAATCGTCGTTATAATTTTGAGACCACCCGAGCAGTGTTCTGCTTACATTTATACCGAGAATTGTCGAATCGGTAACCTGAACAATCTCATCGTAGGTATGATTTTGAAACGCGCCGTACGCCGGATTAACGGTACCGAAGTTATCCAGCGGTACGGTTGTAAAATTAACCACTTGATCCGGGTAGCCGTACCTTAAATAGTTTGTAATAGGAACGAGAACCTTACCGGCCTGCCAGGCAGGATAAAGACTGCTAGTAAAGCTGTACTGCGATACTGTTTGAACCGAATCGACCAGAGGATTAAACCAGTGCAGAGCCGTAAGTACTATTCCCGCGCCCGTATAGCTTTCCGCATACTGCCCGCGGTTTGCCATAATATCAAAATCGTTCGGGAAGTACCCGGACAGGTATTCAAAGCTAGACCGGTAGCCATTGGCAGCCACACCCAGCCATAGATGCCCCAGCTTCATAACCGCAGTTTGCAGTTCCGGTTGAGTTTGGGCTTTTAACTCAGGATTAATTAATAAAAACAGCATCAGAAAAATACCGGCTTTAAATATTGCAGCTCCCGGCAGTTTATTTTTAACATTATTCATTTTGATCTCCAATCTCTTAAATTTTTAAAAATCAACCTTCATTCCAAACCAAATATCCCTGGGCTGATCGTACATAAAGAAAGAATAATTCGGATCATTAATATACGGTTTGGAACCTGATCTCAGATCGCCGACTTTATCGTTGCCCGCAATGTACAATCCGGGATTCTGTTTCCTTAGTTGATCGAACTGCGGAGAATTATACATCGGCAGGTGCAGCGATGCCAGGTACTGCTGCTCGTCGGATGCATCCTGGAACGGGTAGCCCTGGCTCAGCTGATTTACTTTCAGGTTAAGAAGATTAGTGCAGTCTACATAAAATGTTGCCTGGGTTCCGGCAATATTAAATGTTTTACTTAATTTAAGATCGACCATGTAATAATTGGGCCACGTAAGGTTGTTGTTGGTAAACGGATCGTTAAGCGGGTTCCATGTAAAATAATCGCCTGCTCTCCACTGCGCGAATAATGTAAGGCTCCAGTTACCGAAGATATCTAGACCGCCAAGCTGGGGGCCCCATTTATCCGGGGAGCGCAGAGTAACGTTTGCGTTAACACTCGGCTGCGGCAATGCACGCGATTCGTTGCCCTGGTACAATGTAGAAGAAGAATTGTTGATTACAATATCCGTTATTGTACTTACACCGGTGTTGCCCGTTTTGGTAAGCATATAATTAAAATTTACCCAGCCGGTAAACCAGCTGTTGTCGTTCTTGGATAAATTAACCTCAACGCCCTGAATATCCTGGTACTGGTTATTCAAATACGATTTGTAATTCAAATTCGGATGTTCCGGCTGAGCCGACTGATATGTAACTGTGCCGTACTGGCCGGTAACATCTTTATAATAGCCTGATATTCTTACAACATAGTTTTGATAAAAATTATACGCCACGCCAAGCTCATAAGAAATTGTCCTCGGCGGTTCCAGGTTCGGGTTGGACATCTGGTACAGACCGTTCTTTGTATACCTGTATTTGAACTGGTACATTGTGTAATAAGGCGGATTGGACCTGAACTGACCGTAATTAAAATAAAACTTGGAGTTGGTAGTTACCGGGAATGAAACTCCGAGCCTGGGGCTTACGGTAAAATAATTTTTAATTGGTTCAAGGAACCCGGGGTGTGTTTGATTATATTGATACCAGTAATCCCAGATATAGGATTTACCGGAAGCTAAGTATTCATACAGCGTACTGTCGTTGGCTTTACCAATAGATTGAGGAGCGTAGGCATCGTACGCAAACGGCTGTGCCGGCCAAAGCCCGCCGCCGCCGTAGTAATAATCGAACCTTACGCCTAAATTTGCTACAATGCTGCCGTATGTCATTTGGTCTTGAACGAACAATCCCGTCTGGCTCGGCTTCCGGTCGTAGTTATATTCATAAGTGTTGTACGAGTTCTGGTTCCAAACTTCATAGAACAAATGGTTAAGATGAATCATATTATATTCGATTCCCGCCTTAACGTAGTTATGGTCATCCAGCTGGGAAGCGATATTAAACTTTGCTGCATACTGCTCGGTTACCTGGTTGTCGTGCAGGTCGCCTTCTCTGTGCCCTAGCACCATGTTGCTTACCCAGGGTATTGTAAACGAATAAGCGCTGTATTGTTCGGGATTGAATTGAGATTTGCCGAAAGGCGTCATATCAACACCGAACGGTCCGAAGTGCGTAATTGTAGTGGTATCCCGGTTGTCGCCGAACGGGGTATGATCTTGTATTCTTAAATAGCTTAATGTTAATTCATAAAAAGTTTTTGTGCTAAGCATCTGGTTTAAAGTTAAGCCAGACATTACGGTTGTCTGATCGAGTATCGGGTAATAGTTCGGATCGTAAGAATAAACGAAGTCATCCGATTTGTACTGGATATTATCGATAGGCATGAAGCCGCCTCTATCGTTGGCATCGGGTGCATCGCCGTTTACGGGAATAATCGGAGTAACGCCGATCTCTCTTTTCCACAGCCCGTTAAGAGTCAACGTCATGCTCTGCGCAGGGGTGGATTTCATGGTCAGCAGTGTTGTCGATGAAAAATCGTGGTCCAGGGTTACGGGCATAGTGTAATGCTGCTGCTTTGTATTATTGGAAACGTAAAAGGTAGCATCGCCCAATAGATGGCTTACAAAAGGAACAGGACCGCCGAAGCCGCCGTCGAAGTTAAAATCGCTGAAGCTTTCGTTGCCTGCCCTTGCGGCAAATAATTTTTGCTGGTCCTCGGGAACAGTATATCCTAATTTAGACAGCCCTGCATAATCCGGTATTACTCTAAACTGCCATGCAGTTAACAAATACATGTCCAGCGCTGTAACGCCGGGGTAGTTCACCTGGTAAGTCCTGGATGCGGCGAGTAAATTATAGCCGTCGAATTTAGGATGCTGCTGCTGCATGTACGGGTCATTAGCCCACGCTTTTGAAGTTCCCTGGAAAGCGACCGATGGGTCTAAGTATGATACTAAAAAATCGTTGTGAGGGTCGAAGTACGACTGGCCGAATCTTCTCATATGGGACTGATCGGTAGACAAACTGAATGTACCGTGGTAGCCGCTTGTAGAGCCGCTCTTAGTAGTTATGTTAATTAAGCCGGAGCGGAAATTTCCGTATTCCGCATTGTAGCCGCCGGACATTAGAGATACCTGTTCGATTGCGCTTAAGGGAATCGAGGTTTCAGCATTTCCGTTTGACGCGTTGTTAAATGCCAGTCCGTTTACAAACGTACCAGTCTGGTCGGCGCTGCCTCCTCTAATGGTTAGATAGCCGTTGTCGTTTTCACCTACACCGGGCAGTTTCTCAAGGAAAGTATTTATCGCCCTAATTCCGGAAGTACTGTTAATCTCCCTGTCGTTAACCACAAGCTGCGTACTAGAAACCTCCTTGTGCAGCTCGTCCCTTTTAGCGGTTACTACAACTGCCTGTGCTTCTATAACCGAGGGCTCCATGGAAATGTCTTCCTGGGTTACACGGTCTAGCGATACAACAACTCCTGTTATTATTTGAGTCTTGTAACCAATCATGGATACTTTCAAATTGTAAGTACCGACCGGTACGTTTACAATAAAGTATTGACCGTTTATATCAGTTGCAGCACCTAAAGATGTACCTTGCACTACCACGTTTACTCCAACCAGGTTCTCACCCGATTTAGCATCCTTTACCGTTCCCGTAATCCTGCTTCTGTTTTGCGCATCGGCGCTGGAAGTAACTACAGTGAGAACGGAGATAAGAATGATCCCTATCTTAAAAAGATCAAGGTACCTTCGTAGAATTTTTAGTAGCATTTTCTTACTCTCCTAAAAATATTTTTTTTTCTTTGTTTATTAATCTTTAACCGCTTATAAATTTTTATTGAACTAATAACTGCCGGGGAAGAATTAAATTTCTATTTGCCGTACACGTCGCTATTATTTTATAA
Source organism: Bacteroidota bacterium (assembly GCA_021813585.1). GTDB lineage: Bacteria > Bacteroidota > Ignavibacteria > Ignavibacteriales > Ignavibacteriaceae > FEN-1297. The sequence goes on along the minus strand of JAKAJV010000024.1, from coordinate 11,922 downwards.
CGATCATCTTCCTGGAAATAATTTGATTGGAAGATGACAATCTATAAATATATACACCGGAGCTTAAGCCGGATGCATTAAAATTAATATTATGTTCTCCCGCCGAAATAATACCATCTACTAAGACAGCCAGTCTTCTGCCAAGCAAATCGAAGACTTCAATTCTCACCTTTTCTGTTCTAGGGATTTGATATTCAATTTTAGTATTGGGATTGAACGGGTTCGGGAAGTTCTGCAATAATGCTAATGAGCTTGGAATTTGGCTCGTCTCTTTTACTGCCATTATATTTTGAGGAACGAGACCGTTTATGTAATCTTCAATATAAGTGTAACCGTCGGGCGCTGTCTTATGCGAATCTGTTGAATCGTTAGGATTCAATCCACGCGCAATCTCCCAGTCATCCGGCATACCATCATGATCGGAATCCAAAGGCGCAGGCAGACTTTTAAGTACCGGCCAGCCGCCTACATCCTTTTGAGAGTCGATAATTCCTTTTTTGCCGCCGTTATAAGTGGCTCCAAAAGGAGCGTATCCGGTTTTAACTTCATTAACTACTCTTAAATCGGCGGAATCTCTTGCAGGGAAATTTGCGCCTGCATTTTGTAAAACAGAATTGTAAGCATCCTGGGCCGACTGTGTAACTACAGGCGCCGCAGGCAGCGGATTATTAAGTTTAATAGAATCCAGCGGGGCGTCTTCCGGCTGAACACCGCCGTTCCAATTGTCTGCCGAGACGGTGGAATTCCCTTCAACATAATTGCCGGCAACATACCACTTGCTGTAGCCGGTACCCGGATTTAACGGATCGGAAGGATTGACTATCCTATCTGTTTTGCTAGAGCTGGTTGCAGGACCCGGCTTATAATAATTGTTTATAATATTTTGATTGCCCGACTCGCCGCCGTAAGCGCTGTTAAAGCCCCAGTTGAAAATTACATTGTTCCTAAAATCTACTAGTTCCGTTGCATGAGTAGAAATGTACCTTGCACCGTTAAACCTGGGATTGCGGCTGGAGTTGTCCGCAATTAAGTTGTGGTGAAAAGTAGCTCCGATACCGCCCCAAATGCCGCCGTAGCCGTGGTCGCCCTTCGGATGAAACGAATGATACAGGCTCTCGCTGTATATGCACCATTGCATTGTAAAATTTGTATTGTCATACCAGCTGCCGTTTTCATCAATTGCCCAGCTGAATGAGCAATGATCAATTATAATATTTTTTTGCTCTCTTCCCCAGAACGAATCATTTGCCTCCTTGGTTAAATCGCCAAGCCTGAAGCGCAAATAACGAACGATAACATTGCTAGCTTTGCATTCCACCGTATGGTTGGCAATGCAAATTCCGTCGCCCGGTGCAGTCTGACCGGCAATAGTTAAATTACCGTTTGAAATATTTAAATCGGAATTCAGCATTATGGTTCCCGAAACGGTAAACACGATGATTCTAGGTCCGGACTGGTTGATAGCATATCTAAAGCTTCCGGGATTGTTGTCGTCTTTCAAATTAGTAACTTGAATAATTCTTCCTCCTCTGCCTCCGCTGGTATATCTGCCGAAACCTTCAGCCCCCGGAAAGGCAAGCAGCGCTCCGGTTGTATCCGTATTAGTTGTAAATGCAAGCTGCTGGCCGTAATTTGTTCCGGCGCTGTTTACAGCGTAAGCGCGTACGTAGTATGTAGTGCCTGGCTTTAGATTCGTCAACGTGCTTGTATAACTGCCGGTGCCGGTGCCGTCGGACGTCTTGCTTGCGCCGGTTGACGGATTCTCAGTCGTATTCCAGCAGACGCCTCTTTGTGTAACAGCAGCGCCACCGTCTGAAGTAACATTGCCGCCGCAGGCTGCAGATGTGGATTTTATATTCGTAATATTTGATGTTGTAAGAACCGGCAGAGATGGAGATGTAGTGTCGCCGAAACTAAATGTAATCCCGGAAATGATTACTTCCTGAAGGTAAATATATTTTCCTGTGTTGGTTGAGCCGCCAGGCAGCCAGGGATAAATTCTAAAATAAAATGATTGTCCGTTTCCAACAGAAGCCTGAACAGAATATTTTATCTGAGCAGCAACATCTCTAGAAACGGCAAACGGACCGCCGGTATTTAATAGGATGGGTGAAGTAAAACTTGTATCGGTTGAATAATAAAAATTTGCCAGCATATTACCGGTACCGCCGGCATTAATATAAAATGAAATTGAATTTATGCTGAGTGTATAACCGGCATCGGCTCTTACTTCAAATTGAATGAAGCGAGAATTATTCTGCGAAGTCTCGCTCGGCCAATTAGCGTTCAAATACCATCTTTGGTATTTACCAAGGGGACCGGTACTAACCCCATCGTTAAGAACGCCGGTATAATCTCTAATAATAATATTGCTGCCTGCAACATTATAACCGCTTACAAAACCGGAATCGGATGAAACGCGCTGCGAATCCGGCGGAACAAGATTCCATTTTACAGAAGATGTGTTCTGAGCAAGTGAATATGATGAGAAAATTAATAAAAGAAAGAAGACAGAGAAAGAGAACGTAGATTTTATTTGTCCCACTTTAATCCCGACTATTATATTCCGAAAAGGTAATTAATTTTAGAAAAGTAAGTAGAACCGGCCCATAAATATTTACCCGGGCCGGTTCGATTAATTCTACTAACAATAAATTTAAAAATCATTTAATCAGCATCATCTTTTTTGTTTGGGTAAAGCTGCCCGCATTTATGGTATAGAAATATATTCCGCTAGGTAAATTTACCGCATTAAAAGTAACCGTATAGTCTCCTGCCGACTGCTGTTCGTTTACAAGATTTTCAACCACGTTTCCCAGAAGATTATAGACAGTAATCTTTACAAAGCTGCTTTTAGGGACCTGATATTCAATTACAGTAGATGGGTTGAACGGGTTTGGATAGTTTTGTAAAAGCGAATATGTCTTAGGTAATTCGGGACTTTCCTTAACTGCTGTTGTTGGTGAGGTAGTACCGGAGAAGTAAGCATATTGAGTATACAAATACTTGGAAGTTGAAGGCGAAGCAGTGTACCACGGATATACTCTAAAATACAGTGATTGGCCATCGCTTACGGATATATTAACAGGGTATGTATATTGTGCAATTCCAACGTTGGTTGCATGCTGTAGTGCAATGCCCGTGTCCGGAGTAAGCTCGTTCTGAACAATAAACAACGGATCAGTTGACCAATAGATACGCGCTCTTACATAAGATGTACCGCCGCCGGCTAGCCAAATAGATAGCGTATCAACAGTCCACGAATAACCCGGTTTCGGCGCGGCTTGCAATTGAACATATCGGTCGTTGTTTTGACCTGTTTCATTTCCCCAGGATACTGCAGTGCCGGAACCGTCTACCGGCCACCAGCGCATTGAGGACGAAACCCCAGGGATAGGACCCGTACCGGTAAAACCGCCGGTATAACTTCTAATTACAAATTGAACATTATCCTTCAAAGGCGAGCCGACAATTGGCTGGCCTGTTAAAGGCCCGTAAATTACGGTAGGAGTTGTGCTGTCCACTTGATCCAGATACCATGTAATAGAAGAATATGTCTGGCTGTAAGTTATTACTGTCGACATCCCCCAGAACAATACAGCAGTAATCAGTGAATATAATAGACGAGTCTTCATGATGTATTCCTTTCTTTTTGTTGAAGATTTAATTAAATGAATTTCTAATTAAGAATTACTTCCGGTATACTTAAAAATTTTGCTTTGGCAAGAAGGTTATTTTTTCAGTTACTAAATTTCTATTGGATTATTGTCTTACTCAATACGGCCGGGCACGGCTTCGCCACAGTAAGTCACAAAACTTTTAGAAAATATTATAAATTATCTATCTGTTGTTCTTAAATTTGTAGTTAAAGCAGAACCCGAAAAATCATTTTCTTACACAGAAAGAATTTCTAATGAACAAATGGACAGAATAGATTAAAGGTTTGTAGTTGAAAGCTATTTATTTCGGAAAGATTAAAATCAAGAATTACTTTTCCAGTAACTGACGTTAAGATGTAACAAACCTTCAGATTATTTGCCTTTCGTAATAAAGTAACAAAGAAAGTAAACGGTTAAGTAAACGATAACTTTATCGGTTGTCAATTTGGGAAATTTAAAGTTAATTGTCAAGGATTTTTTTTGCGTGGTAATTCTTTTTAAGAATTACTGTAAGATATTTTTCGGCTTAATAGATTGTAGCTTAAACATTTAGTCTAAAGCTTTTTTTCTTAATTATTATTTGTTGTTGCTATATTTTTTTCTAGCAAAATTCATCTACGTACTTGAATTTCCGGAAAATTGAATTGCACATTAAATCTAGAAAAATTTTTAGCTCAAGGAAAAAGGCAGAATCAATTTAAATGGAAATGATAAACCATCTTTATTAAATATGGCTTATCATTTCCGTTATTTCTGTTTTGAGTAAATATTATCCTGAGTGCACCATTATTTTAAATGTATCATTTTTTTCATGGATGAATAAGTTCCCGACTCCAATCTGTAAAAATAAATTCCTGAGGCCAATTTTGAAGCATCAAATGAAAATTCATGATAGCCCTTTTGTAAATTGCCTGAATAGAGCGAGGCTATCTTCTGACCAAGGATATTATAGATAGTTAACGATGTAAAGCCGGCCTTAGCCAAACTGAACGAAATTATGGTCGACGGATTAAACGGGTTAGGGAAGTTTTGGTCGAGTCGATATTCACTCACTCGATTGTTAATGCTGCTGCCGACACTCGTTACCAGGCCCCACCAGTTCAAATCACCTACGGGCAGACCTTTATCGGCGCCGGTATATGCGCTTAAAGAAGTGGAATATTTTGCACTCATCGTATCGGCAAAATAGCGGAATACCCTGCGGTCCATATCATCGGTTTTACTGTGCCACAGAGATGAAGGAGTATTCTTCAACATGTTTCCACCGTTGGGATCTCTGTACCAGCGCATCTCGTTCGTCATTAGTCTCGGAATATTTTGGAACGTAATTTTTTCGTATTTAAATGCAGTCAACGAATCTGCAGCTATCCTTTTATTAATGTGCCATGATAACGGATTAATGCAGGTTAATTTGAAATCGTTCAAATATGCCAGCCCCGAATCCGAAATGCTTACATAATTATTTTTAATAACCCAGGAAGTAGTATCGTTTGGTGCTGAAAAAATCCAAGACATCCTGTTATTGCCGTTCGGGTATTTCTCGCCGGTATTAGCCCACTCGGCAGAACGCGTAACATCACCGGTATCTTCTCCGCAGGCAAATGCATCATGGAATAGGTTGTTGGAAATAATAATTTTTGAGCCAACATTGCCAAGTGAAAGCAAGCCGTGGAATCCCATTCCGTTAATAAAAGTATTATGATCAATTAGGGCGTAGTTTAGTCCCCCGGTACCTGCCTCGGGATTTGAATAATTATAGTGGCGTACTATCCTGTCCTGGTAATTAACAAACGTATTGTTGGTAAGAATTAATGAGTCGCAAGAAACTTCTCGCAGATCAATCGCTTTACCGGCGCCCAAATTGGAAGTACTCAACGCGCCCATATTTGCAAAAATTGAATTCGTTACCTGAACCTTTATAGATGCGCTGCCTGTCCTAAGGTGCTGCCCGTTTATGTTCGTCAATATACAGCTATCTACAATAATAGAAGAGCCCGGCTGAGTTGTATTAACCAGGCCGCCCTGTACGTTATTAAAATTTGTATCAACAGGTTCAAAGTACCCGGAAATAACTATATTTTTCATTTCAAGGTTTCCACCCAGCAATACAAATATATTTCCGGGAGGCCTAGACGGGGTAGCACCGGTACCGGTAGGATATTGATAAATTACAGGTCTTTTTCCTGTCCCGCTTGCGGCTCTTAACCTCATGGTGCTTCCGGCCGGGACGTTAAACACCTCGGTGTTCAAATACAATCCGTCCCTCTGCAATTCGTAAACTCTGTTTGGAAGTATACCATGGTTCGCAGCTGTATCTGCTTTAATCTGCGCCATGATATAAGAATTCGTTGTACCGTCATATGGATTTAGCGCTTTAACATTTTCTTGCCCATATGAGATAACTGAAGCGAAAAAAAACGTCAAAAAGAAAAATGAACAGAAATTCTTTACAAACATAAAGCCTCCAAATTTTATTTGTTAATAATATTTATTTAGAAATTCTTTTTGCTTCCTTTTAACAGCACCTCCTTTAGCTACGGTTTTTTATAAAAAAAATTTTTAACTTCCTTCATAATTACGGTAAACGCCTTATGGAGATCAGAGTTGAAGTATTACTCCAAAGTCTGCAGTAATTCCGTACCGCTGCTGTGTATTTAGAATTTTGTATCCGTTAACTCTGTCGTACAACGAATCTCCTTCTTTAACGTTTGTAAGATTGCTTACGTTCAACAGCACAGATATGTAATCGTTCACTTTCTGTTTTAGAGCCAGATCTAGACGCGTAAATTCATTCGACACGATATCGCCTACTCCGCTCGGAGTAAAAGAAACATTATACTGGGATTGATGGAAAAGCGACACCCTTGCTGAAAAGCCCCCTATATCATATCCCAAAGATATGTTGCCGTAAAATTCCGGCTGGTTTTCCAGGTTTTGTTTTTTATCTATTACCCGTTCATCGTATCTATAGAATGGAACGGGAATACCCTCAACATAATATTTAACAGTATCTATTGTGGTTGCTATTATATGCGTCTCCGAACGGACAACCGACGCATTGTACGAGAGAACGAAATTCTGGAGCAACCCCGGCAGGAATGTAAAATTTATTTGATGCTCGAATTCGAATCCCCAAACTTTTGTAGGCTTATCTGAATTGTAAGGCACAGTTAATGCATAAGTGCCTGTGTGCAGAGATTTCCAGTTGAGCCCAAGATACTGAATTAGTCCACTGCCGCTTGTATTCAACTGGTTCAGCATGTGGTACATATCGGTAATATTTTTGTAAAATGCCGAAAGAGATACCAATCCTATTTCATTTCCAAAGTAAGAAAGATTGATCTCATAGTTCCAGGCCTTGGCGTCTTTCAACTGCGGATTGCCAAGAAGCAGCTGTTTAGAGCCGCCGGCCTGAACATCCCGCCATGCGAAATACGTATTCAGCCGGAAGTTAAAATCCGGCCTTGCAAGCGCCCTGTATGCGGCAATTCGTAGGTTTAAGAAATCTGTAGCTCTGTAATTTACATGAAAGTTGGGTAGCCAGACTGTTTCTTTATGCGATGCAGTCGTATCCCTACTTGCATCCGGGGGAATTGGAAATCCCCCCGTCTGTACAGGGGAATACCTGGAAATATAATTGTTGTTCTCGCTCTCAACTCTAAGACCGGCAATTAAAGTAGCCTTCTGCCCGATATTCAGAGTGTTCATTACATATGCTGCGCCTACTTTCTCTGTTATAGAATAATTGTAAGTCTTTGCGGTAGGGTCATCCATGTATTCATAAGACTTTCCATTCTGATCGACGCCGTTCTTATTTAATTCGTACCACTGTTTAAGCTTATCGCGGTTAACTATTGGATTTAAAGTATACTTATTAAAAATATCTCTCGAGTCTGGATTCGAGTTGAGGAAATAATAGAAAGATGGATAGACATTAGAAGAGGATTTTAAATAGTTCTGATAAAATGTATCAAAGTAGGTTCCGCTTAAATTTTTAGGCTGAATGGAACCGTTGGGATTAATGTTAAAAGCCTGCCAGCTGCCCAGATAGTAGGGCGAGTACATTTTTCCCTGAAGATTAGATTTATCCTGAATCTTATATTTTCCTCCTATCTTAAGCTGCCCCGAAAAAAGGCTGCTGAACAGATAGTCTCTTGCAACGTTAAGGTATAGAACGCGCTGCTTGTCATAATTATTTTTTGTAGAATAGTATCCATCGTACAAAGTAGCTGCCTTAAAATTATTTGTAGCGTAAGGCACCAGCAACTCCGGATTATTTTTAATTGTAGGCGTTTGATCCATTCCTGAAATAACGACGGAATCTCTCAATAAGGACGGCTCTAAAAAATCTGCCAGAAAATCGTACGGGAATTCTGAAGAAGACTGTGCAAAAGAAAGTCCCCAATTTAATGCTAGGCCGGATACATAATTGTCTCCGGTTACTGCGCTGCTAAAAGTCTTAATTTCCTCTATCTGGTCTTGAGCCGAATAATTAACGCTCGATCCGCTGGTAGTGCCGCCGCTTGAAGTCGGATAATCCCTGGTTGAAATAAAGATATCCCTCTTTGTCCCGCTGTAAACATTATTTATTCTTATAGAGCCATCATCGGGAGTATTGAGATCTAAAAGCAAACTAAAACCGTTACGCTTCCTTATTTCGTTGTTAAACTGAACTATAAAATTGCTTATTGCATAATCTGTCTGGTTGTTTAGTCCCTGGTTATAATTCAGATCAAAGTTTTCACTGCTTCTAACCCTGTTCTCCAAATTACCGAACAGTTGAACGCCGAGAAAACTATTTAAGAATCTTTCACCGTACTTAAAAGCAAAATCATATTGCTTTGCAGAATTCATCAACTCGTTGTAGTCACCTTTCATTTCAACTCTTACCTTTCTTTCAGCAGGCGCTTTCTTCGTTACAAGGTTTATACTCCCAGCTATTGCATCGCCATCCTTATCCGGAGTTAAGGCTTTATATAATTCTATACCCGCAAGTGAGCTTTGAGAAATTGTACTTAAGTCGACGTTCCTTTCCGTAGAATCGGTGGAAGGTATCTGGATACCATCGATGGTAATATTCGTAAACTTCTCGCTTAACCCTCTTAGGATTACCTGGTTTGCTTCGCCGCCGGATCTTATAAGCGATACGCCAGGCAGCCGTCCTATCGCTTCTGCTGCATTTGCATCCGGCAGTTCCCTAATCTTCTCTTCAGAAACTACATTGATGATTGTATTCGATCTTACCTGCTGGTTTATAGCAGCAGCCTGCCCGGAAGCCTGGGCAGTTACATAAACCACCTTTCCCTCTATTACATCCGGAGTCAATTCAAAATTCAATTGAAGCGTCTCATCCTTTTTAATATTAATACCTACCGTTTTGGATTTGTATCCTATATAAGAAATCTTTACGTTATACGCCCCGGCGGGAATTGTAGTTATTGAATATTCCCCTTCCAGATTAGTCGCATTGCCTAATGAGGTACCTATTAAAAAAACATTAGCGCCCACTAACGGTTTTGAAGTTAGGGAATCGACAACTATTCCGCGCATTACTCCTTGTGAAAAAATGGTGCTAGATATGAGCCAGATAAAAATTAGACATGCTTTAACGAAAGTTGACCTTACCATGTTAATACCTCTTTAGTAAATCTCTCCGTAAAATTTTTCTTAAAAAAAATTAGAAGATGATTGTGCAGGTATATATGACGACTCCTTAAGGTAATGGGAAAACAAAGTGGTATTTTCTTAACACATCAAAAGGGTCAACTTATCCGGATTACTAATTTTTAAAAACTTGCTGAGTCCCTATTTGCTTGTTATTCCCAATATTTTGCGCAAACAAGTATATTCCCGCTTATAGCATACTATTTTTCATCTTCTAAAATGAAAAACATTTATCAGCAATATTTAATAACCTAAAAAACAGAGATGGCGAAATCCGGGTATGTGGCTTTATCAATAATGTAAGAAGAAGAGAAGTTATTGATGTTGTTTACTGAAAGAGTCCACCCATATAAAAATAACATGTACCCGGATTAAATACGGTAATTGGAGAAAAATTTAATCGATAAAGTTATTGATAACTTTATCGCTTACGTAACTTCCTGAAAAAATTTGTTAATGTCAAGTAAAATTTTTGACTAAACAAATAAAAATTAAAAAATGATCCCTTTTCTCAATTATTCCGGGTTAGAAAACACTAAGCAGGTTTAGAACCGAAGAGCATTCTAATCAGTGGTATGAACCTCGTGGCAAGCCCCAGCCCTGTCGCTACGAAAAATCAAGGATATCTTTTAACTTACAAATTGAATAATGTCTTTAAGTGAATTAGCAATTACAATCATTAATTTTACTGAGTAATTCTGAACCAATCAAAATCTGCAAAGCCCGAATCATTAGTCTTTACGGTTTTTGTACAGAACATTCCCACTTTTGCACCAATCCATCTTCCCGCTACTGCCGAAAACGGTTCTCCGGCAGCGACAAAATTTTTACCGTTGGTACTGTAGCTTAAATGACAGACAGCCCCGCTATCTACATTTACTTTAAAATAAATTGTACCGCTATCCAATTTTTTTATTTCATGTTCGTCTTCCGCTTTGCCTTTATCTGCATTAAGACATGTTGTATATGCAAGATGGATTCCGTCTTCCTTGTTGGTTAACGAAAGATATGCATAGCTTGCACCCATTACTATGAAACCTACTTTGTCACCGATTGATAAAGGCTTAAATGTTAGTTTAGTCGTTGCTGTAAATTTTTCAGCAGGAAATTTCTGAGTTAAAATATTCGGCACATCCCAATAATTTTTATAATCCTTGGGTAACATTTGCGCATACAAACGCAGATAACCGTAACCCGATGTAAATACCCATGTCGCTCCCGGATTTGCCTGCCACTGCCACTGCGGCCCTAATTCAACGCTGTTAAATTCATCCGATGTTTGAGGAACCTGAACCGGGTAAGTCTTGCCGACCTGTCGAGGCCCATCTTTGCTGGGACTGACATCCGGCTTACTATAAGTCAAAACAGGCTCACCTACTCCTTCGCTATTCTGATTGATTCCGATTAACGGCCAGTTGTCTTTCCACTTCATCGGTTCCAATAAATCAACTCTGCCGTATGGACCTCTGTCCTGAAAATGGATGAACCAGGACCGGCCGGATTTGGTTTCCACCCATGCACCCTGATGCGGCCCGTTGATATCGGTTTTTCCCTTAGCCAGTACCTCCCTTCTTTCATAAGGTCCGTAAATATATTTTGAGCGAAGGACTATCTGCCATCCTTCGGCTACTCCCCCGGCAGGTGCAAAAATGTAATAATAGCCGTCCCGTTTATACAACTTTGGTCCTTCAACAGTAGGATCAATTCCGTGGCCGTCGTAAACAATCACTCCCTGGTCTAGAAGCTTGGTGCCTTCCGGATTCATTTTATTAATTACTAGAATACTTTTGCTGCCAGCCCTGCTGCCTGCATAAGCATGAATAAGATACGCTTTGCCGTCAGTATCCCACAAAGGACAAGGGTCTTCCAAACCTTTTCCTTCCTGAACTAAAAAAGGAACAGACCATGGCCCGGCAGGATTTTTTGCTTTAACCATGTAAATACCGTAATCAACATCCGGGTAATAAATATAGAATTCTCCTTTGTGGTATCTTATTGAAGGCGCCCAAACACCGTTGCCGTGCTGCGTTTTGGAATACACATCAAAAGGCGGCTGGCGAAGAAGCGCATGCCCGATGATTGTCCAGTTTACCAAATCCCTGGAATGCAGAATCGGTAAGCCGGGAACTTGATCAAAACTGGAAGCAACCAAATAAAAATCATCACCAACCCTAATTACATCAGGATCGGAATAATCGGCATAGATAATCGGGTTTTTATATTTGCCGTTTTCCAAATCCGGCACCCAGGCTTCGACAGCCATCTTAGATTTATTCTTAATCTCCTGAGCAGGCAGAACGGAGGTGAAAAACAAGAAAAAAGTTATTAATGGTAAGGCAACGTGAATACATGCATGAATGATCGAATGGCTTTTTCTAAATTTTATTTTTGAACTATAGCCATTAAACTTTTTACAATCTTCATTCCTTTTATAGAATTGTCTACTGCCTACTTGTTTTTGCCTACTACCTACTGCATACTTCTTACTACTTACTTTTCCATCGTTCATTACTAATTCACCTCCGGCTTCCATTTGCCGAAAATATCTTTTAAAGTGTATGCCCGGGCTTCCCCTGTAGTTAACTGTTTATACCATTTA
>JAKAJV010000084.1 GCA_021813585.1 Bacteroidota bacterium | reverse complement strand
AGCGCATGAAATTTCCGGCAGTATCTTTTGCCGAGGTACCGATTGAAATTTTATATTCCTTATCCGGATAAGAATCTTTCTTGGCAAACACGTACGTCATGGATTTAACCTTGCTGGGCGTAGTTATAGTTGCGCCGGAATTATACCCCTTTGAATCGGCAAACATTCCGTCTACAGGGGCTTGAGTATAAACTCCCCAGGTAAAAATTCCTTCCACAGCGGGCTCTACAAAGAAAGCCTTTTCCACGCTTTCCCTGTTCATCGGCTCGGTAAAGAGAATTGATATTGTAATTCTTCCGTAACGCCAATCGTAAACAATCTCACTTCTATCGGCCGGATAAAAAGATTCGATATGATCCGGGACGGTGGACAGAATTATATCCCCCAGGTAAATAACAGTGCCGCCCTGAAGCATAAAATTTTCTCTTCTGAAGATGCGGTAATTATCTGCGCTGATAGTTATGTTATAATTCCCCGCTCTAAGATCGCGGAAAGCGAACGAGCCGTCGACCGGACTTATTTCTGCCGAATCGATTGTATTGACCTGGCTGATAACTACTACAGCCTTGCTGTCGGCAGGCAGCACTTTACCGATTAGGTCTGCGTGCAGAAGATCGTTAGTGAATTCTTTGGGAACTGCAGGCTGTGTTTCATAAATTGTTTCTTTGCACCCTGAATAAGCAAGAAAAAGAATAGACAAAAATACCAGATAAGTCTTCATAAAATCCTCCACCGTTTAATTTAAAGCCGGATTAATTTATCCCATTTAATTCATAAAGTCATCATAAAAAGATTTCCCTATTGAATAATACTTAATAACAGCAGTTACGCTTTAAACCTTCAACGTTGCTGCCTTGGATGTTGAGGGTTGCATAATTAAATATGTCCAAAAACAATGCCTGAAATAATTTTATTGTTTCAACCTATTTTCGATTAAAAGATAAAATGATCTTATCGGGTTTTTGATAATGCATGTAAATTTCTAAAATATTAGGATGCTTAAGTGCTGCTCTTGATCTAAAAATTAAACCATCCTCCGGGACAATTCTCTTACAAAGTTGAATAAAGGAAATAAGGTCTCTGTTTATTTCGGTTACTAATGTTTCTTAATTTAATCAGGTTGTTGCACTCAAATATTCCGTCAAGTTCTTAATTCAGCAATAATTTTCTATTACTGTTCTTAAGTTGGGCAAAAGATCGAGTGAAAACTTATTAAAGATTGGCAGACGTGTAAGCGGTAAAAAAATAATTTATAAGATCGTAATTATATAATCAAAATTAATCAAAATGTGAAGACATAAATGAAGGTATTCAATTTTGTTAAACGAATATTTAACTTCATTCCAATAGAAATTGAGAGATACATATGAGCAATAAAGAAAAAATGCAGACAACCGATGAAGACATTCTGTGGACATGCCAGTACTGCGGAGAAGTAAATACAGTATGGTTAGATTTAACGGTAGACGGCAAACAGGACTTTATTGAAGACTGCAGGATATGCTGCCGGCCAAACCGGATAATAGTAGCACTGGATGAATCGAACAATATTTTTGTCGAATCCAGGCCCAGCGACGAATAAGTAAAGTTGTTACCTGCTATTCGGCTTAAATACCGCGCACCCTAACGCTATAAACGAATTAGTATATAAGAACCGGTTTTTATCTTCTGCGTCAACTTTTTAAAAGCTAGTCCATTATCATTCTTAAAAATGACGAGCTGTCCTCATCGTCGTTGTTGTTTTCGGCGTTTACTTTATTCGTCTTTTCCTTTGCCCAGTTATACCTGGAGGCATCAAAGTTAAAACCGCTTTTAGGAGTTGCCTTATCCTCAGGTTTGTCTTCAAGAGTCGATTTAGGGCTCTTTACCCTAAGAATAGTCGGTACATCCAGATCTTCGGTGTTAATATCGTTATTCTCTAGAAAATTAAAGCCGCCTCTAAAAGTATCAAGGCTTTTCTGCTTGGGCTGAACATTCTTTGAAGACTTTGAGCCGTAGGATTGGCTGCTACCGTCAAAGCCGGTGGCAATAACAGTATAAGAAACGTAATCGTTCATCTCTTCTTTTAGCACGCAGCCGAATATAACGTTTGCTTCTTCTCCGGCAGCTTCGAATATAACATTATTGCCTTCGTTAATCTCCTGCATAGTAAGGTTGCTGGAGCCTGTAACATTAAGTAAAACACTTTTAGCGCCCTTAATATTTATACCTTCAAGCAGCGGACTGGAGATAGCCTTCTGCGCAGCTTCGATAGCTCTGTTTTCGCCGCTGGCAATTCCGCATCCCATTAATGCTTCGCCGCTCTGGTTCATCACCGCGCGTACGTCGGCAAAGTCTACGTTTATTAATCCTTCTATGGTAATTATATCGGCAATGCCGCGCGTTGCCTCGTACAATACCTCATTCGGTTTATCAAATGCAGCAAAGGCATTTATGCTTTTATCCAGTATGCTGAGTAGTCTCTCATTGGGTATTACGATTAAGCTGTCGACATACTGCTTTAATTCCTGAATACCCTGCTCGGCATTAAGCATGCGCTTTTTCCCTTCCCATCTGAAAGGCTTAGTTACAATTCCAACTACAAGAGATCCGATGCTCTTGGCAATGGAGGCGACTACAGGAGCGCCGCCGGTACCGGTTCCGCCGCCCATACCAGCAGTAACAAAAACCATATCGCTGCCGGAAATTACTTCGGCAATCTTCTCGCGGTCTTCTTCCAAAGATTTGCGCCCAACATTAGGATCGGCGCCGGCACCAAGCCCTCGGGTTATACTGGTACCGACCTGAATTTTATGCGTTGCACTGCTGCTGTTCAGCACTTGCGCATCGGTATTTACCGCAACATATTCAACGCCAACAAGCCCTCTTTTAATCATGCTTTCTATTGCATTGCAGCCGCCGCCCCCTACACCAACTACTTTTAAGATTGCCGACATCGATTTTCCTCTATCAATGGTTGCAAATTTGGTCATGATCTACCTCCTATTTGAATATTATAATTCATCAAAAAATTGTTGAACGCGTTTGACTAAACTCGATATTTTATTTTTGCCTTTTTCCTTTTAGGCTTTATCAATACTTGATATTCGCTTGACTTGCCGCCGGGTATTCCTCTAATTAAACCCGCTACCGTTGCAAACTCCGGGCTTTCTATTTCGTTGGACAGCCCGGCTCCCAGTTCCTGTGGAACTCCAATCCTTGCAGGCAGCCCGAATACTTCCTCGGCAAGCTCAGTGCAGCCTTTCAATAAAGAGCCGCCGCCTGTAAGCACTATGCCTGCTTTAATTTTATTTTTGAATCCCGCACTTCTTATTTCATTATCAATCAAGCTGAACAATTCGCGCATCCTTAAGCTTACTATTTGAGTTAAGAGGCTGATCGGGATTTTTGTATTGCCTCTGGCGCCCACCCCGCGTATAAGAATATCCTCATCCTTTATAATGGATGCTTCAGTAGCGTAGCCGTATTCCTTTTTTAATTTCTCGGCTTCTTCCGTAACTATACCCAGGGATTCGCGTATATCGTTAGTTACCTGGTTGCCCGCAACGCCAATTACCTTTGTATGCTTTATCGCTTTGTTATGGAATATAGCAATGTCAGTCGTACCGCCTCCTATATCTATTAAGGCAACTCCAAGGTCTTTCTCGCTGTCTTCAAGAACAGATGAGCTGGAGGCAATCGGCTGAAGGATATAATCCTGAATTTGAAGGCCAGCCCTCTCGACTGATTTGCGGATATTCTGAATTGCCGGAATTGAAGCGAGCACGATGTGGTTGGTAGCTTCCAGGCGAGAGCCCGACATACCGATAGGGTTTTCTATGCCGCCCTGGTAATCAACCGAAAACTCTTCCGGGATTATGTGAAGTATCTGCCTGTCGGAAGGAATCCGGATTGTTCTTACATCGGCTTCTAGCCTGTCCAGATCGGCTTTTGTAATTTCTCTATCCTCGTTGCTTATGGTAACATAATTGCGGTGGCGTATGCTTGTAATATGTTCTCCGGCAACGCCTACATTTACTAAATTAATTTGAATGCCCGCCCTGTTCGAAGCAATTGCTACAGCTTCCTTAATCGCCTCGGCAGTCTTACTGATGTTGGCTACAAGCCCCTTATGCAGTCCTTCGGAAGGTGCTACACCGAAGCCGAGTATGTTTATGCGGTTGTCGTCATCCGACTTCTCGGCAATAACCGCACAAACCTTTGTGGTTCCTAAATCGAGTCCTGCTAGTATATTTTTTTTCATTCGGTTAAACCTATTTTGTCGGAAGTGCCGACGAAAATTTCACCGGAGAACCTTAAGTCGATATAATCGCTGTTCTCCGCAATGTCATCGCCGCTAATAATGCTTTTCCACATTACATCTAGATACACCATTTTTTTAGCTGCTTCGCCTTTGCCGTAAATAACCGGCGGCTTTACACCGGAGAATGTTAAAATTATATCGCCGCCGTTCCGTAAATTAATTTCAGAAAGCCTTTTATAAATATCTTTGTTTATCAGCTTCGCTGCTTCAATAATCTTAAATGCCTGCAGCACTCCGTCGTTCTTTACGTAGGAAAGGAGCGGCGGTTTTTTATTAAAATCCGGATTGCTGATTACCGGCAAATCCAGTATTTTCATATCCTGAAGGGTAGGGATGACCTGGAAGTCATCCGAAATCAACATGGGCTCACCGTTGGTTAAAAGAGTTGCCTCAATATCTTTTTCTGTTATGTACACTTTAACCCTATGGTCTCCTTCGTATTCCAATTCAACTCTTTTTATGTACGGATGTTTTAAAAAACGTTCTTTAATTTCCGGAAGCGTCAGATCAACAAAATCGGAATTATCATTCAATTTGGTAAAAGACAGATAATCCTTAGCCGACAATAGATGATTACCTTCAACTTCAATCATTCTGATATCTCCGTTGTTTGTTTTTTTACCGTGAAAAAAAGCCAAATAAAATAATCCGGATACCAAGAGAATGAACAATAATGTTCCCAATATTTTACCAGACTTCTCAAACATTTCAAATCAGTTTTTTAACGATTGCACAAACAATTCACCGTACTTCCAGATATCGCCGGCACCCATCGTAATAATTATGTCGCCGTCTTTTTTTATCTCGGATAGCTTATCCGGGACCTTCGTCTTATCTTCAACATAAATAACATTCTTATGACCGAACTTCCTGGCGGCTTCCGCGATCAATTCTCCCGTTACGCCTTCTATCGGTTCTTCCCTTGCCGGGTAAATATCGGTACATATAAAAATATCCGAATTCAAGAACGATCTTCCGAACTCCTGGTAGAAGTCTCTAGTTCTGGAAAATAGATGCGGCTGGAATACGGCCACTAATCTTCTGTCCCATCCGTTCCTAATTCCGGCAAGAGTTGCGCTGGTTTCGGTAGGATGATGCGCATAATCATCTATCACGAGCACTTCGTTATCGTATTTTACTTCGAATCTTCTGTAAACGCCTGAGAACGATTCCAGCGCTTTCTTAATCTTACTAAATTCTATTCCGAGTTCCCTGGCTATGCAGACCGCGACAAGAGAATTTTTTACATTGTGAATCCCCGGAACTTTCAAGTTCAGCTTGCCTATTTCATCGCCTTTGTATTTAACGGTAAATGAACTGGTAAACTTATCGTGTGAAATATCCACAGCGCGGATATCCGCCTGTGCAGTAAGACCGTAACTAAAAATCTTCTTATTTATCTGCGGTATTATGTCCTGCAATGCGGGCTCATCCATGCAAAGAACTACGAAGCCGTAAAAGGGAACTTTGTTCGCAAACTGAACGAAGGCTGCTTTTATGTCGTCCAGATCCTTATAAGTATCCAGGTGCTCGCTTTCCAAAGTTGTAAGCGCAGCAATAGTAGGAGTAAGTTTTAAGAACGTCCTGTCAAACTCATCAGCCTCAACAACGATGAATTCGCCCTGGCCGAGCCTTGCATTAGTTCCGCCGAGCCCGCTCAACTTTCCACCGACAATTATAGTCGGGTCTATACCGCCTTCTGTTAATGTTAAACCGACCATCGAAGTTGTAGTTGTCTTTCCGTGCGTGCCGGCTATGCCTATTCCGTATTTCATCCTCATACACTCGGCAAGCATTTCGGAGCGCTTGATGATGGGAATCTTCCTTTCAATTGCCGCTTTAACTTCCGGATTGTTCAGCGCAACCGCGGAGGAATAAACCAGCACATCAACATCTTTTAAATTTTCCGGTGAATGCCCTTCGTATATTTTAATGCCTAGGCTGCTTAAGTGAGCAGTTATGTCTGTAAGAGCTTTATCCGAGCCGGAAATTTCAAATCCCTGGTTCAACAGTATTTCTGCAATACCGCTCATTCCTATTCCGCCTATACCAACGAAGTGAACCTTCTTAATATTCTTAAACATTCTTTAGTTTCCCAAACTCTCTTTTATTTCATTAAAGATTGTAATTAAATCGTTTTCGTTCTCATAATCATAAGGCCTTATTATAACCTGGCGTCTTCTGTTTCTAATCTTAATTCTAATTAACCGGAAGCGCTGGTTGTTGCTGCGCCTGCCGGGCCTTGAGATCTTTATTTCCAGTACCTCGCTCATTAAAAAAGTCTTTTTGAATTTTCTAGTTAAAAACGAAATCTCACTGCCGCTTATTTCAAGATGCCGGTTTAGGTACAGATTATACAGCAGGGCAACCAAAGAAACACAAACGATGATGGCGAAAAAATAAATTATCGGGTCTTTCGTAATAAGCTTAAAAGAACCTTCTACAAACTCGCCGCGGACAATTACGTACAACAAAAATGCAACGAAATATATAATAGTCGATTGATAATAAAACGACATATTATATTTAAATATTTTTTTATTTACGCTGCTTTCCATCTTTATACATTTATAAATTTAATTGCACTTTCCGCTATAACCAAAGCTGCATCCGGCTTGCCTAAGCTTAACGCATTTCTTTTGAGTCCGGACAGCTTTTCTTCGTTGAAAATTAATCCTAATACGGCACCGGGTAATTCTTCCTTTATATTCTTATCTTCAATCATAACTGCCGCATCCTTATCGAACAATGACTTAACATTGTAGTACTGGTGGTTCTCCGCAACGTTAGGCGAAGGTACAAGTACCGAAGGGATGCCCAGCGCAAGTATCTCGGCTATAGTGGTTGCACCTGCCCTTGCCAAAAGCAGATCGCACGCAGAGTATGCAAGGTTCATTCTTTCGATAAAAGGCATTACCCGCACTAACTCCGAATTGTAATTTTTATATTTTTCAAAATACGACTTCCCGGTCTGCCAGATTATTTGAATCTTCTTCCCACTGAATTGATTTATTGAGGCAGCCGCAGCTTCGTTAATTGATCCGGCGCCGAGACTTCCGCCGAGAATTAATAATGTTTTTAAATCCGGTGACAAGCCGAATTCTTTCATCCCTTCCTCTTTTGAAAGAGCCGCGAAACTACTGCGCACCGGGTTGCCGGATAAATGCAGCTTGCTCTTATCGCGGAAATATTTTTTTGAGTCTTCAAAGCTTATGTGAATTTCCTCAGCGTACTTTTCTAGCAGCCGCGAAGTAATTCCCGGGTAACTGTTCTGCTCTAGCAGAATTATTTTAGCTCCCATTACCGAAGCACCCCAAATAGCAGGACCGGAGACGTAACCGCCCGAGCCTATCGCTACCTTGGGCTTAAAGCTCATGTTTATTAGTAAAGATTGAATAAGCGACACAAAAAGCTTAACCGGGAATAAAAGATTTTCCAGCGTAAGCTTTCTCGAAAATCCTTTTATCCAGATCGATTTAAACTTGTAGCCAAGCTGCGGCACAACTTTACCTTCGATTCTGGATTTTGTACCGACAAATAAAATATCCGCATCGGGTATTAATAATTTTATTCTTTCCGCTACTGCAACTGCGGGGAACAAATGCCCGCCGGTGCCGCCGCCCGCAAATAAAAACCTGTATTTTGTTCTTCCGGTTTTCATGCGCGCGCCGCCTGGCTTGTTACAGGTTGAACTTCAATATTCGGTTTAATTGAATTCGACAAAGCTATGTTCACTAGTATGCCGACCGAAATACATACGATGGTTAACGAAGTTCCGCCGTAGCTTATAAACGGCAGCGGAAGGCCGGTAGTAGGAACCAGGCCCGAAGCCACTGCGATATTAATAAATGCGTACACAGTAATCGAAAAAGTAATTCCGAAAGCCAGAAGCTGACCGAACCTATCCTTTGCTTTTTTAGCCACCAGAATTCCAGAGGCAAACAGCAGCAGATAACTGAGAAGAATTATCACCGATCCGATGTAGCCGAGCTCTTCGCCAAGAATAGCGAAAATAAAATCTCCGTACGCTTCCGGCAGGAATAAATTACTCTGCAGGCTCTGCCCCATCCCTACTCCGAAAATATGACCGCTTCCCAGCCCCAGCAATGCCTGTCTTACTTGAATATTAGGTTCGCCGCCGTGCCGGGCGCTGCTTATAAAAGTTAATATTCTTTCCCTTGAATGCGCGAACATCATCGCTACAATTGCCCCGGCAATTAAACATGCCAATGCCGAAAGGAAAATATGACTTAACTTTGCGCCGCCGACGTAAAGAAGAATTAACGAAACAAAAACCAGGAGAATACCGTTGCTTACATTAGGCTGGATAATAACCAGGGAGGAAATAATAATTACCCAGATAAAGAGATAAAGGAACCCGTCTTTAAAGTTGCCGAGCAAGTCTTTTTTATCTTCCAGCATAACCGACAAATGAATGAGCAGAAGCAGCTTTGCTATGTCTGCCGGCTGAAAAGATAAAAACCCGAGGTGTATCCATCTGCCTGCGCCTTTAATATCCGGCGCAACAAACAATGTAACTGCCAATATTACGGTAATTATAATCAGCGAAAGCTTGCTGAAGTCCTTGTATACTTCGTACGGAATAAAGCTGAAAAGAGTCATCAGAATTATCCCGAAAATAACTTTGAAGAAATGTGAATTGAACATGTGGAACAAGCTGTCGAATTTAAACTCGCTGTATGTGCTGCTTGCGCTCATAACTATTATTAAGCCGAGCAGCATAAGGACAAAAGCGTCAAAATATATTATTAAAGCTAATTTTTTCATTTATAATTTATTTACCGCTTGTTTAAATACTCTTCCTCTGTGTTCATAATTCTCAAACATATCAAAGCTGGCGCATGCAGGCGAAAGCAGTACAACCTCATTCTGTTTGGCTTCGCTGTTTGCGGCCAGCACTGCCTCTTCCATCGAATTTTTTATTTCAACTTTTACAAATGAATGGAAGAAGTTGAAGACTTTATCTGCCGATGAACCGATGGCGTAAATTTTAACAACTTTTTTGATAACCAGGTCTTTAATCTTGTTATAGTCGTTGCCTTTATCCTGTCCGCCCAGTATCAAAAATATCGGCTCTTCAAAGCTGCGCAGAGCATACCATACGGAATCCACGTTCGTCGCCTTTGAGTCGTTGATGAACTTTATCCCATTAATCTTTCTGACAAATTCCAATCTGTGCTCAACTCCCTGGAAAGAGCCTAGCGCCTTCTTGATTTTTTCGTTATCGCATTTCAATATCTTTGCGATAGATATAACCGCCATTGCGTTGGCAATGTTGTGCTCGCCTTTTAAATTTATCTCGCTTACGCCGCACGAGAATTCCATAAAGCTGTCGTAGTTAAAAATCACGTTATCATTTAGTAGATACGCCCCGAAAGGCTGCGCTTCTTTTAGTGAGAAATAAAGATCATTGCTCTTATGGCTTGTAAGGGAGCCGGTAAGAGTTTCATCGTCTTTATTCATGATCAAATAATCTTTTTCATCCAGGTTCTTATATATTCTCAGCTTGGAGTTAATGTAGTTTTCAAATTTATTTTCGTACCTGTTCAGATGATCGGGCGTAATGTTCAAAATAACGGCTATCTTCGGCTTAAAGTCTTCTATAAAATCCAGCTGAAAACTAGACACTTCCAGCGAGACGAATTCATCTTCCTTAACATCCGGCGCTATTTCCGAAAGAGCAACTCCGATGTTGCCGGCGGAATAGGTCTTTAACCCGCATTCATTCAACACGTGTGTGCAAAGGCTGGTTGTAGTTGTCTTACCGTTGGTACCTGTAATAGCTATAATTTTACCTTTACAGAAAAATGATGCAAGCTCTATCTCGCTTACAACCTTAATATTTTTATTTAACGCATTTTTAATTACAACGGCATCGGAGGGAACGCCGGGGCTGACTACCAGTAATTCGCAGTCGTAAACGCGTTTCGAGTGAGAGCCGATCTCAAACTCAATATTGTTTTCTTTCAGCTTCGAAATCGAATCTGCGAGCTTTTGTCCGGAGGCCGAATCGCTGACGAAAGGAATGCCGCCCAAAGCCTTAACCAATTTGGCGGCTCCTACCCCGCTTTTTGCCGCGCCTATAATCGATATTTTTTTATCTTTAATTTCCATCATCTTATCTTGAATGAAGCTAAGCTAATTATTGCAAGTATTATTGCAATGATATAAAATCTCATTACTATTTTCGGCTCCGGCCAACCTAGCATTTCAAAGTGGTGATGAATTGGGGCCATCTTAAAAACTCTTCTGCCTTCGCCGTACTTCTTCTTCGTATATTTAAAATAAATTCTTTGAATAATAACCGAAACAGTTTCCATAAAGAAGATACCGCCTAGGATCGGAATAAGCAATTCTTTCTTTATAAGCACGGCCAGTATACCGAATGCGCCGCCTAGGGCCAGCGAGCCCGTATCGCCCATAAAAACCTGCGCGGGGTAGGAATTGAACCATAAAAATCCAAGCGATGCACCTACAAGCGCGGAGACGAAAACAGTCAATTCACCGGAGCCAGGAAGGTAAATTATATTCAGGTAATTCGCGTATATGGCATTCCCGCTTACGTAGCTTATAATAGCCAGCGCAAGCATTACTATTGTGGTTACTCCAATTGCCAATCCGTCCAGGCCGTCGGTTAAGTTTACAGCATTGGATGTAGCAGTAATTATGAAAATAACAACCGGGATATACAGTATTGAAAAATCGAAATTAACATTTTTTAAGAAAGGGACAGTGGTGATAGTGTTTATTCCGGCGAACTGCGGTGAGAAATAAATTACCGAGCCGACAAGCAAGCCGATTAGAACCTGCCCCAGCAGCTTGTATCTTGCTATCAGCCCGTTCGGAAACTTTTTAATTACCTTAAGGTAGTCATCCAAAAACCCGACTGCGCTAAGCCAGACAGTTCCGACAAGAATCATAATAATATATATGCTTTCGATATCGGCCCACAGCAGCACGGGTATTACAACCGAAAGAATTAATATGATTCCACCCATTGTAGGCGTGCCGGCTTTTGACCAGTGGGACTTGGGACCGTCGATTTTCTTTGCCTCTCCTATCTGCTTTTTCTGTAAATACCTGATAAGCCTGGGGCCGAGATAAAGCGATAGGAAAAGCCCCGTAATAGCCGCAATGGCCGATCTGAAAGTAAGGAACCGGAATATTTTAAATCCCGGAGGACTAAAGATCTTATTTATGTATTCAAACAAATAGTAAAGCATTAATCATTTGCCTTGGGTTCAATAGTTTTTACAAAGTCTTCCATTCTCATTCCCCTAGAGCCTTTAACCAGAACAACCGAATTCTTAATATCCAAACCGGATAAAAAATCTTTCAGATCATTCCTGTCTTTAAAATATTTGAATTCGGTTTTGGTCTTCTTCAATTCACCGGCTAAGTGTTTCATCAGCTTGCCGGTAAGGTAAACCGAATCGATCTTATTCTTTTTAATTACCGCAGCTAACTGTTTATGCAATCTGACTCCCTGCTTGCCGAGTTCCAGCATATCCCCCAGCACCGCTATTTTGTTTTCGTACTTTTTTATTTTATGTAAAAGCTCCAGCGCCAGCCTGGTAGAATCCGGATTTGCATTATAAGTATCGTCTATCAGAATAAAATTCCGCAGCACTTTTACATTAAGCCTTTTGTCGGCCGGTTTTAGTTTAAGCGTACCGGCAGAAATTTCACTCTTATTCATTCCGGCTTTTAAAGCCACGGCAACAGAGGCAAGATAATTTTTTGCATTCTGCTCTCCGTATAGCGGCAGGGATTGAGTAATTGTTTTTTTACCGTACCGGATGTTCATCAAAGTCTGCCCATTATTGTTAAAGCCACCAATCTCGCCTTTAATGTTCGAGCCGTTTAGAAATCCGAAAGTAATTTTATTCCCGTAGGATTTCATTTCATTCTTTAAAAGCGCGTCGTCGTTATTTATAAAGATAACGCCGTTCTTTCCGGCAGTAGAATTAAAGAGAGCCGCCTTTTCCTTTAGCACACCGTTTTTATTTTTTAAGAACTCAAGATGAGAATTCCCGATATTGGTTATCAAGGCAAAATCCGGGCTGGCAATATCGGCAGTGTAAGCAATTTCCCCAAAGTGATTAGTGCCAAGTTCGAGCACAAGATAATCGTGGCGCCGGTTGGTGCTTAATATAGTTAAAGGAACGCCGATATGGTTGTTATTGTTACCCGTAGTTTTATTTACCTTGTACTTTTCGCTCAGCAGCGCGGCAAGAATTTCTTTCGTAGTCGTCTTGCCTGCACTGCCGGTTATTCCGATTATTTTGGTATCTAATTTTTTTCTCCAGAGCTTTGCAGCATCACCAAGTGCTTTCACGGTATCTTTAACGGTTATAACCGGTATATTTAAATCGGCAAACAGTTTATATTTCTTCTCGCTGATAATAACTGATGAAGCGCCTTTTTTAACTGCTTCCCTAACAAAATCATGGCCGTCAAAATTTTCACCCTTAACAGCAATAAACAGCGAGTTCTTTCTAATTGAGCGCGAATCAATCGACACGGAAGATACCGGTCTGTAGCCGTCGGGATTGTAAATGACGGCGGTAGGCAAACTGAATATGTCTTCCAATGTTAATTTTAATTGCTTCATCTGTATAAATATTTTTCTGCTGCTTCCTTATCCGAAAAATGATTTCTTATGCCGTTAATTTCCTGGTAATTCTCATGTCCCTTGCCTGCAATAAGAACAACTGCATTGTCTTCGGAATTTTCAATTGCGAATTTAATCGCTTCGTCTCTATTTTCTATGACCAAAAAATTTTTTTTCTCTATTCCTTTTTTTATCTCGTCTATTATTGCGAATGGATCTTCGAAGCGAGGATTGTCCGAAGTTATAACCGCCTGCTTGCTCATCTCGCTGGCTATCCTACCCATAACCGGCCGCTTGGATTTGTCCCTGTTCCCGCCGCATCCGAAAACAGTATAGATAGGAAGCTCGTCCTTTACTATTTTTTTTATTGCGCCAAGAGCTTTTTCCAGGCTGTCGGCGGTATGGGAATAATCGATTACTACTTTCTTGTTTCCCCTGCCTATCACTTCGAATCTGCCCGGCACCTGCATTGTATTTTTTATTCCCAGAACTGCAGCCTCTTCCGGTATGCCCAATAAAACGCATACTGCAAAGGCAGCGCAAGCGTTATACGCATTAAACTCTCCGATTAACGAAGTAGCTACGGAATATTTTTTCCCCTTGAACGAAACCGTGAATGACGTACCGTTAAGATCGTAATTGATGCTGCTAATAATAAAGTCTGCATCCGGCAAAGTTCCGTAGGAAAATAGCTGCGCTTTGGAATCCTTAACCAGCAAGGAACCGTTCTCGTCATCAATGTTGTAAACACCGAATGCAGACTGTTTAAGAGAATCGAACAAAATCTTTTTTGCGCCCAGATAATTTTCGAACGTCGAATGGAAGTCCATATGGTCAGAAGTAATATTTGTAAATACTCCCGCGTAAAAATTCAAACCGTAAACGCGGTTAAGGATAAGAGAATGAGACGAGACTTCCATAACTGCGTAATTACATCCGCTGGTAATCATTTCCAACAAAAGCTCGTTCAGGTCGTTTGATTCGGGAGTTGTAAGCGACGACATTATTTCCGCACTTCCGATTAGATTGGAAATAGTACCCATCAATCCTGCTTTCTCGCCGGCGGTTTCCAAGATAGTCTTAATGAAATATGAAGTTGTAGTTTTGCCGTTTGTGCCGGTTATACCGATGAGCTTTAATTTTTCGGAAGGCTCTTTATAGAATGCAGTAGAAAGCTCTGCCAGTGCTATGCGGCTGTTCTTTACCAATATTTTCGCAATCTTGCCGTGAGTAAAAATATCATCGGGCAATCTTAAATTATCTTCGAGCACAACAGCGATAGCGCCTTTATTAATCGCATCCAGAATAAAGTTGTGCCCGTCCGCCTTAAATCCTTTAATGGCAACGAAGATGGAATTTTTTACGGTCTTACGCGAGTCGTAGAATATTCCGGATATATCTTTCCGCTGAACCTCGCCGATAACCTGAATTACTTTTACGCTATTTAATAATTGAGTTAATTCCATCAGTAAACAACTGCTCCTGTTACTTCCGGTTCTTTGCAGTCAAGCGTGCATATAAGACCGCTGTGAATCTGTTCTCCGGGCTGGATGCTCTGGAAACATATCGTGCCAGAGCCGTTTACCTTATACTTAATTTTTAATTTCGATAAAACCGATATTGCATCTCTTAGAGTGCTGTTCTTCAAGTCGGGCATTATTTTAGGATTAATGTTGGAAAGATTCGCCATAATATTTTGCGCAGGAATTTTTACTGAATCCCCTCGGTTTGAATTTTTAGAATTGTCTGTAAACAGCCCGTCTATTTCCTTCTTTTCATCATTAGAATTTTTATCCTGGCTCCGGAAGTAAGAAGGATTTAAATTGATAATTCTTTCAGCAACATTTTTAAAAATAGGTGCCGCAACCGATCCGCCGTACCGTCCGACTGTTGGAGAGTTAACTAGAATTAAACATACAATCTTTGGAGATTCCGCGGGGAAAAATCCGACGAAGGAGGAATTGTACTGCTGCTTGGAATACTTACCGTCAATTAATTTTTGAGATGTGCCCGTCTTTCCTCCCACAGACACCGAACTGATCTTTGCATTTGTACCTGTACCTTCCTGCACTACACCGACGAGCAGGTTCCGCATCCTGGCGGACGTCTCGCTTGATATTACTCTTCTTATAAGCTTAGGCTGGTTTTGAAATACAACCTCGCCGTCACGCTTAACTTCCTTTTCAATAACTTCAGGCTGGTACAAATAGCCTCCGTTAACCACCGCGCAGTAGGCAGTAATCAGCTGGATAGGTGTTACTGTAATACCGTAGCCGAAGGACATGAAAGCCTTGGTAACACCGTTCCAATCGTTCGGCTTTCTTAATGTACCTCTTACTTCGCCGGGCAGTTTAATTGCGGTATAGTTACCGAAGCCGAATGCTCTGAGATATTTATAATAAGTATCGTTGTCAATTCTTTGGATGAGTTTGGACATACCGATATTGCTGGATTCTTCAATTACCTGCCTTGCCGTAAGCCAGCCGCTTCTATGGGCATCGGTTATAAAAACATTTTCAAATTTATACCTTCCGTTCTCGGTAAATACTTCTTCGTTAAGATTGCACAGGTTCCTATCCAGAAGAGAAGCCATTGAGAAAGTCTTAAAGGTCGAGCCGGGTTCATATGTATCGGTAACTGCTCTGTCTCTTCTAACGGTATCGGAGTACTTCCAATATTCGTTAGGATCAAAGTCATCCATATTTGCCAGGGAAAGTATCTCGCCGGTATTCGGATCCATGATAATGCCGACAGCAGAAGTGCCGCCGTATTTCTCAAGGCCGTTCTTCAATTCTTCTTCTAGAATGCTCTGGTACGATTTATCTATGGTAAGAAATAAATTTAACCCGGGCACAGCCGGCTTAGTCTGCTCTTCAGAGACCGTAATCATATCTCCTATCGCATCGCGCAAAACTAGCATGCTTCCGTCTTCACCGTCCAGCTGGTCTTCAAACGATTTGGAAATTCCATCAACGCCCTGGTTATCGCTGCCTACATAGCCAAGCACGTGCGATGCCAGGTCTTTATAAAAAAATACTCTGGTAGGATCATTCGTTGAGAAAAGGCCGTTCACTTTAAAATCTTTAAGCTGCAGAGCCTTATCGCTCGGAGCTTTTTTCTCCAGGCAAATAGTCTTTCCCGCTTCGTTCATCATAGAGAGATAATATTGCCTGCTCTTATGAAATACTTTTGAAAATCTGTCCGCAATTTTTGCTTTGCCTTTTTTTGAAACCATCCGTAGATCGAGATAGAATGAGACATCATTCCTATTGTAAACGAGAAGTACGCTGTTCCTGTCGTATATTAATCCGGTTTCAGCTTTAACCTTTTCTACAGTCATCTGCTGCCGCTGGGCATAATATTTCAGTTCATCGCTTTTTAGAATTTGGACGTCAAACAATCTAAAAGCCAATGCAACGAATAGAATAAAGATGAACACTATGACAACTAATGCCCGTGAATTATTCATATTTCTTTTCGATTGCCTTTGAGATTTCTTCGATTCTAACTTTACTTACTTTAAATACGATCGGCGGCTCTGTTCTGCGGACCATACCCAGCTCATTCTGTGCTATTGCCTCAATACGTTCTTCCGACGACAGTGCCTGGTCTTGAGCTATTAAATTCGTCTTCCAATTTTTTACTTCAACAAGTTTATTTTCGGTTAGTACTTTTTCCTTTGTTAGTTTTTCACATTCCAATTTTATTCCGACGTACAGCAATATTAATAGAGTGGAGGAAACAAAAATGAAAACGACAAATACTATTAACGGCTTAACGCTTTTTTTCATATTCTTTCCGCAGCTCTCAGCTTGGCACTTCTGGCTCTAAAATTATTTTTAATCTCATCATCCGAGGGAACAACCGGTTTTTTAGTTATAATTTTTAGCCGGCTTTCCTTTTCGCATTTGCAAACCGGATAATCTTTCGGGCAGATACAATCCAGTTCTTCATATTTAAATGCTTCCTTTACAATTCTGTCTTCCAGCGAATGATATGAAAGCACTACAATTCTTCCTCCTTTAATAAGAAGGTCTACTGATTTTGTCAGAAACACTTTTAGAGTTTCCAGTTCGTCGTTTACATAAATTCTCAAGGCTTGAAAAACTCTCGATAAAGTTTTTATTCTGTAATTAACCGGTGTAATCCCGAAAATAATTTCGCTCAATTCCAGTGTGGTTTTTATTTTTTTTATTTCTCTTTTCTCACAAATTCTTCTGGCAATCTGCCTTGATTTTTTTTCTTCGCCGTATTTATAAAATATGTCAGCCAGACGTTCTTCCGAAAAAGAATTGACAACTTCTTCGGCACTTACTTTTTTTGTTTTGTCCATTCTTAAATCAAGCATTGCTTCATTTCTATATGTAAATCCAGATGCAGGATTATCTAATTGAAACGATGAAACACCCAAATCCGCAAGCACACCCGAAAAGCCGGGAACCGATTCTATCTTTGCGATAACATTAATTTGTGAAAAATTAAAATTATAAATTTTAATTCTTTCATCGTTTTTAAATTTTAGTTTAGAAAAATTAAAAGCATCTGTATCAACATCGGTCGCAATTAACCTTGCATCATTATTTAGATTTAATAATATACCTTCCGAATGTCCGCCGAAACCTAGTGTGCCGTCAAAGTAAACACCGGACTTATCGGTAATCAAATATTCCAAAGATTCATTGAACATTACCGGCTTATGATGAATATCCATCATGATGCCATAACTTCCGCTGCTATTTGTTCGTATGTTTCCGGTGATTGACTTAAATATTCTGAATAAACTATAGGATCCCAGAGTTCGATTTTCTTTAGCGCTCCAAGAATCAAAACATCTTTTTCTATTTTAGCATATTGAAGCAGGTTCTGCGGAATAAGCAATCTAGATTGCGAATCCAACGTATCTTCAGTTGCATACTGGGAAATCATTCTAATGAACTTGGCTTCGTTTGGTTTGAAGGGATTTAAGCTTAATAATTTTTGTTCGAATTGCTGCCACTGATCAAGCGGATAAAGGTCAATACATGTTGCGGTACCTTGCGTCATAACAAAGGTGTCGTTTGCTTCGGCAGAGATATGCTTTCTTAGCTTAGCAGGAATACTTATCCTGTTTTTAGAATCGACCGAATATGTAAATTGACCTCTAAACACTGCAAATCCTTTTGTAAAAAAAATCTCCACAATTCCCCACTACTCCCCAAAATAAGGGAAAATTTTTCGGAAAGTCAAGAAAATTTTTCTTGAATTTCCACTATTTTTTGCAGTGCTTAATTTATTTTAATCATAATATGAAACAAAGAACAGGAATTAATAACGAATAATTAAATATCTGATAACAAAAATGCCGCTAATAGTATAGATTAAAAAAGAGTTGAAAAAAGAAAAGAGCCATCTGCCGGGATCGAACCGGCGACCTACGCATTACGAATGCGTTGCTCTACCAGCTGAGCTAAGATGGCTTATAAAGGAAATGGCAAACAGGATACTGGAAGGCAAACAATGTGATTTTTAGTTTACCATTACCTAAAAAAAATTAAAATAGGTTACCTAAGTTTTTTCTTATGTCTATTCTTTCTTAATCTTTTTTTCCTTTTGTGTGTTGCCATTTTATGGCGTTTGCGTTTTTTGCCGCAAG
Organism: Bacteroidota bacterium; assembly: GCA_021813585.1. Classification (GTDB taxonomy): domain Bacteria; phylum Bacteroidota; class Ignavibacteria; order Ignavibacteriales; family Ignavibacteriaceae; genus FEN-1297. Next base: position 20,022 of record JAKAJV010000084.1, on the reverse strand, counting down.
GCATTATTGACCTCCGTTTTTATTTTCATTTGAACTATGTGATTTTAATAATTCTTCCGCTTTCTTACCATATTCTGAATTTGGATCCAGTTGAACTGCTTTTTTTAACATCTCTTTAGATTTTTCTAAATTTCCGGCTGCTAAATTAACAATTCCCAAATCCAAATACCCAATTTGATGCTTAGGATCGTACTTAATCGCCTGCTCCATTTCATCAATTGCAGTTTGGTAATTCTGCAGGTTATAATAGCAAATTCCCATATCAATCCGTGCATCCGGATCCTTTGGTACCAATGCCAAATATTGTTTGTAATTCTTAATAGCTTGTTCGTACAATCCGGAATCATTTTTAAGATGAGCTAATTCTAAAATTGCTGCAGTATCCTGCGGATTACTTTTAATTTGAGCTTCCAAAGAATTTATTTTATCCAAATTACCTAAGTCAACTCCGGATGAAGTATTCTGGGATTTATTAGCTGCCGATTCTCCGGACGGCAAAACCAATGAATTCAATGCACCGGAAAAAATCAAAATTATAATAGCAATTCCAAAGGCAACCGAAACTACAGTAATGGTTTTGATATTATTTAATTTTTTAATCTCTTTAGAATTGTTGTTAATTTTACCTGTTGCCTGTTTCTTATCAACAGATTTAACCGGAGGTAAGGATTTATTTGAATAGGATTTCTCGGAACTTTTTTTCCCAGCAGAAGTTTTATTGCTGCTCGCTGCAGTAGAATTTCTTAATTTAATCCCGCAGCTTGAACATTGTGTATTCTCAGGATTGTTTTCTTCTCCGCAATTTTCACAAATAACAGGAGTTAAAGCTTCTTGACTGTTTTGAGCTGTTTTAGCATAAGAATTTTTCAAATCAGAATTAATTTCATCTACGCTCTCAATATTAAAACCGCACTCAGGACAAAACTTATATTTTTTTTCTAACTTAAAGCCACAATTCGGACAAAACTTAACCATTCTATTTCAACTCTTTCATTCCTAAATCAACCAATTCTTTAAAATCCTTTGAAAACTTAAAAGTAGGGACATAATGTTCCGGGACATAAACAGACTCACCAGTCTTGGGATTCCTAGCCTGGCGCGCATTTTTCTTTTTCACTTTATAACTACCGAATCCCCTAATTTCTATTCCCTTTCCTTCTTTTAAAGCTTCAATAACGGTTTTAAAAAAACCTTCAATTATAGCTTCAGTTTCAAGCTTTGTTAATCCCGTTCCCGCTGCTACTTTATCAACTATATCTGCCTTAGTCATTTTTATACCCTATCATTTAAATTTATAATTATAAATCATTATAATTTAATTATTTAAATTATCAAACAAATGAAATAAAATCAAATTATAGTATTAAATCAACATACATAATTTTCAAAAAAATCATATAGTAATTTACAAAAATTTCAATTAGTCTCATTCTGATATGAAAGTCTCATTTAATTCTGAGGAGTCTTTCCGGTTATTTACATTTAATTAAGAATTCAAATGGTACAATACTTGAAGTTCGCAGACTAAAAACGGAAAAACCATGGAATTGATAGACATAATAATTTTTACGCTTAAACTATTTGCGCTTACGGCAACTATAGTAGTTTTATTATCCTATTTTATTTTCAAAGTTAAAGACCGCACCAGGGTAAAGCCGTATATGCGCCCTACTAAAATTGAGCCTGCACCAATAGAAATAAAAGTAAAAGATGAAAACGAAATCCCCAATCCGGTTAACAATCGTTTCAGAATATTAAATAACAACGAACCTCTGCTGCAAGTTAAACCTGTAAGGATTGAAAATCCAAAACATGCAAATAAGTTTAATGTAATTGAATATAAAGGAAGCCGCCGGTTAATCGAAGACGAGTTCAATATTTTCAATTACTATTCAAACAGAAGTTTTGAACCGATGCATAAAATCAAAACCTAGTTCACGTTGTTCCCATCTTTTTATAAGGGTAAATTCATTTATTTAGTTTCACCTTCTGTTTCAGAATTTTTGAATATTACATTCCTATCTAGTTTAGTTACATCATACGGTGCAGGATCGCCGCCCAGGTATTTATGAAACCAATCCATATGTGCATCATAATAAAGCGGCATTGATTTAACAAAATCCGGCCAGTGACCGTCGTTTTTAAATATTATCAACCGGGATTCAATCCCAAGCGTTTGCATGGTTGTAAAATATTGAATACTCTGTGTGTAGGGAACTCTAAAATCGCACTGCCCGGTTATTATTAAAGCCGGGGTAGAAAAATTTTTAACGTAACTGGAGGGTGAAAATATTTTATATTCATCCGAATTCCAGGGCTGCCCTTTAAGCTCCCAATTCGGGAACCATAATTCTTCCGTCGAGCCCCAAAAAGATTTCAGATCAAAAATTCCCATCATAGAAGCTAGGCATTTGAATCTCTTTGTCTTAGCCTGGAACCAATTCATCATGTATCCCCCATAAGACCAACCCATTGCACCCATTCTGTTCTTATCAACATAAGGAAGCTTTTCAAGTGCGTCGGTAACATTCATAAGATCGTTAAAAACTTCACCTCCCCAATCGCCTGAGATTTCTGCCGTAAATTCTTGACCGTAGCCTGTTGATCCGTGCGGATTGGGAAACGCTACAACGTATCCCGCACCCGGATACACCTGCCAGTCTCCTCTAAACGAATCCATCCACTGCATCTGCGGCCCGCCGTGAACATTCAGTATCAAGGGATATTTTTTCTCCGGACTAAAGTTATGCGGCTTAACAATAAATACTTCTATTTTACTTCCGTCCGATCCGTTTACCCACATTTTTTCTGCAGGACGAATATCTACCCGATCAACAATTTTCTTATTAAAGTTTGTCAGCCTTACAAATAATTTATTGGATAAGTTTAACGCGTAAATCTCGGCAGGCTTATTAACCAAGCTGGCTTTATAATAAATAAAATTATTATCGGGAGCGATATCAAATCCTAAAACCGATTGATCCTTTGTTAACGGAGTAATTTTCCCCGATTCAATATCGATTTTATATACCGGCTCGTATCCCTCCACTTCACCTAAGAAGTAAATTGATTTTGAATCCGGGCTCCATTTAAAATCATCGACCCAATTATCGAAGCCTTCCGTTATAATTTTTGTCTTCTTGGTCTGCCTGTTGTAAAGCGCTAATCTAAATCTATCCGATTCATAATTTGGAATAACCTGGGTTCTATAAGCGATATACTTTCCATCCGGTGAATAAACCGGCCAGCCGTCCCATGCTTTATTGTCTGCAGTAATATCCACAGCTTTTCCGCCCGTAACAGGCACAATCCAAAGATCGGAATTAGTTGACGCTTCAGGGTGCTTATCGTGGTTTGAGACGAAGCAAAGTTCTTTGCTGTCGGGAGAAAAATTATATCCAACGCCTCCGCCCAACATAAAGGTCGGCGAAACATAATCGCCCGGAGTAACATCCGTGTATTTTTTCTCTGCAATGTTATAAATAAAAATATGTGTAAACTTTCCGGCGGAATATTCGGTCCAGTGCCTGAATAAAAGATGGTCGGCAACATAAGCTTGTACCGGGCCGCTGCCGGAAGCTGAATCCAATTCTTTATTGCACTCATCGTTGGAACCGCATTCCGGATAGACATCTGTAGAAAAGGCAACAAGGTTGCCGTCCAGAGAAATAACCGGAGCGTCGATACCGGAAGAGATATTCGTGATTTGTTTTATTGTGCTGTCGGAAATATTATATTGAAGCAATTCCGGTGTCCCGTTTTGCGCGGAAACAAAATAAATACTTTTACCATCCGGAGACCAAACAGGCTCGTACGCATTTTTCTCATTAGATATTTTCTTAATATCTTTTCCTTCGCCGTTCATAAAATAAATATTCGTATTCTAGCTTCCCTGCGAAAGATTATAGCTTGTAACAGTAAAAGCTATTTGCCTCCCATCGGGGGAAATAACCGGCGAACCGATGTTCTTTATTTTATATAAATCAGCAATAGTAAATGCTTTCTTTTGAGGTAAGACTGTAGAAATTAATATGGCGGCTAAAAATAACGTCTTAATAAAATTTTTCATATTGGTTCTTCTAGCTAGTTAAAAATATTTTCATTGCTCCGGTATTCAGCAACCACAATCTTTTAAATTTTCGGAAGCCTTTCCAGGTAAGAGCTGTTAGATAGAATTGTAAACGATTCCGTTTTCCTTAATTCCTCCAGAGTAAAGCAATTCATATAACTCATTGAGCTTCTCAACCCGTCCGAAATTCCGTCGATAACATTTTTTACAACGCCTTTATATGGCACCATAGTTTCTTCGCCTTCGATAAATTCATTTTTCATTTTTACACCGAAGGAAGCTGAGCCGCGATATTTTTTCCAAAGCTGGCCGTTATACTTAATTACCTCGCCGGGAGTTTCTTTTGTACCTGATAGCATTCTTCCAAGCATAACCGCATCTGCGCCCAGAGCAATTGCCTTGGCTACATCGCCCGAGCTTTTTATTCCGCCGTCGGCAATAATTTGAATATCGAGTTTTTGCTCTTCTCTAAAAGACAAAACATTCAGCAACGATGAAACCTGACCGATCCCAATGCCCGTCTGGATTGAAGTGGTACACACGCTGCCGCTGCCGATGCCAACTCTTACAGCATCTGCGCCTGCATTATTTAAGAGCCTAAGGCTAGAACCGTGAGCAATATTCCCGACTATAATTTTTATGTTGTATTTCTTCTTAAGCTCTTCGGTCTTTTTAAGCACCTCATTGTTATTCGCATTAGCGGTATCGATACAAATAATTTTTGGGAACTCAATTAATTTTTCAATTACGTTTTGGGGAGTGTTCAGAGCAATCGAAACGGCCTTAATCTCACCGTTAAATTCGTCACGCCTTAATATATCTTCAAGCGATGAATCGAATCTATTTAAAATTCCAAGACAACCTAGGCGGGATAGTTCCCTCGCCATTTCCAGCCCGGTTACCGTATCCATCGGACTGGAGATTACCGGGAGCGTAAGATCGATTCCTAAAAAACTGCAAAAGGTTAAAGCTTCTGTGCGGGACTTTACCCTGGAAACTTCTATCGGTATTAAGCTGATGTCGTCGTATGTTAGGGATTGATGGTATTCGTTTAATTCCTTTTTAGAATAAATTTTCATAGTTATTCCACCGATTTTAAATTTGCGTTGAAAAAATTTTCATTTAATATCTACTTAGCCAGCAGCTTATCCATTTCATCCAGCAGCTCACTCATCTTTCTAGTAATAGCAATAACCGGCTCGGGGGAATTCATGTCGACCCCGGCGCTCTTCAAGATATTAATCGGATAATCGGAGCTGCCTGCTTTAAGAAAATTGATATAATGTTTGACTGCCGGATTGCCTTCTTCCAGAACTTTTCTTGCAAGTACTTCCGATGCGGCAAAACCCGTTGAATACTGGTAGACATAAAAGTTGTAATAAAAATGCGGTACCCTTGCCCAAGTATATTCTTCCTCTTCATCAATTGTCATCTCATGTCCCCAATATTTTTGATAGAGTTCTTTATATAAGCTGCATAGTATATCCGGCGTAAGCGGCTGGCCGTTTTCGGCTCTGTTATAAACTGACGATTCAAACTCCGCAAACATCGTCTGCCTGTAAAACGTAGAAGTAATATTGCCCAGATATTTTTCAATCAGATACAGCTTCTCTTCTTTCGAAACGGAATTTTTTATTAGGTAATCAAGCAGGAGCGATTCATTAAATGTAGAGGCAACTTCCGCAACAAAAATAGAATAATTAGCATAAGGATAAGGCTGCGACAATCCGGTATAGTATGAGTGCATATTATGCCCCATCTCGTGAGCGAGTGTGAAAACATCGTTAAGGAAACCGGTCCAATTTAAAAGCACATAAGGATGGACGCCGAATGTTGTGCCTGAAGAATAAGCGCCGCTTCTTTTACCCTGGGTCTCAATTACGTCAATCCACCTGTTACTGAACGCAGTATTGAGCGATTCGAGATAATCCTCTCCCATTATTTTTAGCGAGTTATCTACAATTTCTTTCCCTTCCTCAAACGAATATTTTTTTTCAACGTTTTCCCGGAACAGCGTAACATAAGTATCGTAAGGATGGAGCTCCCTTATACCGAGTAATTTTTTCTTAAGCGAAGCCCACCTGTGCAGCGGTTCCAGGTTCTTGTTTGCGGTATCTATTAAGTTATCGTAGACTGATATGGGAATATTATTTTTATCCAGCGAAGATTCCCGCACACTTAAATATTTCCTTGCGTTTGATATAAAAATATTAGCCTTTAGGTTCCCGTTAAACAAAACCGAAAACGTATTTGCAAAATCTTTGTACTGTTTATAATAACTTTTAAACGCTCTTCTGCGGAAGCTGCGGTCGTGCGAATACATAGCGGCGTAATATCGGGCGTGTGACATTTCAAAATCCCTCCCCCCGTCATCTTTTATTTTGGGGAATTTTAAATCTGCGTTTGTAAAAATCGAAAAAGCCTCATACGGAACCTGGTTAACCTCGCCGGACAATGCAAGTATCTCCTCCTGCTCTTTATTCAATGTATGAGCCTTGGTACGGAGAAGATTATCCAAATAGTGTTTATAAATTTTTAATTCGCCGTCTGAATTTACCATTTGCTCAAGCTTATCGCCGGGTATATTTAAAAGCTCCGGACGGATAAAAGAGCTTGTGGAAATAATCTTGGTGTACAGCCCTTTCACCCTGTCATCCATAGCCTGATAGATGGTATCTTTCATATTGCTGTCTTTGCATAACGAAGCATATAGGTTCAGCCTTTCAAACTTTATCCCGATGGAATCATCAAACTTTAGGCATTCCAGCAACGGCGCGGGCCCATCGGCTAGCCTGCCTTCAAATTTTTTATATTCCGGCAGGCTGCTTTCAATCCATTTGAAATCGGCTTCCCACAGGTCGTCGTTTTCATAAATATGCGTTAAGTCCCATTTATATTTTTCATCTATTTTATCTCTGGTAGGAAGAGCTGCTTCCTCATTGTTAGAAAAGAATTTTATTGCGTTGTTGAAACGGTTCGTCATAGAATAATGTTTCCCTCGGTGTTTTATCAACTCTAAAAAAAATTACCGCACAATTTATAAAATATAAAATTAAAGTAGAATAATCTTTAGCCTATTATTTTTATATACGGCAGTTACACTTGAAATGAATTGGATGGATCACCTTTCTAATAGTAATAATAGATGCTGTTCAGTTGAACTTTCAAATTCCCCGTAAATTGATGAAAGTGCAGTGCTACTCTTTCGGGAATATTATTCTTAATGTTAGCAGAAACATTTGCGGCATTGGAATCGATCTTAACGCTGTATAAAGGATTAAGCTGTTCATCGGTAACAAAAATCTCTACATAGCCTGACTGATAATTCTGCACCGAAATAATTACCTGGGTTGTGGTTTCACTTAGCTGGGTATAATTAACAACGTAGTAAGTAATATCGTTTGCGTTCAACAAAAAAGAGAATGAATTTGAGTAGCTTAAAACCATCGGCTCGTTTATGTTGCTTCCATTTGCGTTCGGATCGTAAATATCCTCCCTGCACGCGGGCAGGTTTATTAAGACCAAGCACGCCGGTATAAATAGATATTTCAGCCTAAGTAAAGCTTTCATAAAATATTTATTTAAAGTACTCGAACGCTGTCGATTCCTTTGCTTAAATTAATAAACGACTGCCTGCCGAGAATAAAAATTTCTCTTCTGCCGTATTTATCGAAAATAAACGAGGCCGGCACAGCCCCGTTCCATCGGGGGCTTAATAGTCTCATTATCTGCATCCCGCTTCGTTCTTCAATTACATTTACGGGAAAGCTAATTAATTTATAATACACTAAACATAATAATGCTTTTATATCATAAAAATCAATTGATATTTTACTTCATTGGTTAATTATCTACGGCAGTAAATGAAAACATAATACTAGGCCATGGACCGTGCCGACTAATTCAACGAAAAATATTATAGCATGGGGTTTAATGCTGCAAATAAAAATTAAATAGTTTCCAGTACTGTTCTTGCAGTAGTTACTCTGCCGGCAAATTTAACTGCGTATTCGGCTTGAAGCCGGGGTGCTTCCTTTTCTGCATAAGTTAAATATTCTTCCAGAGTAGAACATTCGTATTGAATTATATATGTAGATTCGCCTTCCAGGCTGGTGGGAATTCTTACCTTGTACATTCTATGATTATTAAAGTAACCGGTGTGCAAAATTTCCGGGATATGGGTGCTTTTCATCCAGCCAAACCATTCTTCTTCGACTTCCTTTTTCACTATTGTAGTAATGCTGTAAACTATCATCTTTGTTTTTAAGTTGGTTCCGTTAAAAAGTGTTTTAAGAGCAAGTGTGAACTTAGAATTTTTTCCTAAAATATGCTAATAGATCGTTATGATTTTCGACAGAATGGATCTTTTATTTACCGCTGAAAAATTTTAAAGCGAAAATTTTTAGATCATCAGTTACGGTGATAAATAACACAGTAAATTTTTCTCACTGGCAAAATTAATATTTTAGATTTATATTTTCATCGGCTCTTTCAAAAGGTTCTCCCCTGCCTTTTGAAGTTAAGGAGCTAAGGCCCAGTAATCGCCCGGTTACGGGGCTTTTTTATTTTTTATAATAATTTTTATAATCATCGGATGTGAGTCCGTAAATAAACAAATCCACCACGTCGCCGTCGTAAGTCCGGTGGTCGCTTCTCAGCATGCCTTCTTTACCGAAACCGCATCTCTCCGCAAGCTTAAAGCTCCTTTCGTTGTTGGTCATAACTCTTATGTAAAGACGTTTAATCGTAAGTTCTTCAAAGCAGAATTTAATAACGGCAGAAAGTACTTCCTTCATTATTCCCTTCCCTTCGTAGTCCTTGGTTATTAAGTAAGAGAGTTCGGCTTTGGGAATAACCCAATCAATATTTTTTATGCTTACATGGCCAATATATTTATTGTCGTTTTTGTACCAGATGCCGAACGAAAAAGATTTCTGCTCATACCATTCCGCTATTTTTGTCTGAATATAACCTTCGGCTGTAATTTCGTTGGATGCGTTTACAAGAGTTAACGGAAAGCTGTCTTCAAGCCGTTTCTTATTTTCGTGTACCAGCTCGAAGAATGCAGCGCCGTCGCCTTCGGAGTACTGCTTAATTAATGTCCGAGCTGTTTCCATCTGATGCGAAATGTTAAGGATGAATTCCTGCATTGTTATAATTAAATTTTAGTTACTCATAATAGTTTACCTTGCAGCCGCAGCCGTCCCACATTCTCTCATATGTTTCCATCCTTTTTTCAACAAGAAGATTTGCCTCTTCAAATGAGTCCATCATTCTTATCGATAGCTCATCCCTCGCGGTAATCTCCTGAACGAAAACAGAATCGCCGGATTTTAGTATTCGAATGCGGTCGCTCATCAAGGTGTCCTTATCTACCAGCACCTGAGACGCGGATAAAATACCGTCAAGCTCATCTCGCGGCAGAAGCAGAATATTTTTATCTTTTAATTTCAGCTTAATCTCTTCAAAGCTCATAACAGAATATCCATTTTATAAATGAAAATTTATTAACGGCAAAACTCTAAAAGGCGCCGGATTATTCTTCACAACATTAATCAGCCCAATTTGAATTCCTTTCAATACGTCGGCTAAATTTAATAAACCGATACATAATCCGCTTTGATTTACGTATTCATTATAACAGGAAACCGTAATGCCTCTCGCATTATCGGCAATCGACATAATACCGGAAACGTTTAGCCCCTGCAGGAAATTTGTTTTTATTTTATAGCCTGTAATGCTCAGTCCCTTCACGCTGTTTTCGCTTTGAATTGCGCCCAAAGAAATATTGATCCCGGAAATGCTGCCTTCGTTGCCAGATACTACTGCAAGCCCGGCAATATTTATTCCCTTAATATATTTATTAGATACGATTGCCAGCCCGCCGATATTTATTCCGCTAATACCCTCGTTGCCGACAAGCGCAAGCCCCCCGGCATTAAGGCCTTTAATTGTGCCCTTGGCAGCCACTGTTGCAAGCCCGGAAACATTTACCCCGCTTATGCCGTTTTGAGAGACAAGAGCGAGCCCGCCGATATTAATTCCTTTAATGCCGCCGTTGCCTACCGTAGCAAGACCGGCAATATTTATTCCGGTAGCTTCTCCATTCGGAACGACTACAGCTAGTCCGCCCACGTTTATGCCGCGGACTTTTTTCTGCGAAACAACTGCAAGAGATCCGAATTGAATGCCGGTTAACGAACCCTGAGATACAACTGCCAGTCCGCCGATGGTTATGCCGTTTGCAGATTGTTCCGATATAACCGAGGCCAGGCCGAAGCTAAGTCCGTTAATTGTGGCTGCCTCAGGAGCTAATCCTATAGCAAGTCCGTTTATAACTGAGCCGCTGTTTTGTCTGGGAGTCCAGAAAGTAAAATTAATTCCGTTGATGTTTTCAATTCCGCAGTCAACAGTATTGAACCTTAGTCCGTTGAAGTTCTTTGAATTTCCGAAGCTGATGCCGCAATTGTTTACAGCTAAGTCCAGGCTGTAATTGCTGCAGACTTCCAGGGAATCTTCTTTTCCCCAGGGCTTGAAGTTTTGTGCAAGGATATAATTAGAAGCAAAAATTACCGCACATATTATTAGATTAATTTTTTTGTTCATTTCTTATAGGCTATAATGTTAAAGATAATTCCTATTCTAAATATAAAATTACAAAAGCAAACAAGCTTCGGCAGAAAGCCAAATAAGCTTTTCCCTTATCAAATTATTTTTATTCCAGCCGCGGGGTTCCCATTTATCCGAATCGAGATTATCGCCGGCGTATAGTATTTGTGCAAGCTCAACGCCTCTAAATTTAGCAACCGCAAAAAGAACTGCGGCCTCCATCTCCACAGTTAGGCAGCCTTCCGATTTTCCGAACTGTATTCGAGAATCGGATAACTTTCCGGCATAGAATTGAATCCCGATATAATTTTTAATTAGTTCCCTTGCCGGCAAAAATACTAAAGTTTTAAATCAAATTTTTCTTTACCTGATTATTTTATCTTTCCTTTCCTTCTTCCGCCCGGAAGCATTTTCTTTTACCGCCTTCTTTTCTTCTTTCTTTATTTTCTTTTCGGTGCGCGGATTAACTTTTTTATTTTCTGCTTTCCTTCTTAATTCCGGTCTCTTATTGTTTACCGGCTTCCTTCCCTCATTTCTTAAGGAATTTTCATTCCTTCCGTTTTCAGGCCTTAAAACCTTTTCCGCACGCCCAGGCTTTACAGGCTTATTTTTCTTTAAATCGGGCTGTGCCGGGCTAACCGGCTGCTCAGGTCTTACACCTGCAGCAGGAGGATTCGGAACAAGGATATTATTTGCAGGAGGATTGCTTCTTATTATTTCCTGCTGCCGAGGCTTATCGGAAACCCTTACTCTTATCAGTTTCTTGCTGCCTGCGGTTACCTGTTCTCTTACCGGATTAACCGGCTCTATTCTGGTACCTGCCGCTCTTTCAATATTTCTAACATCCGGCGAGCGCCCGCCGCCGTTATTTCTTATTGTCTCTATATCCGGCTTTGCATCGCGCGTTCTGTAGTGGCTAACGTCCCTGCTTACAAAATGATTCTCCGGAACAAATACCCAGACCTTATTTATATAAACATTGTTATATACTACTCTCTGCCTTATTCCCGGCGGAGGAAGCGGAGACCAGCCTACATAGCCGTTTGAGTAATACCAGCTAACACGCGCCGGCGCCCAGTCGTAATTCGGAATCCAAATCCAGCCGTATGGCTCTTCAAAATCCCAATAGCCGTAATGGTAAACTATCCAAGCGTACGGCTCGTTACCTGCCCACATCCATCCGCTGTCGGTCCAAACCCAACGGCCGTCATAATAAGGCTGCCAGTCCGCTTCGTTATACGGCTGCCATACAAGCCCGATGCCCGGAACGTTTATCCAGTTGCCGTAATTATCAAGCGCTTGAAATGTCGGGTTCGGATGATATGTCTCCCTAACAATATTACCTCCGCAGCCGGCCAATGCCAAAATTAAAACTACCAACGGAACAAAAATTATTTTTTTCATAATCATATCTTCTTCAATAAATTTATAAGTCTGCAAGCAATAACTTTTTCATAGCTACAACTTTTTTTATTTAAAGGAACTTATAAAAGAAATGCAAAACATTTGGTAATTTATGCCACAACCAGGTTAGCATAAAATTAAAAGAATGAACAGAGGTGAATATCAGTTTTTCATATTCATCAAATCGGCAAGGCCTTCCTCAACTTCGTTCCTCGGCAGGTTACCGGCCCCTAGCTCTTTATCACTCTTCTGCAAAAGCCGTTTGAAAAAAACAATTCCCCTATCCAGATATGCATTATCAACATCAATCAAATTGAATAAGATATCTTCCGCTTTATCGAACCTGCCTGTGAATTCGTAATAGAAAAAAAGCTTGCCAGAAATATCGGCCGGCAATTCGTATTCGCTTAGTTTGTCTATCACGTCGTCTATCTTCTTCAAATGATCTTTTTCAACAGTTACGCCGGAATTTTCGACCCCGGCAATGAACATATAAAGCGAGCGCATATAAAGCTTAGCCGCTCCCTCACGGTTGCCCTGCAGCATAAAGATTTCCGCTTCTTCCTTAAATACTACTCCTATAAGATAGCATTTAGGCGCAAGGAGATTGCCTTCCCGGTCGACTATCTGGACCAGCTGCGAATCGGACAGGCTGTGAATAAACATGCTGTCCATACCTAGTAGTTCTTTCGTCAAAGAATCAAGCTCTTTTAACGCTTCAGGATAATTCTTTGCTTCCTTAAGAAAGAATATCTTTTCGAGCACTCGTATAAGAGTATCTATCATCCTCATTATGTAATCGCGTGTAAGCATGTGTTATTCTTTTTAAATATTACTTGTGAAAATAAAAAAAGCGTATCACCTTTAAAAGGCAATACGCTTTTTCCTTATAAATATTTTTTAGGATTTTTCCGGGTAAAGAACAACTTTAACATAATTGTTCATATTAAAATATTTTTTAGCCGCATTTATTACTGCTTCCTTTGAAAAATTTGTTATCCGCTCGTCATCCTTCTTAAACTCGGACAAGTCCATATTGTAAAAATTATATTTGAAAAACGTGTACAGCCAGAAATTATTATCCTTCAAATCCAATTCTTTCTGCCGCCTTTGGCCTTCCCTTACCTTTGTAATATAAATATCATCAACGGGAATAGTCTTTAAGCTGTCTATGGTTTGGAATACCGCATCAACAAGTTCGTTTACGCGCGCAGGCGAGCAACCGAACATGATTGAAATGCTGTATTCCTGGTCGGGATATTTTTGACCGTTCGACCTGACCATAACACCGTAAGTGCCGCCCTTTTCTTCCCTGATATTTTCTCTCAGTTTAATATCAAGAATATTCTTTAATGAAAATAGGTCATAGTTGTTTTGATAGCCCCACTCATACGGCCCGGTAAACGAAATGCTAACCGAGCTCTTCTGTTCTATCCCTTTTTTTACTTCCTTCTTTATTACACCTACGGGCGGATTTATTCCGGTATTCCTCCAACTTTCATTCCTGTTAATTGAAGGCAGTCCGCCGATATATGTTTCTATCAACGGTTTTATTTTTTCTTTATTAAAGCTGCCTACAAATACAAAAGTAAAATCCGATGCATCGGCAAATCTGTTTTTATAAATTTTAAGCGATTTATCAAGGTTCATTTCGTTTATTACGCTTTCAGTCCACGGTCTCCTTCTTAAATTATATTGGGAAAGAGTAACGGTAATTGTATCCTGGAACGCATTGTCCGGGCTTAAGCTTTTGTTGGCTAGAAGATTTTTAACCCGCTGCTGATAGACCTGGAAAGCAGAGCTGTCTATGCGCGGCGCCGTAAAATAAAGATAAATAAGCTGGAACATTGTTTCCAAATCCTTCGGAGAGGACGATCCGTTCAGCCCTTCATTAAGCTCGCCGATGTAAGGACTGACCCGTACGACTTTTCCCGCCAGCATTTTTTGCAGCGTTATCAAATCGAATTTGCCTGCACCGCTCTGCTGTATCAGCTCGCTGGATGTTTCGGCTGGAATGAAATCTTCGTCAGATGCCAGCGAATTACCGCCCGGGCTGAAGGCCTGGAAAAGCACTTCATCATTTTTAAAATCAGTCGGCTTTAATATTACCTTGGCACCGTTTGCCAGCTTCCACTCGGTAAAATTCAGGCCGGGGTTCTCGGCTTCGCTTACTACCTTTGAGCCTTCCGGAATCTTATCCAGTAAAGGAAGATTTGATACTTTATCCTCGTAGGCAGTTAACTTTTCACTCTTAACTTTATTTATTACATCTTTCAGCTCATCCTCGGTAGGATTAACGACTCCTTCTTTTTTAGGAGCGCCGAGCATTACTACCCTGTTATTATCCGTAATCAAGTCAGCAGCCATTTTATTCACTTCATCAAGAGTAATTTCGGGAAGCAGCAGCTTCGACATATTATACTCGTATTCAATTCCCGGGATCGGTTCCTTAATAAGGAAGTTGTTTATGTATTCATTTATAATCCGGGATGATTCCGTTTTGTCTCTTTCGTTGTAAGCCTGTTCATAATTTCTCAACATTTTTTCTTTTTCGCGCGCCAGTTCGGTTGGCGTAAAGCCGAACTGCCTGACTCGCTGAGCCTCCTGAAGCATAGCTTCCAGGCCTCTGCCCGCACCGCCGTTTTTTACTACGGCACCCAAATAATAAATATCAATGCTGCGGATAAACCTTCCTTTGGCAGACATCGCCATTATAAACGGCGGATTCGGCTTTTGAGTTAGCTCGGTAAGCCTTGCATTCATCATCGAATTGTAAAGGTTCTCGGTTAAGATGTCTTTGTAATCCCGAACGGTGTTTGCATCCTTAACCGGCAGCTTAAAATAAACAGCTATCTGGGTGTACGGCATCTCCGGATCATCAGCTATAGCAAATAGAGTCTCATCGTTATTAGGCACGGAGAAAATTTCTCTTGTCCTTTCTTCTTCCGGCAACAGAATTTTTGAAAAATGCTTTTGAACCAATCCTTCCATCCACTGGGGATCAAAATCTCCAACAGCCACTACTGCCATTAAATCAGGGCGGTACCAGTCCTGATAAAATTTTCTCAAAACATCATGTTTGAAATTTTCAATAATTTCTTTTTTGCCGATTGGAAGTCTTACTGCATACTGGGAGTTCTGGAAAAGGATCGGAAACTGTTTGTCTCTTATTCTTGCACCGGCGCCTCTTCCAAGCCTCCACTCTTCAACTATAACTCCTCTCTCCTTGTCAACCTCATCGTCTTCGAAGCTTACATTATGCGCCCACTCTTCCAGGATTTGAATTCCTTTCTCAACAGTTGGAAGGCTGTCGGTCGGTACATCGATCATATAAACAGTCTGGTCGAAGCTGGTATAGGCATTAACTTCCGGCCCGAACTTCATTCCGATTGATTCCAGATAATCTATCAGCTCGTGCTTCTTAAAATTCTTGGTGCCGTTAAAGCCCATATGCTCTACAAAGTGAGCGAGGCCCTGCTGGTTGTCGTCTTCCAGGATAGACCCTGCATTAACCACAAGGCGTAGAGATGCTCTCTTTTCTGGTTTTTTATTTTCACGGATATAATACGTTAACCCGTTACTCAGTTTGCCTACCTTAACATTTTTATCTACCGGCAAAGCGGCAGACAAATCGACTTGCTGCGCATGTGCATATGCTGCGAGCAGAAGGAACAAAAATATGAACGCGAACCTTTGAATGTATTTCATTGTAGAACCCCAATTTTGTTAATAGAAAATATGTTTTTGCAATATTACGGTAATAATGTTTTACGATAGAATATATCGATAAATATTATGTATGTCAAATAATATCGAGATTAGCATTATATCCAAATATCTATTTACGGTATAACGGCGCGGCTTTTTGCCCGCCGCCCGGTCTGTCGCGGCGCAGCTTGCTTTACATCCATCGGCCGGACCTGTCGCGGCGTATCCCGAAGGTTTCGGGGGGAAGCCGGAAATAGCAAAGCCGCTTAAACAACAACTGCCAACCTGTCCGCCGGAGTTATTTAAAGAAGGCAGATAATTTAAAAAATTTATTTAATAGAACTACTTTAAAAAACAATACATGTAAGAACAAAGCCAATCCCGACAAGTCGGGACACAAATGCCGCATTGAAAAACGCTGTCCGTGTTGAGCGACTTGTTAGTCTTTCATATTTATATTGTAAAAGATGCGCAGTCATCAATAAGCGACTGCCAATTGGATGCGTAAGGCTCGGCAAAATCCGCATCCTCCTTTACAAACAGGTCTAGATCGGTAAGAAAATTATTCCGCAGTATCCTGGATCTCTGTATCATTACAGCATCCGGTATGCTGTAATTACGAAGTAATATGTATGCTGCCTGCAGTGCATTGTTCGTTAGCTTAATTTTATCTTCGCTCTTAACGGTATATAACCGGATGCTGGTGAGTGTGGAATTCCGTTACTGTTTATATCAAAGAACACCCGCGTACAAAAAGAGGATGCTCTCTAGGATATTTTTTTAGTAGTAAGTGGAATTAAAAAATGTAATAATTAGATTAAGATCCCTCTTTTATAATTAAACCCTCTCAAAATATTTTATTTGTTCCCTATAATATTTTAGTGACCTATTGTTAAAATAATTTTAACATAACCCTTAAGAACTATGAATAACTTATAAAACTTAATTTCTATTGTCAAGTAATGAATGAATATATTTTGAACAGATATTATACGGACAGCATAACTTTGTTTTGATATTGCGGTACTTTGTGAAAAAAAATCAGATCACAAAGCAGCACTAAGTGGTACTCCAAGTTTCACAAAGCAGATTCTTCAGATAAAAAAATGGCGGTACACATTTTAATTATAATTTAAACATGCACCGCTAGGAGGGTTAGCCAAAAAATATTAAGGGATTATATTATATCTTTCATCCCGGCAATTCAATCTTCCGTTTTAATTTCCGCACCCATCTTCCATACTCCATCTTCCATTTCCCATACTCCATCTTCCATTTCCCATCTTCCATCAAAAAACTCATTCGCCAGCAAGCTTAACCTTAGCCCAAAAGCTTATTGGTTCAAGAGCGCTGCTGTTAAACTGCCTGCCGCCTTGTCTGCCGTAGCCGCCTCTTCCGCCGTATCCACCGCGCATACCGCCGCCTTCGCCGCCAAAGCTATCTCCTTCGCCTCCGGGCTGCCCGCCGAACCCGCCATCGCCGCCTTCTTCTCCGCCGCGTCTTCTAAACTCGCCTCCCTGTCCTTGCCTGTCGGCGGTAAAGCTGCCGGTCTCTAGTCCCACGCTTATAGCGCTGCCGGTATCTGCACTTATTGCATAGTTATATCCGGACTTATGCTGCAGCGGCACTCTCATCTCATAAACCAGGCGTCCGTCCTTCATGCCCAGCTTTAATTCAATTCCCTTCAGCTCGGTAAGCGGTACCCTGTTCGACTCGTTGTTCGCGCCGACAATTTCAGCTTCGGTCTGGTTGTTTAAAATTCTCTCATCTATCTGTCCGGGATTAGGCCGTTCGCCCGCCATGCCGGCAGGTCTTTCGTTGCGGAACTGCGACCTGTCTATATCCCTGAATCCGAGAGGAAATTTAATTCCGAATTTTTTGTCGTCGCTCGCAGTCCTGTCGAACCAGACAGTTAAGCCCATTCTCAGCATCTTCGATTCCAGGTCCCGGTCTGAAGTAACAAGGCATAGGTATAAAAAGCTGCCGTCGTTCTGCACACCTACCAGCGATTTCAAATCGTCTACGTACGTTAAAGTGTTTCCCCAGTCGGCATCATTCCCGTCTATCTTAATGTCTTGTGTTTTCCATTTGCTGTCAATTTCAGTATCGCCGCAGCCGGCAACCGAAATTATGAGCGATATAAGCCCGATAAAAAGTAAGCCTTTTTTATAATTTTTTATTTTCAATTCTTTCCTCCGGTTTAAATATTATTTTTATCAGTCCGTTAGACAACATAGAATTTAAAAAAATTTAATGGTCAAGATTTTTTACACAACGATAGTGATTGTTTGCACAGTAAAAAAGATTATAGAATAATTTGGAAACAGCCCGCCTGCCGGCAGTTATTTCATTCAGTATCAAGGTTAACAACAACGCGCCCGGTAAGCTGGCCTTTAAGTATCAAATCTATTTTCTCGCTCAAATCGTATAGAGAGCATTCGGAGTATATTATATTTAAGTTATCCGGTTTCCATTCTGCGGCCAGCTTATTCCATATTCTTCTGCGGATATCCATCGGGCAGTGTGCAGAATCGATGCCGAGCAGGCTTACGCCCCTAAGAATGAACGGGTAAACTGTTGTCGTGATGTTCGGTGATTGGGTAAGTCCGCATGCCGCCACGCTGCAATTAAGCTTTGTGGATTTTATTACGGTGGTTAAAATATTCCCGCCTACCGAATCGATAGCCCCGCCCCAGCGAGCCGGAAGCAGCGCCCTGTTGCTGGTATCGTCGACTTCTTTTCTCGGTATTATTTTTTTTGCACCAATATTTTTTAAGAAATCTTCCCTCTCTATTTTACCGGTGGAAGCGGTTACCGGATAGCCTGCTTTGTTAAGCACAGCAACAGAAAGGGAGCCTACGCCGCCGGTAGCGCCGGTTACCAGAATGTCGCCGCCTTCGGTTGTTAATCCTTTTTCTTCCAGCTTCGCAAGCGATAGCCCGGCAGTAAATCCCGCGGTTCCGTATGCCATAGCTTCTTTAAGTGAAAGTCCTGCAGGCAGCTTAACTATCCAGTCGGCCGGTACTCTAATATATTGCCCGAATCCGCCTGGAATGTTGGAGCCTAATTCGAAGCCGGTAACAATTACTTCATCGCCTTTCTTAAAATCGCTGTTTACAGATTCTTCAACTATGCCTGCTGCGTCTATGCCGGGCGTATGCGGATAGCTGCGCGTTACGCCCTTATTACCGGAAGCGGAAAGTGCATCCTTATAATTAAGGGACGAGTATTTAACATTTATTAATACCTCGCCCTCAGGCAAATCGCCTATAGACCTCTCGCCTATCCTGCGGATAAACTTGTCCTTTTTTTCGGATACAATCATCGCTTTAAATTTTTTTGTCTCTGTCATATTACGTTCCTTTTTAATTCTTCTTCCGGCAGAAATAAATTTTGTATATCGACTTCAGAAAAATTTAACAATCGTCCTCCCAAAGATAAGTGAAAAGTGAAACAATAAATTACATAGAGAATAGAGGTTGACCAGAAAGTAGTATTCTATTAGAAAATCTGTGTAAATCCTTTAAATCTGCGTCATCCGTGTTCTATCTTTCAGAAAAATATTACTTTTTGGTCTCCTCCTATATTTCTTCTTTTATAATGGTTTAAGACAATATATGATAGAACAATTTCATTTGTTACGTTTCTTAAGTCGACGCCCATGCGACGAAATTGCGCAACCTTGAAGTTTAGGAATAACTATAAACATTATTACCTAATTTTGTTTTTAATTTAATTTAGGGAATAGACATGAAAATTATAATAATGCTTCATTTAATTGTCTTTCAATATGTAGGTATTCTTTTTTATATTTGACACTCAAAAAACTAAAATTGGAAATGAGTGACAAATACGAAGCGGTAATCGGGCTGGAAGTGCATGCGCAGCTTTTAACCGAGTCCAAGTGCTTTTGCGGGTGTTCAACAAAGTTCGGCAATTCTCCGAACAGCAATGTATGCCCGATCTGCCTCGGTCATCCGGGCGTTCTCCCGGTGCTTAACAAAAAGGTAGTCGAGTTCAGCATACTGATGGGCCTGGCAACCAGCTGTACGGTAAACGGCAAATCCATCTTTGCAAGGAAGAATTATTTCTACCCAGATCTCCCGAAAGGCTACCAGATATCCCAGTATGAAGAGCCGATTTGCGAACACGGCTATATAGATATTAAGCTGCAGAACGGCACGCCGAAGAGAATAGGCATAACAAGGATACACATGGAAGAGGATGCTGGC
>JAKAJV010000042.1 GCA_021813585.1 Bacteroidota bacterium | reverse complement strand
TTGACGGGTAAAATTAATTTTGAAATAAAACTTGGATCTCCAAATCCCTCTGTCGACTACTTTGTTGTTGCACTTTGTTAAAAAAATCCCTCTGTCGACTCCGTCGACATCTCCCTTTACTAAAGGGAGAAAAATAACAAATCAAAGTCCTCCTTTAGTAAAGGAGGTGGCATCCGCCGGGGCGGATGACGGAGGATTTGCCCCAGCATAAATGGCAGCTTTAATTTATAAAACCCCTTTGCAGTAAGTTATATTAAATGAAAGAGCGGATTTGTGCAACTGCAGCTAAGTAGATTAAGGATTAAATTGATAAACATACTCATATCCCGTTAACCAACCCCATATAATTCCTGCTATAGTCCCTGTTACCCAAGTATAAAAAAATACATAACCAGCTCGCGTATCTCCTTCCTGTGTATTATTATCTGTTATGTGCGCTGCGAAAAATCCTATAATAAAACCGGCAGCGCTACCAGCAATAAAATGTAATGGTATTCCTAGCCACTTATTGCTGTAACTTATTTCTCTAATTTTATTCAGTGGAATTGATTCTAAATTTTGATTATTTAGAATTAAAGAATCATTCCCAATTGCCGCTCTATGTGAAGAATTAATTATGTTGTCATTAGTAAGTATAATTTTCAGAGATTTATCTTTTACCGATTCATTAAAATCTTCATAAAATTTTTGCTTAGAAGAGAAATCACTTATTCGATAGGTTGAAGTGCAGCTTATTAAAGTTAATGAAAATAAAAAAACTGTTAGTTAGATAGATTTTTTTCATACTTACCCAATCTTAACTTATTTTATCTTTAATTCTGCCTGCCAAAATTTTAACCTGGAAGCAATTTACTAAATTCTTTATCAAAGCGAATCAGTAGTACTTCGTATATCAATCTAATCACTCTTCCTAGCTTTAATTATAAGCAGCCACAAGCAGTATGTTAATTCTTTTTAAGCCAACTGTATCACAATAGTAAATAATTATCTTATAATAAAATCTAATTTATTTGAAAAGGTAAAATTTATTTTTATGTTTTTGCGGAGGATATCTTAATCAAATTTAAATTACAATACTCTACAAGTTAATATTGGCTGTGCTTTAAAAATAATAATTGCAGGGAACAAAATTATGAGCGATCAAAATAAAGTACTAACAACCAGGGTTCTTAATCTAACTGTTCTTGTCTCCGGTCTAGGCTATTTTGTGGATATATACGATCTGCTGATCTTCGGGATTGTCCGCATTCCCAGCTTAAAGTACCTGGGCTTACACGGCAACCAGCTTATAGATTCCGGCGTAATGCTGCTTAATATGCAGATGGGAGGAATGCTGATAGGAGGAATTATCTGGGGAATTATAGGAGACAAGAAAGGAAGGATATCCGTACTCTTCGGCTCAATCTTTCTTTATTCGGTTGCTAACTTTTTAAATGCATTCGTTACTTCAATTGAAATGTACGGCGTACTCAGGTTTTTGGCGGGCGTTGGTCTAGCAGGCGAGCTGGGCGCGGCTATTACACTTGTTAGCGAGGTTATGACTAAGGAGACCCGCGGCTACGGTACAACCATTGTAGCTACAATAGGAGTTATGGGCGCAATACTGGGAGGAATTATAGGCGATATATTTACATGGCAGACCGCTTATATAATTGGCGCCGCGCTCGGCATAATCCTGCTGATTACACGCATCAGTCTTTTTGAGTCCGGTATGTATAATTCCCTTAAGACAGCCAAGGTCGGCAAAGGTAAGTTCTTCAGCTTGTTTACTTCCAAAGACAGGTTTGCTAGGTATGCTAACTCTATTTTAATAGGATTGCCTAACTGGTTTGTTATCGGGATACTGATAACCTTTTCACCGGAATTTGCAAAAGCCCTTGGCGTTACCGGTACAATAAAAGCAGGCAATGCAATTTTGTTTTCGTACCTGGGGCTTACTATAGGCGACTTTGCAAGCGGCTACTTAAGCCAATCTGTAAAAAGCAGAAAGAAAGCGATATTAACGTTTATTGTTCTTACTGCCGTTTTAACTTTAATTTATTTGTTCATCCACGGTTTAACGCCGTTTGAGTTTTACACGATATGTACCTTAATCGGAATAGCCAACGGCTACTGGGCGGTATTTGTAATGTCTGCCTCAGAACAGTTCGGTACGAACCTTAGAGCAACAGTAACTACAACCGTACCGAATTTTATAAGAGGCTCGGTAATACCCATAACTCTTGCTTTTAATTTTTTCCGTCCATCGATGGGTATTATTTCTTCCGCGCTTACGGTAGGCATTGTAATTTTTATAATCGCATTCGCCTCGCTGTATTATCTTAGAGAAACATACGGCGTAGACCTTGACTATGTTGAGGAGATTTGAATTAAGCATTTTCAATACTAATTAATTCATCAGAGGAGTTTTAGTCGAACTTCTTCCTTATATTTTGTTTATGACTCTCCACAGTCTTAATACTAATATAAAGGCTCTCCGAAATTTGGCGATTGCTTAATCCAGTGGCAATTAGTTCTAGAATTCTCTTTTCACTTCTTGTTAAATATACTATATCTTCTGCCACATCATTATCGGCTGCATTAACAATTTCTTTAAAATAATTGCAGTAATAGTTTTCAGAGCGTGCGACTTTAAATATTGCATCCTTAAGTATGCTTAACTCGGATTTGTAGCTTACAATGCCATCAATTGAATGGAATAAAAAAGGATAAAAATATTCTTTTTCTGCATGCGTGGAATAGAGTATGGCTTTCTTCCTTTCGGCGGAATTTAAGGATTTAATAATTTTCTCAATACTCATTTTATTTAACGATCCGTCGTCAAAAACCACTATATCATATTTCTTTTTTAACTTACTATAATTTTCGTAACCGTCAGCATCGGCGCTTACCATAGGATCGTTTGCAAAGAAGCTAAGCAGTGCGGAAATAACCGAAGGCTGTATAGATCGAAACAATACCCTTATCTTTTTCATTGTTTTCTCCTGTTATTTTATATTCTGCAAATACCGGATTTTTTCCGGTATGTATTTCTTAATAAAAAGAAATAACAGTCACTGATAAATGTAAAAAATAACCGGATAAAAAAAATCAGTAGTACTACGTATGCCCATCTAATCATTCTTCCTAGAAATTTCTAATCATTCTTCCTAGAAAATCTAGTCACTCTTCCTAGATTATTCTTTTGCAGCGCACAGTTTTGTGCGCTGCAAATGTATAATTATTTCAGCAGCATCATCTTTTTAACGGCAAAATAATTATTTGTTTTTATTTGGTAAAAATAAATTCCGCTTGATAAGTTTGAGGCATCAAAATTAACAGAGTAATTGCCAGCCGCGCGGTAACCGTTTACCAGAGTTTTTACTTCATTGCCTACTATATCAAATACTTTTAAGGCAACAAAGCCATCTTTGGGAAGTTGGAAATTAATAGTGGTTGACGGATTGAAAGGATTAGGATAACAAGCAAGTGAATAATCTTTTATTTCACCGGACATTATGCTGTCTGGCGAGACAGACGCTTTAGGCGTTATTCCACCGCCTGAACCGTATACTGCTTCCCAAGCAGGGTCTGAAGTTGTTCCTTCTACAGAATAATACTCTCTTACATCATAATAAAGAAGTTTATCAGTATATGTGCTAGTAAAAGTATAATCATAATCTGTGTAAGTCTGCACTCCTCTTTGAACAGTGGCTATTTCAGTGGGGCCAACAGGATCGCCCTTGTAAGTTCTCCAAATTTGATATGTAACATTCGGGTTAACATTATCCGTCCAGTGCATTTTTATAGGCTGGCCTACTACCTGATCAAATCCAAAATTAAAGTTTGCTTTTGAAGGAGTGCCGGTATAATAAGCTGTATAAATAGCATCATCCGATGCAACAAATGTTTTACTGGAAGATGCGGAGCCATCATTCCATTGATTGAAATCGTATCTTATCCCATTTACGGTTTGAGTGGGCGCTGTTAATGTAATTTGATCACCTTCAATTACATTACTATTTAGATAAGGAGCGGTATATTGAGAATTATTTACATTCACAACTCCTATATCTCCTAAACCAACCATGTAATTTTGACAAGTTAAACTTAATATTTTTCTCATATCCGAAGATATAGTTGCGCCGTTATCATTATTTGCAACAGTATAAGAATAATTTCGCGTTGTGGCGCCATTGATATTGGTTATTACCTGACCTTCTGATGGAGAGTCAAACCAAATACTTTGTGGATATATCATTTGAATAGATGTAAAAAATAATATTGTTACCACAAAAAAACAAGCTTTCATAAATAACCTCCAATTGGTTTGATTTAGAAAAAATAATTAATTAAAATTGCGGCGCAAATAAAAGGCATACGAATGCCCAATTTAGGCGAGCATCCTAAAAATTTTATTTGCAATTTAGGGAGGGGTGTTGCAGCACTCCTCCTTTTTAAATTATTTGTTTTTTACTCATTCCTCCAAATTTATTTTAATTTTCCATGGACGACTACATTAATTCCTATTCTATTATTATCCGTATATATAAAAAATACATCCTTGTCAAAAACACATCCGCCATTAATAGTTAAATTAGTCTTATATATAGTTTGAAAGTCAGTTCCGTTATACTGCCCCATTCCGCCCGCCAGTGAACCTATAAAGAAATCATTTTCGCTTCGGCCGCACCAAATTTTACCGCTGTAGTCTGTACCCGTCAAATCTTTCCAAAGGACTAATTGTCCATTCTCATATTTATAAATTTTCTGAGCTATATCCATCAACACTTCATGCTGAACACTTCCAACATCGCCATATGGAATTCCGGAATATAATTCTTTCAACTGTTTGCCATCCCATGCATACAGTTTACTTATCCAGCCTGTTGAATTATAAACTGTGCCTTCTATAATAAGTGCGCCGCTTTTTTCATCTATTTTACAATCTGCAAACCCTACTTTTACATAGGGGATATCAACAAATTTCCAGGTCGTACCGTCATAATGCATTATTATCCCTTTATAATCACTGCCGTCATCTTTGTTTGCGCTTCCAACAGCATATATATTATTGGCTGCCGTCCCGTCAAAATTCATTATCCAGATTCTATCATATCCGTCTAATTTATATTCTCCGTATTGCTGCCATTGGGTACCGTTATATTTCCAGATTGAGCTGCTGGTATTGCCTACCCAAACCTCATCGCTTGAAAATCCTATCACCGCCCATGGTGTAAATCCCCTCGCGATAGAATCACAGTCCCAGCTTTTTCCGTCGTAATGCCAAATACCCAACGCTGTTGCAGCGCCGTTTCCCACGGCCCACACGTTTGTAGGAGTAATGCCCCATATTCGCGATAATGTTAACGGGTCCACTGTTTTAATTGTATCTACTCTCCAGGTATAATTTCTTATATCCGTGTTAGAATCATCCGGCCCTGTCGGGCTTTTGCAGCCTGCATAAAAAATTATTAACAACATCACCGGTAAGACGACAACTAGCGGACTGTTTCTTTTCATTTTCTCCCTGTCTTTTTTGTTTGCAATTATTTTCCCTTAACCCAATTAAACCTACTAACATAAATTTTATTTGTCAATAACCTCGCTCCCTGATTTTTTCTAGTGGTGGAAAAATAAAATGGAATTAATTATGACCGCATGAAGAATGATTTTAAGATTAAAAGATTATAATGAAAGGAATGGTCTTGCCAAATGATTACATAATTACTGATGGTGTGGAACCGGATTATTATGCCATGCTGTGAACTGGTTCTGCAAGCGGGAAGGATAGGATAATATTTGTACCGATGTTTTCTTCGCTGCTGATGTCGAACCTTCCGCCCATAAGCAGAGTTAGTTTATATGCAATGGTCAGGCCCAGCCCGGCGCCCTCATAACTGCGGGTGTACGCCTCTTCATCCTGTACAAAAGGCTCATAAAGCCTTAACACATCTTTCGACTTTATTCCCCTGCCTGTATCCGAAATTTTTATCTGCACATTGCCGTTTACCTTTGCAGATGTAATTATCACATCGCCGAAGTCGGTATACTTAATTGCATTATCCACGAGCGAGCTTATAATCCTTTCGAACTTAACCCAATCAATTTTTATGTTAAGTTCCCTTTCATCTGCCTTAAGCTTAAAGTTAAGATTTTTCTTTACCGCTTCATCAAGCCGCTTGTTGTAAACCGAATTAAGCACCTGGTTGGCGTTAAGTGTAACCATTTCAAGTTCAATCTCGCCGGAGTCTATCTGGAAGACTTCAACTATATTGCCGTATAAGTTTAGCACCCGGTTAAGAACATCTTTAAATGAGGAAATTAATTCCCTTATGGTATCAAAGTCATGCTCTTCTATACAGTCGTCTATAATTTCCGAATAGCCTACAATTGCGTTCAGCGGCGTGCGTATCTCGTGGGATATGTTTTCCAGGAATGCGGTCTTCAGCTTGTTCAGGTTAATCTCCTTTTCGTAGGCAACCTTTAACTGCTCCTGGTAGAGCACCTGGTCTGTTATATCCTTCATGCTAACGATATAAATTATTTCCTCCTCAAGCTGGTCTTCAATGCTGGAAATTTTTACGCCGTAGTGCCTGCCGCCCGGGCTGTTGTAATTGATTTCGATAAACGAGCCGGTATGCGGGTTATCTTTCCCAATGGCCTGAGCAATCCGGTTTAACAGGTTCTCTTCTAGAATTTGACTTATATTCTTCTTTAAAGAAAACGCCTTGTTAACCGAGAATATTTTGCAGAAATTATCGTTAGCGTTCTCAAACAGGTAAGCTCCTTCCTTTTCCCTAATAATAAACAGCAGGTCGGAGATGTTGTTGATTATTGACTTAAGCCTTCTCTCCGATTTTTTAACGTATAAGTTTTTCAGTATGTAGTTTGTTATATCGTTGGCGGTAACAATAAAGTTCAGCATGTCGCTCTCGCTTCTTGAAACCGGATTGAGCTTAAGCTCGTAGTATGAGACGGCGCCGGTTTCTTCAACGCACGAAATTGTTTTCGTCCAAATCTTCTTGCCGCGTATCGATTCGTTCATTACCCTTCTGTCTTCGTTGGAGAGATAGAAAGATAATGCATCGGCAAGCGAGCTTTTATAGAACTGCTCTATGCCCGACTTTAATATTTTTTCGAATGAAGAGGTTGCATAAATTATAGTGCCCTGCTCGTCTGTAATAATAACCGGTATTTTACCAAACTCCAAAGCATTGTGCAGGTTATTAATTCTTTCCTCCAGCTTTGCCTTTTCCTTAAGGGTTTTGAATATAAGCACGAAGTATTCCTGCCCGCCGATATAGATTCTTTCGGCCTCTACGTTAAATCCGCTCTCCAGCCCGGCTTCTTCCGGGAAAAAAAGATCGAACTGGAAGTTGTTATAGTTGCTGCCGATGAGGGATGTAATTAAGTAGCGCAGGTCCGGCTCCGTATTCAAATCGAAAAACTTAAGGCTGCCCGCATTGAATGTCTTCCTGAATGATTCGTTAGAATAGATAATACTGCAAAGGATATCTACGATAATAAGCGGACTGCTCTCCGGGAGCTGGTAGAACTCTTCGAACTCCTCGAGAGAAATATAGTTCTTCTTGCCAGTTAAGCTGTTCTGCGAAAAATTATTCAACATGAAGCACTTTAAATTTTTTAATAACTACTGTTTCACCGTAATCTTTTGTGGGAACCTCTTGCCTGCTAACTTTTAGACCTGTTAGCTTATCCATAAAGATGAGTATATGGTTGTTCAGGCGGAGGAACTCTTCCTTAATGCCGAATGAGATGCCCTGCAGCAGGTCGTCGAACAGGTATTTTTCTTCCCTGGTAATCTCCCGGAACATGTTCAGGCCGAAAGCCCTTTGAAAGAACACATTCAATGCCGAAAAATTAATAAGCACCGGCCCGGCTTCGTAGTCGGGCCTCTCTATCCTTACCGAAAGATCGGTGGTCATTCTGAAAGCCGACTTGCCTTTTTTGGTTTCCTTAAGCACGGTGTAATTAAGCAGGCTTAGCTTTTCAAAGTTCACAAGATCGATAACCGTGCGGAACTCTACGCCGGAAAGAATAAAAGCGAGATATAATTTTTCATTTACGATATGCTTAAACTCCTTCAGCTTCCAGTTAACGCTGTTAAGGAACTTGAATGCGGGCGATATATCTACCGAATCGTGCGCGTCAACTTTCCTTGTGTAGGCGGAGCTTAGTACAGAGCCGATGTTGGACGAGCGAACGGCCTTTGTAAAGTCGCTGCCTGCCGATATGTTATTAATTTTTTCCAGCATACGCATATTTCCTCAACTTATAATCGAAGAAATATGGTAATAAGTTAAGCGGGCTAATCCAGTTTAAGCATTTTATTATCCGAAGAGTAATTAATAATTTGCGGATTCTGCAGGTGAGTAAGGTCGTTGGCCAGAGTTTTAATTCTTTCAATCGATTCGTTGATAATTAAAAGCTCTTCCTCGAATGTGTTCTTTTTGTCCCCCAGCTCGTCTTCAATATTTTTAACCGAGACAAGCAGGCTGCTTAACGGGTTGTTTATTTTATGCCCGATAGTGCAGGCCATTTCGATAAGTGCCTTGTTGTGCTCAATATTTTTCAGCTCGTTCTGCAGGTTATGTATCCTTATGCCGGACCTTATCCTGGCGAGCAGTTCCTGGTTCTGCACCGGCTTAACCAGAAAGTCGTCTGCGCCTATATCCAGCCCGGCTACCCGGTCCTTTAACGACGCCCTTGCAGTAAGAATGATAAAATAAATGAGCTTAAACTTTTCGTCCTTCTTAATAATATTGCACAGCTCAAGACCGTCCATTACCGGCATGGTCCAATCGGCAATAATAACTTCGGGAATAACCTCGTTCAGAATGTTAAGTGCGTCCTGCCCGTTGGAAGAAGTATACACCTGATAATCATTTTTTGTCAACAGCTTGTCAAGTATAAACAGCGTATCTTTTTCGTCTTCAACAATAAGAATTTTATTCTTGTTCAATTTTTAATAAGCCCGTTTACTTTTTTTATTAATTGATTAAAATCTATTATCGGCTTAGTAATAAAATCATCCGCCAAGCTTTCTTTTAAGAAATCACCTTCTTTAACGTTAGGTGAATAAGCAGTAACAAGTAAAATGGGCGGGTGAGAAATTCCGTCCTTCTGCTTAATTATGCCGGAAAGTCTAATCCCGTCTATTTTCTGACCGCTAAGATAAGTATTCTTTAAATTTATATCCATGATAATAAGATCAATATTATCTTCGGCCAGAATTTCAAAGATCTTATCGCCTTCTTCCTGAACGATGGGGTTGTACCCGGCTCTTTTAAAGATGAAGTTGTAAAAATCAATAGTAAACGGGTCGTCTTCAACAATAAGAATATTTTTCATTATTTATTATCCGAATATTTAACTATTATGCTAATTCTTCTGTTAACAAAGCTGAAAGGATCGGCAGGGTCGCGCAGCCTTCTGTCTGCATATCCTCTAACCTGGTCAATCTGCTTATCCGGCAGGTTGCCTGCAGTAAGTGCGCGCCTGGCGGAATTTGCCCTGTCGGCGCTCAGTTCAAAATTTGTATAGCCTGCCGGGCCGCCCGGATAAGGACGCGCGTCCGTGTGGCCTTCTACAATAATTTTATTGGGCAGCTTTGCAAGCTGGTTGCCTATCTTAAGCAATAGAAGCTCTGCCTCCTTCGTCAGTTTTGCTGTGCCTATCTCAAAGAATAAATCCCTTGCCGAATCTACTATCTCAATCTTCAATCCTTCCTTAACAAATTCAATTTTAATTTGGCCGACAATATTTTTAAAAGTGGGGTCCTGCGAAAGCTCGCCAAGAATTTTATCGCCCATTGTTTTCAGTAATTCCATTTCCCTTATGCGTGTCATCTGTAAATTAGGAAGCTTTGTATTATCCGGCATTGAAGAACCGTTGCTATTTAAAATATTTTTACCGCCATTGGAAAAGCCAATAGGATCCTGAAAATAATGTGCAACCATCTGCTGCACTTTTTGCGATTGGCTTAATACCCACAGCACAATAAACAAAGCCATCATAGCGGTTACAAAGTCTGCATAAGCAACTTTCCATGCGCCGCCGTGATGCCCGCTGTGCTTATTAATCTTCTTAATTATCCTCGGAGGAAGATCGCCGCCGTTAGACATTATTAGCTTTTTCCTCTCACATAGTTTTCCAGTTCAGAAAAGGTCGGTCTCTCGTCGGAGAAAATGGTTCTCCTCGCTATCTCTACAGCAATAACCGGCGGGTTGCCTTTGGCGTAGGCAACTATACACGCCTTTATCGTCTGTAAGACTCTAATCTTGTTTTCAATATTATGCTCTATGTTTGCGGCAAGGGGATTGACAAACCCGTATGAAAGCAGCACGCCCAAAAATGTTCCCACCAGAGCTGCCGCTACATGGTGGCCTACCACTTCGGCGCCTTTATCAATAGAAGCCATGGTTACAATAATTCCCAGTACTGCGGCAACAATACCCAGCCCGGGTAAGGAGTCCCCTACTCTTGAAAGCGATGCAGGCACGGGTTTCGATTCGATCTCGAAAGTTTCTATTTCCGTATCGATAAGGTCTTCCAGCTCGTGCGGGGGAACCCCGCCGGAAAGCATTACCTTCATAGTATCGGCGAAAAAATTCCTCAGCATTTCGTTCTGAACAAATTTCTTGTTCACTGAAAGTATACTGCTCTCCTTGGGATTTTCAATGTGCTTCTCTATTGCAAGCAGGCCGTCTCTCTGCGCAACAAGGAAAAGCTCGTTAAAGGATTTAAGCAGTTCCAGGTAATCTTTTTTTGTAAAATGATCGGGCGAGATAGCCTTTGGCAGCTCGGCGATAATTTTTTTAAGAAGCGAAAGAGGCGATGAGATAAGCACGCTGCCTATTGCGGCACCGCCTATAGTTAAAAACTCCGACCACTGTAAAAGCAGTACGAGATTTCCCCCGGCAATTAAAAAACCGGCTATTATAGCAACAATAACGACAACTAAACCGATTATTACAAACATATTACTCTTCTATAAATGAATTTGATTCTTCTATTTCTTCCACGAACGTAAAAATTTGATCGCACATTAATTTTATTTGTTCCCAGTTAATGTTTGTACCTGAGACCTGGTCTTCGATAACCCCGCATAGAACGCTAAGCTTAGGGTAGCCGATAGCGCCGCCCGCTCCTCTTATTTCGTGGGCAACGATGCGGATGGCTTCCTTGTCGTTTTTCCTTAAGCCATTAATTATCGTTTCTCTTTTAGCGGGGAAGCTTTTTAAGAACATAAGCGAAAGCTGCTTCCTAATGTCATCCTTTTCGGAGGAGGAAAACATTTTTTTCTTTTTCAGCTTGGCCAGAAAATCCTCGCCTAGCAGCTCGTTAATATTCTTAATTATTATTTCCTTCTTCAACGGTTTGGAAATCACCCTCTCTGCGCCGGCTTCAATAGCAGCCAGAACGTTGGACCTGTTTGTGTTCCCGCTTATTACTATAACAGGAACTGATTTATGCCCGTCAAGCACTTTAATTACCTGCAGCATTTTTACGCCGTCAAAATTCGGCATCATCAAGTCAAGAAAAATTAATGCCGGCTTATACTCAACAACTTTCTGAATGCCGTCCAGCCCGTCGTGGCTTGTTATAACCTCTATTTCGTAATCGCTGAAGAAATTCTTAAGCGAGTAGCGGATTATGTCCGAATCGTCCACAATAAGAATGGTGATTTTATTATCTTCATCCTTCATTATCTATCTTCCTAATTTTGTTTAGCTTCAATTTAGACAGATCGGCCGGCATTTTACTGCGGCTTAAGATGGAAGCTTCGATAGTAACCTCTTTAACATTTTCGTATATCTCGCCCCGGAAAATTTTGACGTCTGCGGGCGCCGAAAACCCAAGCTTAACCTGTCCTTCCGAAATTGCAAGTATCTTTATTGTAATCTCGGGGCCGATCTTTATTTCTTCGTCTGTTTTTCTTGTTAATATCAACATAGTTCAACCCGGCCGATCATTCTTTAAATAAAAAATATTTAATCGGGTACTTGTCCGTATCCAAAATTGTTTGGAAGCCCGTCTTTGTAGTTTGATTTATAAATACAGGGGCTTTCAAATTAACCGTTGTTTTTAAAGGCTCGTGGTTCAATGTTACAATCCCAAAAGGCTCATGGCCTTCTTCAGCGGGATAGTTGTCGTCAATTACCCTTACGCCTACCAGCGGAAAGGCTATCTCCGGCTCGTCTATCGAATTAAGCCAGTAAAAAAAGTCGTCATCTATTTTGATAAGCAGGTAATTCTTTAACTGCTCAAAACCGAATATGCCGGAATGAAACTTAATAATATGTTCCGGGCTGTATTCTACTTGGCCGAATTGATTGGTTTTAACTTTCATATAAATCACTTTTTTATTATAACAATGTCTACTCTTCTGTTAATTGCTCTTCCTTCGGCAGTACTGTTGGAGTCCATCGGCTTGTACTCCGAATAGCCTACAATTGAAACCTTCTCAGGGTTCAGTCCTTCATTGTGAATAAGATAATAAGCCGTGTTTAGGGCCCTTGCAACCGAAAGATGCCAGTTAGAAGGAAATGCCGCAGTATTTATCGGTACGTCGTCTGTATGTCCTTCTACTCTTATATCATTCGGCAGCTCTTTAATAATTGAGGCCAGCCTGTTAAGCACCAGCAGCGAGCCGCCGGTTAAATTAGCACTGCCTGAGCCGAACAGGATATCGTCAAGAATGTGAATGGTTATGCCTCTTTCATTTTCTTCGAGCCTTATCGATTGGTTGTAATGGTATTTATCAATAAGCTCGGTCAGCTTGTTTCTTAAAAGATCATCCTTGCCTCCGCCTGCTTTAGGCAAGCCGGCTTTAAGGTCTATCAGCTTTTCATGATTCCCGAAAACATTGCCCATTGCCGAGATCATTTTCTCGTACTTGTGAGCATCTATGTTCGAAATAGCGTACAAAATTATAAAGAGCCCCAGCAACAAAGTTATCAAATCCGCGTAGGTAATAAGATACCTGTCCTTTTCACCGCTCTCGTGGAACGGCGATTCTTCGGGGTCGGTCAGATCATCATTTTTATTTGTTCTCTTTGGGGCAGCAGACTTATAAGCCTTGCCTTGACCACCGAAGGTATCTCCCCGCTCTGCAGAGCCAAGGTACCTTCCAGAGAAATCTCCATCATGTGTTTTTCTTCCAAATGACATTTTTTTAACTTATCACCAATTGGTAGCCATAAAATATTAGCGCTGAATACACCCCAAAGGGTTGCTATAAATGCCGAAGCTATGTTCTTGATTAACGAGTTGGGATCTCCGCCCGCATTGGCAAGAGTCATTATCAATCCCATTACCGTGCCTATTATTCCCATCGTGGGTGCATACCCGCCCATCTTAGTAAAAATAAAAATGTTCGAGTAATGCCTTTCCTGCATTGCCTTCATTTCAAGCGATGCCAGGTTCTGAAGCGAATCCGTATCGGTTCCGTCAATCGCATATTTAATCAGCTTCTGGGGGAATAAATAATTCAACCGGTAAAGTCTCTTCTCAATTGCCAGAAGGCCTTCTTTTCTAGATATTATCGAAAATTCTACCAAATTATTTATAAGGTCCTTCAAATTATATTTTGCAGGGAAGTACGCTAATTTTATAAGATGCCAAATGTTCTTAAACTTATCGAACCCGAAGCCTATAATTACAGCCGAGAAAGTTCCGCCGAATACGATGATAAGCGGCGGGATTAAGAATAAGGCTTCAAAGGCGCCGCCTTCCATAAAGAATGCGCCGAATATTGAAAGTATACCTAATAATAATCCTATAACTGTACCGGCTTTTCTTATCATAGGTAGTTTAATATAGATGTTGTTAAAACTGTTGACGCCAATTTATAAGACATTTGAAGAAGATAATCCTGGTTCTGCAAATCGACTACGGCTTTTGCCACGTCTATTCCCTGGGTTTTTGAAACCAGGTCCTGAAGCTGCAGCGTTTTATTGTTCATTAAATCCTTCGAGTTTGTAAGCCGGTTTGCAATATTGCCGGCCTGAGTTAGGTTATCCATCAAGCGGCTGTTAAAATCGGAAACAGCCTGCATCTGGTCGGTTGTAGGCTTAATACCGTTCCTTAAGTTGTCTCTAATATTTATAAGAGTATTGAATATATCTGTCTTCTGGTTTGCGGTAAACGTAAGTGAAGATGATGCGTTATTTTCGGTTAAGGACGAAGGATCAAAATTAAAATCGATGTTGCTTGAAGGCACCGTAATATGAGTTAATGACGGGGACTTCCCGTCAACCGTCTGCAGGTAGCCTGTCGAGCTGTCGAATACCATCGACTGAGCGGCCGGAGGCGACGACAACACTGAAGTATTGCTGCTGTCCACTATATCATATGTAAAATCATAAGTATCTGCCGCGGTCTTTGTAAAATTCAATTTAAAAGTATACTGGTTCCCTTTTGAGTCGTATACGTTCGTTTGTGCCGTAACCGTTGCGCCGACTGCAGTGCCGGAATCGATGTTACCCCCGCCTTTAATAATAGTGCCGAACACATCCGTGCCGCTAAGGTTTATTTGCTGCGCTACATCCGGAGAGATTCGGATACTCTGCGTGCCGGATATATTGCCGTCTTTAACTTCAATTGATTTGCCGTCGGAAGTATATCCGAAAGGAGCGGCAGTAAAGTCGGTGCCTGCAAAAACATACTTACCGTCTGACTGCGTGTTGGCGCTGTCTAGAATGAGCGATAGCGATGAATCGATCTGATCTGCAAAGTTGCTTAAGTCCTGGTTGTTGGCAGCGTTTTGAACCTGAGTTAGTTTCGACTGGACATTTGTAATTTCATCTTGAATATTCTGCAGCGACTGGGTAGAATCGTTAACAAATGAAAGCCCGCTGTCTATATTGCTCATAATAGTATTGGCCTGGTTAATCTGGCTGTTCCAGCCCAGTATGCTAACTGTACCGCTGGGGGAATCGGAAGGCTGCTGAATTTGATTCCCGGTAGCTACTTGAGTCTGCAAATCGTTAAGCTTATTCTTTGTAGCATTTAAGTTGTACAAAAAATCGTTGCTTCTCATTAAATCTGAAATTCTCATGTTACGATACTATATTTAATAAAGTTTGAAGCATCTGGTCGGCAATAGAAATTAATTTTGCAGATGCAGTATAAGATTGCTGATATTTAATTACATTGGTCATCTCTTCATCTACCGATACGCCGGAATAAGATGCCTTTTGCTGCTGAAGCTGCTGTATGGTCAGGTTATAGGAATTAGCCATGTCCGATGCGCCTTTAACATCCGTCCCTACCTGAGAGATTAACGTATTGTAGCTGTCCAGCAGCGTACTTCCGTTAGCTTGTTTTTGAGTGCTCAGTCCGGCAATGTTCAAGGCAATATTGCCGTTTCCCGAAGTGCCGTCCGATGAAACAGCAATTTTATTCGGGTCGTTAACAATCTGGTCGTTTATTTTTAGATTCCCGCTTGTGTAGCTTTGGAAGAAATTCAATCCGGTCTGCGGCGGGTTATCCAGCGTATAGCCGGTTGAATGCTGGCTGTTGACGGACTGCATCAGGTTGTTTACAAACGAATCCAGGCTGCTCTGGTACGATGGTATTTTATTGTTGTAAACATCTAAGGAGGCATTCAGGTCGCCGCCGTTAATTGCCAAAGTTGTGGAACCATCCTGCGATGTTACAACTATCTTATTGCCCTGCATTGCGGTTTTAAATTGGACCGCTGTTACTTTATCTGCAGCAAACACTCCGCCGATAGAAATATTGGCGACATTTTGAGAATCATAATTAACATTAATATTTACAAGATTGCTCAAGCTGTCTATCACTTTATCCCTTGCATCAAGCAGGGTGTTCGGAGACTGACCCGTGCTTTGCAAGTTAAAGATTTGAGCATTTAACGATTGGATCTGCTGCAAGTCGTTGTTAATAGAAGTAACATCCGAATTGACCTGGCTTTTAACGCTGGTCTGTATGGAATCCATGCCGTTGTTTACGCTCAGGATTTTATCGCTTAAAGACTGAGCAGCCTGTACTACGTTCTGCCTTAAAGATACCGAATTGGGAGTTACAGACAGCTGCTGCCACGAATTGAAGAATGCGGTCGTAAGACCGGAAATTCCCTGGTCGGACGGCTCATCATATAAATTCTGTACCTGGCCGAGCAGAACATTGCTAGTATTGCTGCTGGAATATTTGGAATTGTTATCCCTAAGCTGCTGATCGGTTAAAGCGTTGCGCACCCTGCTAATGTCTTCAAGCTTTACGCCGTTGCCCCAAATAAAGCCGCCAATCTGCTGCGGTGTTTCGTCGCCCAGCACTGCTACCTGCCTTGAATAATCCGGGTTGCTGGAATTTGATATGTTCTGCGCCGTTACATCCAAAGCTCCCTGGTACGCAGTAAGGCTTCTTGTGCCGATATCAAATATGTTGCTTATTCCCATCTTAATACTTCCTGTCTACAAGAGAGTTTTTATTCATCGACATAAAGGCTGCAATTGTCTCTTTGATAAAATTCCTGGCCTGCTCTATTAAGAGTTTATTCTGGCTGTTCACTTTTATTATTTCCGTAATTAAACTTTTCATGGAATTCTGCATCTTAACTAAGTTCCGGGTATCGAACAGCTTCTTCTTATTTATTTCTTTTATGAAATCTGAAAGCTTGTTCGATTTGTTCTCCAATGAATATTTGGCGGAAAGCCCGCTCAAAATTTCCTGCCTGCGGGTTTCGCAATTGCCTACCAGGAACAGGCATTCGCTTTCGCTCTTAATGGTCGCATCAAGAGCCGCGGCATCGGCGCTTATTATCGCCTTCTGGTGCGCCAGAATTGTATCCAGATAAATCTGAAGAGCCTGGTGCTGCTCTTTAAGGCATCTAAATAGATCGTTCACTTCCATTTTTATCTCCGTTTAAATGGTTTAAATAGCCTAACACTCTCTTAACATAATTTTGTGTCTCTTCAAAAGGCGGAATGCCGCCGAACTTATCAACATTTTGAGGCCCTGCGTTATAAGATGCCAAAGCAAGACCCAGATTCCCGTTATATTTTCGAAGCATTTCTGACAAATATTTAGTGCCGCCGTAAATATTTTGCTGCGGGTCCCAAACATTGTTCACGCCCATATCTGCGGCGGTTGAGTCGATCAGCTGCATAAGTCCTTTTGCTTTAGCGCTGGATAAAGCTTTTTCATTTGCGGCGGACTCCGTAAGTATAACGGATTTAATTACATTCTTATCCACCCCGTAAATGCTGGAAGCATTGTCTATAATATCGTCGTACCGGCTCAGCCTGTTCATCGCTTTGCTGCTGGGCAAAATAGAAGGAGTGTTTTGAAAATCGGTTTTTATATCCAGCTTTTGATCTGTTTTTAAAGGCTGCATTTCTGCCGGCTTGCTTATTACATTCATATCCTCGCCGGTAATTTTTTTATAGAGAATGCTGGCAATGCCCAGGCTCTTCCTTTCAGAAATGAATGAAGCGATCTCATTCTGAAAGATGGTATCAAAATCGTCGCCGCCAAAGCTGCTGCTTCCGAACATGCCGTCTGTAGTCTTGGACATGCTTTTGAGCATCATCGAAGTAAGCAGGCTCTCAAATTCCTTGGCTGCATTTGCAATCTTGGCTTTCTGCGCATCGGAATACCGCCCGGAAATATCGGGAGTGCCTGATAAATGCTTTAACGGATCGGTAATTTTTAATTGTAAGTTAGCCATTGCTTTGTCTCGCTGTTAAATTATCACCAGCTCGCCGATAAGTGCGCCGGCTTTTTTAAGCGCCTGGAAAATCGAAATAATATCCTGCGGCGAAACCTTTAACGAATTTAATGCGGCGGCTACCTGCTGCACCGTAGTAGCGCCCTGTATTGCAATCGTGTTTGTCGAGTCCTGCGTTACATAAGGAATTAGGTTGTTAAATACCTGTGTAGTACCGTTGGAAAAAGCACCCGGCTGAGAAATAATAGGATACGAACGTATTGTAATATTCAAGTTGCCGTGTGTAATGGATGCCGGTAAAATCTTTACATTGCTTCCGGCTACAACCGTTCCGGTCCTCTCGTCCAGAACAACTTTTGCAACCTCATCCTTTTGAACCGTAATGCTTTCAAGATCGGAAAGGAACGAAACAATATTGTTCTGCTTATCTGCCGGAACAGCAACCTTAACTTCCGCACCGTCTTTGGCAAGAGCTATATTGCCGCCGAACTTTGTGTTTATTGCGTTTGCTATATTGTTGGAAGTGGTAATATCCGGCTCTCTCAGATATACATTTATTTCTTTGCTGGGTATTGAGGCTGCGTCCAGCGGCAGTTGAAGAATACCGCCCATCGGCACCCTGCCCGCCAGAGCCTGGTTGCGCGAAATCCGGTTGCCGGTAGGCGTTCTTATATCAAACCCGCCTACGGAAAGTGCGCCTTGCGCGTAACCGTAAACTCTACCGCTCATGTCCGAAAGCGGAGTCATCAATAGTGTACCGCCTTGCAGGCTCGATGCGTCGCCCATTGAAGATACTGTAACATCAAATTTTGCCCCGGGCTTAAGCGATGAGTTAAGTGTTGCAGTTACCATAACCGCGGCTACATTCCGTGTCTGCATATTATCCTGCGTAACGGTAATGCCGAACCTCTTTAGCATGCTTGTTACCGATTGGATAGTAAAAGTAGAGCGCTGGGTATCGCCGCTGCCTGCTAGTCCCACAACTAGTCCGTATCCTATAATTTGGTCCGAGCTTTCGCCGGTTATGTATGCAATGTCTTTAATCCTCTGCCCGAAAGCGGAAGCTATTCCGAAAAGTAAAAGTATTACAATCAGCTTTTTCATTTTCAACCTAAGCCTTAAAAAATCCAGTGTAAGAATTTAGTAAGCCAGCCGGGGGACTGTGCACTGTTGATCGACCCGTTACCGGTAAATACAATTTGAGCATCGGCAATGTTGTATGAAAGGACGGAGTTATCAGTTGAGATGTCGGCCGGCCTTACAATACCTTTTATATAGATCGTCTGCTCTTCGCCGTTAATAACAATTTTCCTGCTGCCTTCTATAACAAGGTTGCCGTTTGCAAGAACGGAATCGACCGTTGCGCTTATTTTTGTATTAACCGAACCCTGACTTGAAGTGGAGCCGGAGCCCTTAAAATCGTTTGTAGTACCAAGGCTCAAATCTGCACCGGGCAGAGGCTTGGTCCCCAGATCGCCTTTGCCGGAAAGGCCGAGTGTGCTCGCCCTGTCTGTTGTGGTTGCCGCATTATTTGATGCCTGGGAGGATTCAACAACCAGAATTGTTATTGCATCTCCTACCTGGCTTGCCTTCTGATCTGAGAACAACGATGAGAAGGCATTCTGCCTCATGTTCTGCGCAAGCATAACCGGCGCAAAAATACACAGCCATAAAATTAACTTCTTCATATTCCTACTCTATTATAATTACATTTTTAGAATCGATTACTTTTGCCTTGAATAACTTATTGTCGGAAGTAATAACCGTAATAACCTCTCCTACAACGCCCTCCTGACGGGCGAAAACCTTTGTGGTGACTACCACGCTGCCGTATATATACTGTGCGTTCAGCTCGTCTCCTATTCTTACCGCAGGTATTTGTTCGAGCATCTGCTTAAGAACTACTTCGCCTGCTTTAATTGCCGTAGTGCTTCTTAAGGAAGTTATTCCATCCATAGAATAAATAGGCGCGCCTTTAATACGGCTTACGTCTTCTTCTTTAAGTACAAAATCTTTTTCATTAAGATTTTCTTTCCTGCTTATCTGCCTAGATGCTACAAGAACATTTTTATACAGCTTTAATCTTACGGATAAGATCGATCTAAAAGTGCGCCCGCTTTTATCCACAACCTGGATAGGGACGTAGACCATGTTGCCGCTTAAATTAAATTCATTCGGCTTAAGAAGCTCAATCTTCTTATAAGAATCCGGCAGCTGCAGAATTTCATATTTATAGTTCTTGTATGCGGAAAGGTTCTTCTTTAAATAATTTTCCAGTTCGCCTTTAAAAGAATTATTCGAATTGATGAACAAAGACAATATGAATAAAATAACTGCGCTCATTATTGCGTCTTCAGATTGTTAGCCATTTGCATCATGTTCTCTACCGTCTGTACCGTCTTCGAATTTATTTCATACGCTCTTTGCGCAGATATCATCGCAATCATTTCTTCTACAATATCTACGTTCGAAGATTCGAGGTAGCCCTGGTTTATATCGCCGAATCCGTTTGAGCCGGGAGTGCCTATTATCGGCGTGCCGGATGCCTGCGTTTGTGCATACAGGTTATCGCCAAGGGATTTCAATCCGCCCGGATTCATAAACCTGGCCAGCTGAATATTGCCGAGAACATATGAGCTGCCGCCGACTTGATTTACCGTTACCGTACCATCCTTTGCGATCGTTACTCCCAAAGTGTTCGAATCGAGTGTAAGCCCCGGATCCAGCACGTAGCCGCTGGAGGTAACTATCTTCCCTTCGGAGTCGACTTTAAACGAGCCGTCCCGCGTGTATGCATAAGTGCCGTCGCTCTTCCTTACCTGGAAAAAGCCGTCGCCCTGTATTGCACAGTCTAATTGGTTGTTTGTAGGAGTTATATCACCTTGGGTAAAAATCTTTTCGGTAGAGGTGGGCTGCACGCCGTTGCCTATTTGAATTGTATCCGACGATGTACTGTTAACACCCTGGGCGGAAGAATTGACAGGACTTACGCTAACCTGCTGGTACATCAGATCCTGAAACTCGGCCCTGTTTTTCTTGTATGCAGTGGTGTTAATGTTTGCAATGTTGTTGGATATTACTTCAATATTCAGCTCCTGTGCATACATGCCCGAGGCTGCGGTTCTTAAAGCTCTTGTTGGCATATTCTTCTCCTTCCGTTATACTTGACCGATTTGATTTGCTTCATCGAGCGTTTTATCTAAATAGCTTATCATCTTGTGAGCGGAATCGTACTCGTGGTTCAGCTGTATCATCGATTCCATTTCCTTAATGGGATTAACATTCGATTCTTCCAGGTATCCTTGTCTTATTGAATATTCTCCTTCGGAGGCAATCTGGTAGCCGCCTGAGTCCGCAGAAAAATTAACACCGGTTGTTCTTAAGGCCTGCTGCGGGTCGTTCATCTTGGCAACTAAAAGCGTATCTATTACATTACTGCCCAGGCTTACTTCCCCGTTAGTGGAAATAGTTATCAGCTTCTTTTGTTCCGGGTCTAGATTATTTAAGAAGATTGCGCCGTTATTACCCATAACCTTGTTCCCGTTCTTATCAACAAGGTAGCCTTCGCTGGAAATTTTGAAGCTGCCGTCCCTGGTCAGCTCTGTTCCGTTCCCGGTCTGCACAACAAAATAGCCCTGCCCGGAGATAGCTAGGTCCAGAGGGTTAGATGTCTGCACAATATCACCCTGATGGAAATCGGTGTTCTGCTTGGGAGAAACATTGCCCATCTGGTCCATTACCATAGAAAAAGGTATCTCTCTTTTAAAGCCGGTAGTATTTAAATTGGCAAGGTTGTTGGCAACAATGTCAAGATTCTTCATTCTTGCCTGCATTCCCCTGGCCGCCATGTAAATTCCTTTAATCATTTTGAATTTCCTTTGGAACTGTTTTGTTAATAAATGCCCCCTCCATCTCCCCCAAAGGGGGAGAGAAAAGTACTCGGTCGGAGTATTGACTCCGACCTGCGTTAAAAGACACCCACGACCCAAGGGTCGGGGTATTTAAAGTCCTCCCTTTTGGGGAGGATTTAGAAGGGGCCAATAAATTTTGTCTCATCCGCGTTCTTCAAGTTTTTCCGGTTTAAATTTTTTATTTGCTGGGCCACGTCTTGCTCAGCTCGTGCGCTTTAATTTTAGCTGCGAGTAATATTTCGCCTTTTGAAATATTCAAGTCTCTCGCAGCATTGGATACACCCTCCTTGGAATAATTATAGATTGAAGGGCTGCTGCCCAGCTTGTTCCTTACTTCCGACAGCTTTGGATTATTCTTTACAAATAATTTCTCCTCCCGCAGCGATTTTATATTGTCTTTAAACGACTTCTTTGCATTGAATTTTTTATTGTATCTTTTCCTTCTGATGAAAACAACCAGTACCGCCATTACGGAGGCCGAAC
Source organism: Bacteroidota bacterium (assembly GCA_021813585.1). Taxonomy (GTDB): domain Bacteria; phylum Bacteroidota; class Ignavibacteria; order Ignavibacteriales; family Ignavibacteriaceae; genus FEN-1297. The sequence goes on along the minus strand of JAKAJV010000042.1, from coordinate 17,198 downwards.
CGAGAATTAAAATTTTCATCATGGTGTCATAGGATATCTGAAATACTATGGGAGAATTGCCGGATACAGCCTGCACAGTCTTAATTGTTTTTACCTGTGGCAGCTTGGTTTGATTTGCCGCCGTAACGGCTTGGGCAGAGAGCTGCCTGTCTCGTGCCTGCTGAATTTGAGCTGCAACCAGCTGGCTTATGTTTACGCTGTCTGCGCTGCTCATTGAGGAATCATTTGCAGAGTAGCCTGCGCTCCCGGCATTTGTTTCCGTGCCCTGATTATTGCTGCTGCCGTAAACAAAAAGCATAAAAGAAAAAACAAATAAAATTGAAATTAAAACTTTCATCTTATAATGTTCCTTTTTAAAGGGAATGATAATGTTATTACAGTTCCCCTGCTCTTGTTTGAGTCGAATTTAATTTCGCCTTGATGCTGAAGCATAAGATTTTTTATTATCTTCAAATTAACGTCCCGGGCAGGATTTAACGTATCGTTGTCAAGCTCTTCAAAGTAATCGGTAGACAAAAATTTTACCACAATCTTCTCGCTCGCATACCTTGTCTGTATTAAAATACCACCAGCCTTGCTGCCGCCCGCCTTTATAAGAAAAAAGATATTCGTCAAAATCTGGTTTATATAATTAGGATTTGTAAGCACCGAGGGGATGTTATCCTCAAGGTCGAGCACGCATTCGTAATTATCGTTCTTAAGAGAAGAGCTGAACATCTGATAGAAATCGTTTATTGCTTTGTTAATGCTGCACGGATAAATTTTATTTTTAGAATCCGCAGTGCCGGCAAACTTTACAAGTCGGTTAATAACCGTCTTTACCTTTTTTACCTGCTGGTTTATTGTATCAAGCACTTTTTCATCAGCAGCGGAATCCTCCTTTTTTAAGAACTCCGTGCTGCTTAATATTACCTGCAAAGGAGAAAGAACGTCTTCAACAATACCGGAGGTAAGCTCTCCGATGGCGGACAGCTTGTAATCGTTTGTCAGCTTCGACTGATACACCTGAAGTTCGTTATATGCGCTCTTAAGCTCTTCCTGCCTGCCTATTACCTCCAGCTTGTTCAGGAACATCTCAAGGCATACTTTTATCAATGTAATTTCGCCGGAGCCTTCAGTTAAGGAGAAAGGCATCAAGGTTAAAAGCACGCCTTTTTCATTTGCCCCGCCGGTAAAAGGAACAATTAAGTAATAAGATTTTGTCCCGTCGATATTATAGACTAATGAATCCAAAATTATTTTGTGGGTCCCGGTTTCAAATATGCCGTTCAGCGCTCCGGACATAAGGCTGTTATTAACAAAGTATTTTGATCTTGATGAAGTATTTGGAGAAACGGGAATAAGCGAAGTTTGGTTTTCATTAAAAAAGAATAAAGCGGTCTCTTTAACGCCCATTAGCTCATTAAGCAGAAGCTTTAAACTCTCTTCAACCGCACTTATGCTGTTCAGGCTTTTTATGTTCCTGGCAAACTCAAGAATTTTTACGGAAGAGTCATACTCTTTATTCAAGGCACCGGGTATCTCTTCCTTATATCCATCCTGCAATGCAAGCCCGGCGGAAGACAGCCTGCCTCTGGAAATTGAAGGAAGCGTTTTGTGAAATGCTTCGTACCTTAAAGTGTTATTTTTTATTATTCTCAATTTAAATACCTAACGGCTTCTACCTGGTTATTAAACAGTTCTTCGTACCCGATTATAAATTTATCCGCTTCTTCCTGGTTCCTTATTCTTAAATTGGAAAGCTCCGTAAGGTTAAGCTGGATGTCTTTATCCCAATAAGATTTTCCTTTTTCCAGCTTCTGGGTCATGTAATCCGCAAGATGGATTATGGAAGTTAGCATTTTATTGTTAGCCGATTTTTCCGGGTTGTGGTGGTTAAGAATAACATCGCAAACCTGGTCCGGGAAATTCCATTTTTCAAAGAGGTAATAGCCTATTTGCTGGTGCGTCATTCCTAAAACTTCCAGCTCGGCTTCCTGGTAATTTATTCCGCTGCCGTTAACAAGGTTGTGTATTTCAATAAAGCTGGAATGCATAAATCTGTGGATGACCGAGATACCCATGTCGTGCAGAAAGCCGGTAATAAAGGCCTCACCTTCATTCGGGAAATCCAAATCTTCAGCCAGCCTTCTGGATGCGGTGCCGGTTATAAAGGAATGCAGCCAGAATTCTTTTTGATCAAGGTATTGGTCGGTCTTATTCTTAAACGATTCAACAATCGAGAGTACGGAGATAATATTTTTCAGCTCATGGTAGCCGAGCACTAGAATGGCAAAATCAATCGTCGTTACTTTCCGCTGCAGGCCGTAGAGCGGCGAGTTGGCAATGGTTAGAATTTTTGTAACCAGCCCCTGGTCGGTTGATATTACGTGAGAGAGCTGGAAATTGTTTGTCTTAGGACTGCTCAATAAATCCAGCGCCTCTTTAATAGCTTTAGGCACCGGAGGAAGATTAAAGATGTTCCTTAAAATTAGCTCCGTCTTTTCCTTTTTTTTCTGCAATGTTGTTGCTAAGGTTACCATATTCATGTTTCTTCTAAAAAATTGTTGCCGTGGATTGCCCTTTAAAAAGCTCAGTATGACTTTCGATAAAGTCATTCAGCTTGCTTTCGTCGCCGAACTTTAGGATGTCGATTATGTTTTCGTCCAGCTGCATGTCATCGTCCCAGTAAAAGCAGCCCGTACCTATTCTCTGGGTCATATAATCAGCAAGATGGATGATAGAAGCCAGAACTTTGTTGTTCTCGGATTTAGACGGATGGTGGTGATTGGCAATAGCGTCTCCAAGCGCTTCGGGCAAGTTCCATTTATTAATTAAAAATTTTCCAACTTCCTGATGGGTTAAACCGAGAACCTGCTCTTCGGCCTTAAGGTATCTCATCTGCTGGGTATCTACTAGGCTGCAAATAGTATTAAACTCCTTGTTAAAATATCTTTGAATAATTGAAATGCCGAGATCGTGAAGCAGCCCGGCGGTAAAGACCTCGCCGGACTTGGGATATCCGATCTCATCGGCAATTCTTTTTGCTGCGGCGGCGGTAAACAGCGTGTGGTTCCAGTACGATTTATTGTCCCAGTTTGTTCCCCCGTTCCTTTTAAATGCCTCTATCATCGACAGCGCCATTACGATATTCTTAATATGATCGAAGCCGAGGATGACAATGGCAAACTCGATTGTCGCAACCCTCCTTGGCAGTCCGTATAACGGTGAGTTGGCTACCGTTAAAATTTTAGCCACAAGGCCCTGGTCGCGGCCAATAACCCTGCCCAGATCGGAAGCGCTGGTATTGGGGTTGCCGAGCATCTTCGATACTTCAAAAATTATTAATGGAACCGACGGCAGGTTCCTTATATTAGAAAGCATCCGTATGTAGATGGCCTTTTCTTGGATATTTTCTACCGGGGAGTTACTCATTTAAGTAAGCCAGTTTTGTTTTTAACATTTCTATTATTCTTGTGTGAACCTGCGATACTCTCGATACGGTTATATTCAACAGCTTAGCTATCTCTTTATAATTTAAATTTTCATAATAATATAAGCTTATAATAAGCCTGTCCCTTTCTTCCAGCGCTTTAATTGCCTCAACAAGGAATTCCTTTGCTTCGTTTTTCTCTGCAGTCTGATCCGGAATTTCGGTTTCGTCCGGTAATATTTCGTACAGCAAATATCCGTCTTCATCATCAACCGGGCTGGTTAACGATACGTTTGAATAAACAGTCTGCAGGTGCTTTTCCGCAGTTGCTGGTCTTGGCTTTATCTGCAGCTTTCTCAGCTCATCGATAATCTTGCCTCTTATTCTTTGTATGGCGTAGGTCTCGAACTTGGTGCCGTAATCGGGATCAAACCGGTCAATCGCCTCGCTTAGGCCCTCTACGCCGAATTGGAAATAATCTCTGTCGTCCAGGAATTCCAGGGAAATGAACTTTGAGTTATGAATGACATAATGAACCAGCTTTATGTAGTTCATTATAATTTGCTTTTTAAGGCTTGCAGACGGGGCTTTCTTAAATTCTGCCCACAAGTTTGCATTATCCATTTTGATTATTTCCTGTTGTTATTTTCTAATATTTCTTTTTTCCTAAAGGAGGCTTTGTTAATAGCGTTAACAAAGACTATAACTATTACACCCAGCATAAACGTAGTTGAAATAAAAACTATAAAAGACCTAAAGAGAACTTGAATAGCCGGCAGCCCTACGCGGCTGAAAAAAAATACCGAGAGAGAGAATATCAACAAACCGAACTGAAGAACTATCTTATTCATTTTCGTATAATTTTTTCATCGGAAAATTCAAATTTTATACCAGCATGTGCTGAATAAAATGTATGCTTAGCGGGGAATATTCGGTTGTTTTTTTTATGCTAGAGAGCGCTTGAAGCCTGAGGCTGGAGAATATTAGCCACATGATTGAATTCATAAAGCCTGCCGGCAATCCGCTCTATCTGCGCAGCAACCGGAGTGCCTGAATATCCTTTAAGAAACAGTTCTTGAGAAACTATGGACTTGATAACCGACTTATCAAAGCTTACTTCGCCTAGGTAGGCAGGCTTATCTTTCAGGAAATGATCGGCAGCCATTGTAAGATTATCGAACGTAGCTTTGCCGTCTTCAACTTCAAAGCATTTATTTACTACGATATATTTTTTCCCGCAGTAACGGTTTCCGCTAAGCAGTTTAAGCATTACGTAGGAATCCATAACCGCAGTCGGCTCGGGCAGGGTAACTATAATATTGCCGTCGGCCTTAAGGAGTATGGATAAAATATCCTCGCCGGCGCCGGCGCCGGTATCCAGAAAAATAAAATCGTAGCTGTCTTCCAAATTCCTCAGCTGGCTAAACATCTTGGAAATTAGCCCGCTTTTTGGGGACGGATAATTCAGCCTGCCGGAATCCCCGAAAATAAAATGAATGTTGGGCTCATACTCGGTTATCAAATCGCTTAACAGCTTCTGCTCTGTATAAAAACCGTATATGGTCTTTGCAGCTATAACATTCAGCATAATGTTGGAATTGGATAGATTTGAATCGAGATCGATTACCAGTACCCTGCTTCCTGCAGCTGCTAAAGAATAGGCAAGGTTAAGTGACAAAAAAGTCTTACCCGTGCCGCCCTTGCCGGAAGTGAGAGCAAAAATTTTAGAAAGTGGATTTTGCCTTCTATCCCCTGCAAGCTTTCTCAGCTCCATTACTCTTTCGGCCTGGCCGGACATTAATTTATCTTTCCTGTGTAAATCATATTGGCTATAAATTCTGGATCGGCGGAAATTATATCATCCGGAATAACCTGGCCGTTGGTAAGAAAAGAAACAGGCAAGTCGAAAGCATTAACCACATTAAGTATGTTCCCGAATGTTACTGCCTCATCAACCTTTGTAAATATTACGGAATTATAATTAAGGAGCTTAAATTTTTCCGCAACATCGTGCAGGTTTCTTGTGGTACCGGTTGCGCTTAGAACAAGGTACGTCTCGTCCACATTTGCGGCTTTAAGGAACTCAGCCGCATTTAACAATTGATCTTTATTATTCTGGCTTCTGCCTGCGGTATCTATAAAAATAATGTCTTTATTCTTTAATGAATTCATCAGTCCCGGTATATCCTTAGGCTCATAAGCTACCAGCATATCCACATTACTTATCTCGGAAAAAATCCGCAGCTGGTCTATTGCGCCAAGGCGGTAGGTATCTATCGAAATTAACCCGACGTTAAGGTTGTGCAATATTTTTGAAATCACCGCCAGCTTTGCGATGCAGGTTGTTTTTCCTACGCCCGTAGGTCCTACAAGTGCAACAACTTTCGGCTTGTTCCCTTTCTTCACTTCAAAATGATAAGTCGGGATCATCGAAGCGATGGCGGATAATACATAGCTGTTTATATTGGAGGAGTGAATAAATCCCTTATACTTTTTAAGCTGGCTAACAAGGGATGAGACAACCTGCTTTTGAACTTCCCTGTTAAACAAAGTTTCAACTACTTCCTTAAGCTCGCGCTCTATATTGCTCTTCGGTTCGGGCTTCTGCCGGCTCTGCCTGCTTGGTCCGGATTTAGCAGGCGTGGTTTCTTTTTTTACTAAAGGATTAATAAATATTTTATCGGAAAGCTTCCTCAGCTCGTCGGGAAGGTTCTTCCCGGCAGCCTCTGAATAGCCGCCCGCTGCCTGCCCCGAATATTCAAGCACGGCTTCCTCTTCTTCGATGCCCGCTGTTAGCTCGAACATTTTTTGAGAGCTGCCTTTGGTGCTGTTATAAATAACTCTCGTTCCCAAAATTATTGCTTCACCGCCAAGTTCGTCTTTCATCTGCATAGAAGCCTGCTTTAACGTTGGGGCAATAAATTTTTTAATTTGCATTTGCTACCTCTAATTTTTCAATAAACTCTATTTCAATATTCGAAGGAAGCTCGGAATAAGAAAGTACGACGAAATCCGGGAAGCTTGAATTTATCAAGCGGTAAAAATACGGCCTAATGGTAGCCGAGGTTATAATAATCGGTACGTATCCCAGCATCCTAAAATGGTCAAAGTATGTTTTGATAGTTTCGTTAAGCTCCCTTAAAACCGCGGGGCTTAAGCCGAGAGTCTGGACCGCTTCCTTCTGGTTCTGCAGCGCTTTAGTAATTGTGGTTTCAATATTCGCGTCCAGTGCTACCGCATGTATAATTCCGTTCTGGTCTTTGTACAGGTTTGCAAGCGTATCCCCCATTGCATGCCTTACATACTCTGTAAGTACATCTACATTCTTGGTAACTTTTGAATAATCGATCAACGCTTCAAGTATTTGCACAAGATCTTTTATGGGGATTAATTCCTTTAAAAGACTCTGCAGCACTTTTTGAATAATACCCAGGGACAGCACCTCCGAATTTATATCTTCAATAACCGCAGGGTATTCCTTCTTCAGGTTTTCCAGCAGCTGCTTTACCGCCTGCCTTGTTAAAATCTTATCGAAGTTTTTCTTCAGCGTCTCCTGTAAATGGGTGGATAGTACCGAGATGCTGTCGACGACGGTATATTCCAGCAGCTCGGCTTTGTCCTTTTCTTCCCTGGTTATCCAGTAGCTAGAAAGATTGAAAGCGGGGTCTCTGGTAGGAATTCCGCTAAGCTGTTCGGTAACGCTGCCGGGGTTCATCGCAAGGAACCTGTCCGAATAAATTTCGTATGCGGCAACAATGTTGCCTTTTATCTTTATTATATATTCGTTCGGCTCCAGTTGCAGGTTGTCTCTAACTCTAACCGGAGGTATAAGCACGCCGTACTCCAATGCAATATACTTCCGGGTGGAAGAAATTTTCTGGAACAAGTTGCCTCCCTGCTTTTCGTCAACCAGGCTTATTAAGCCGTAGCCTATCTCTATTTCAACCGGATCAACCTGCAAATATTGCTCAACCTTTTCTTCTGCCGGCTCGGCTTCAACTTCCTGTGGCTCTGCATTCTGAATGCTCTGGCTCCTGGTTTTCTTAGTAAAATAAGCGGCTGTTCCCAGTGCGGCGCTAAGCAATAAGAACGGAATCATCGGCATGCCGGGTATTAAAGAGAACAAACCGACTGCGCCGGAAACAGTAGCGAGCACACGCGGGTTCGACAGCAGCTGCTTCCTCATCTGCATATCCAGCGCGGTGCCGGCTGCGCTTCTAGTAACTACAAGACCTGCGGCAGTTGCTATTAAAAGTGCCGGTATCTGGGAAACAAGTCCGTCGCCTATGGTTAATATAGTATAGTTATGAATTGCATCTGTAAACGACATACCTTTGCCGGCAACTCCGATTATGAAACCGCCCACAATGTTGATTACGTTGATCAGCAGTCCGGCGATTGCATCTCCTTTAACAAACTTGCTTGCGCCGTCCATCGCCCCGTAAAATTCCGCTTCCCTGCTTATGGATTCTCTTCGGGCCCTGGCCTCTGCCTCATTAATCAATCCGGTATTCAGATCTGCGTCTATAGCCATTTGCTTGCCGGGCATCGCGTCAAGAGTAAACCTTGCGGCAACTTCCGAAATTCTTCCCGATCCCTTTATAATTACTATGAACTGGATAATAACAAGTATGATGAAGATTATAAAACCCACAACGTAGTTTCCGCCCACAACAAACTGTCCGAATGTGTCTATAACTTTTCCTGCGTATCCGTCTAGTAATATAAGCCTGGTAGAGCTTATGTTTAGCGAAAGCCTGAAGAGAGTAAGCACCAGCAGAAGGCCGGGGAACACCGAAATATCTAGCGGCGATTGAATATAAAGCGATACGATCAGGATTAAGACAGACAAAGAAATATTCAGCGCAAGGAAAAAGTCCAGCAGAACAGGCGGAAGCGGGATAATCATTAATCCCAGCATAAATATAAGCCCGAACGCTAAAATTATATCGCTATTTCTTCCCAGTGATTTCAATTTATACTATAGATTTCTTTTTCTTATTGTTCTTTAATTGATAAATATAAGCCAGAACCTGTGCGACGGCCTTAAATAAAGACGACGGTATCTCATCTCCTATGTCGCAGATTTTGTAAAGCGCCCTGGCTAGTTCCCGGTCTTCGTGGATGGGTACGTTGTTTTCCCTGGCCACTTGCTTTATTTTCTGCGCCAGCTCATCAACGCCTTTTGCCAGTACTTTAGGTGCCGCATTTTTTAATCCGTCGTACTTTAAGGCAACTGCATAGTGGGTCGGGTTTGTAATAACCACATCGGCTTTGGGCACGCTCTGCATCATCCTGTTCCTTGCGGCCTGGTACTGCAGCTTTTTTATCCTCGATTTGATGAGCGGGTCGCCTTCGCTCTGCTTGTTCTCTTCCTTAACTTCCTGCTTGGTCATCATCATTTCTTTTTTAAATTTCTTTTTCTGGAAGACAAGATCCAGCCCGGCAATAATTATATAGAGAAGCGCTATCTTCCAAAAGAGCTCAAAGGCAGATTGGACCATGAATTTAACTATCTCCGGAATGGTGAGCTCAACCAGCATAGATGATGCAACTACGAACCGCGACAAGATAGAATATGTAAACCAGCCGATAACTCCGAGCTTGATTAACGATTTTGCAAGCTCGACCAGGGAGCCGGTTGAGAAGAAGACTTTCTTTATCCCGTTGAAAGGATTGAACCTGCTAAGCTTTGGCCGCAGCGCCTTTCCACTGAACTTAAAACCGACCTGGGCAACGTTGGCAACAAGGCTTACTAGAAACAGCACGCCGAGCACCGGCGCAAGAGTAATTAAAAAGAAGAAGAGAGTATCCTTAGCAAAGCTCTGAAGCGTGTTGTTATTTATATTCAGCACATCCAGGTTCTTAAAAATATTCATGGAAAAATCCGATATGCGGCTGCTTAAAAAGCGTTGAGTTAAAAACACCATAAGCATGCCGGTAGCAAAAACGGCAAAAGAATTTATCTCGACGCTTTTAGCAATCTTGCCTTCCTTCCTGCTTTCCTCCAGCTTTTTACCGGTAGGCTGCTCGGTTTTTTCCTGGCCGTCTAAGTCCGCCATTCTTACTGCCCCATCGCTTTGATTATAGACATCAGGTTGTCCTCGTATCCTTTAAGCAAATATTTAATAACATAAAAATAAACAGGCACCAGCGATGCAAGCAGAATGAAACCGAGACCCACTACTAACGGCTGCACTACAAAGAACACCTGCATCTGCGGAATTACTTTTGAAATTATTCCCTCGGCAAGATAAATGAGGAAGTAGGAGACGATTATAGGCGAGGCTATCTTAACGGCAATTACAAAAACAGCCCCGGTGTACTTTACAAGCAGATTGTAAACCGGCTGGTTAACAGTAAACTTTCCCAGGTGAACTATTGAGAACGAATATACAAGCGCGCTTATTACATAATGGTGCCCGTTGATTAGAAAGAATAAAAGCAGGGAGCCCATATATAGTACCTGCCCTATTTCATTCGAGCTTGTACCGTCTACCGGGTCCAAAGTTTCCGCCATAGATAATTCCATGTTCAGCCCGATTAGAGATCCGGCATATTGTATTCCATAAAAGACAAAATTCAACATAAAGCCGATGATTAGTCCTGTAATAATTTCCTTAACCGCATTTGCAAAAAGCCAGCCCAGCGTAAACTCAACGTGTATCTGCGACTTGTCTATAGTAAGAAAAACTATGTACGCAATAACCAGCGATAAAAAAGTTTTTGCCAGCACCGGAATTGATTGATGGCTGTAAACCGGCGACGATAAAAAGGCGGCAATTATCCGTAAAAAAATAAGCAGCACTATAACAAAGTCACCGACCGGGATATTAATCATTTCACAACGGTAATAAACATTGTAAGCATTCTGTTGGTAAAGGCCACTATTTTATCTATCATCCACGGCAGCATAAAAATTATGGTTACCGCGGTTACTAGAATCTTCGGAACAAAAGTCAAAGTCATCTCCTGTATTGAAGTAGCCGCCTGAAAGATCGAGATTATAATTCCTACCACAAGGGAGACGCCGAGTATAGGCAGCAGAATTATAAACGTCGTATAAAAAACTTCTTTTAAAATTTCAATAATTAATTCTTCAGTCATTTACGAAAAGCTCCTTACTACCGATCCTATTACCAAATGCCACCCGTCTACAAGGATGAACAACAAAATCTTAAACGGCAGGGAAATGAGAGTAGGCGGAAGCATCATCATACCCATCGACATAAGAATGCTTGCGATAATCATATCGATCATTATAAACGGGATGAAGAGGAAGAATCCGATGATGAATCCCGCCCTCAATTCGCTTAGTACGAAAGCCGGTATAACAACGTAGGTCGGCAGGTCGTTCCTATCGTTGGGCCTGTTAAGATGGGCCAGGCCTATGAACAGCTCCAGGTCGTCGTTCCTTACATTCCTGAACATAAATTCCCTTACGGGCGCTATGCCGTTGTCGTATGCCTGCTCGGCTGTAATCTTTCCGTCCATCAGAGGCTTAAGAGCAACATCGTTTACCTTACTCCACGTAGGCGCCATAACAAAAAAAGTAATGAACAGCGAAATGCCCGCTACAAGCTGACTGGGCGGCATTTGGGGCGTGCCCAATGCGGTCTTCAAAAAATGGAAGACAATAATAATCCTTAAATAAGAAGTAGTCATTATCATGATAGATGGAGCCAGTGAAAGCACAGTTAACAGCAGCAGCAGCTGAAGGGTAACCGAGACGTCGCCGGGCTTGCTGGAGGTTCCAACATTTATTCCTATATGAGGAAACGGAACCGAGGTTGCCTGCTGGGCGTGCACCGCTGCGGGGTTAAAGAAAACTGCAAACAGTAAAACAAATAATAAAACCTTCTTCATTTCAGTCCGAAATTCTTCTTTAGTAAATCCAAAAAATTGCTTTTCTCATCGTTAGCTGCGTAAGCTTTATTTACCTGTACCGGCTTATCGAGCTCCTTGAGAAGCGTAATAGAGTGTTCGCTTACGCCTAGAACAAGCAGCTTGTCATCAACCTTTACTACGGAAATAAATTTTTTCGGCATAATCATCTGTGAGCTTAAAACGTTTATGGCAACCGAGCCCGCCTTATTGCCTTTAATTGATATACCGTACTTCTTAATAAAATACAATACCGCGTACAGCAGACCGACAATAAGGATTAACGGGATAACGGCTTTTACAAGATCAAAAAACGTCATTAGTATAATCCTTTTAGCCTGTTGCCGGCTTCGTTTAGATTAGTAATTCTTATTCCGAAGTGCTTATCTATTACAACTACTTCGCCTTCGGCAATCTTCTTGTTGTTTACGTATATATCAACGGGTTCGCTGGCCAGCTTATCCAGCTCTATTACGTAGCCTCTTTCAAGCTCAAGGATTTCCTTTATCTGCATCTGGGTCCTTCCTAGTTCAATAAAAACATTCAGCTGAAGGTCCTGGAGAAAATTCAGTTTGTCCGATGAGCTGGCTCCCTTAATTTTAGAATCATCGAACTCCTCAAAATCGGCCATACCTGCAGATACTTTTGTATCCCTCTGCCTGCCGTCAGGGTTCGAGAAGACTTCCTGGTTTGCATCGTCGTTATCCGGGGTCATATTATTTTCTTTTCCTATATTATCTCCCATTTCACTACCTATTGTATTTTGTTATTCAATTCTGCTTTTTGAGTTATTTTAATCGCCTTATGCTTGTTAACAACGCCGGCGCGTCCGTAAAAAAGAGTTTTAGTGCCTATTTTTATTAAATGCTCGTCGCTTATCATCGTATCCAGCTTTATTATATCTCCTTTTTCCAGCTCGAATAATTCCTTAACCGTAATCTTTGCGGTACCAAATTCCACGGTAACCGGCAGAAAGGTTTTATATAAATGGCCTGCAAGAATTTCGCTTGAAGTTGTACCCTGGTATTTTGTAGGCCTTATTGACGACAGCTTTTGCGAGGACAGTTTGGAGAGAATAGTATCGAACGCAAATGTTGCAAAGCATATGTTCATCATGTAGGCTTTTTCGGCTATCATAATCTCAAAAGAAATAAGCAGCACAGATTCACTCTGCGAGGTTATTTGTGCAAAGTCGATATCCGATTCGAACCTTTCAACCCTGAAATCGTAGTTATCTACAATCTGCCAGGCTTTTCTGAGATCGAGCATAACTCTTTCCGAAATTACGCCGAGCACCTTCTGCTCGATAGGAGTTATAATGTTCGACTGCTTGGTGCCGGTGCCGTTGCCGCCGAGCAGCCGGTCTACCAGCGTTAAAGACAGGTCGATGTTCAGCTCAAGAATCCCTTTAATATCCGTATTCTTTATTTCGAAAGTGTAAAGGCACGCCGGGTTGGATACCGAAAGGATATACTCGGAGTAATAAATCTGGTCTATAGAAGTTACGTTTATATTTACAATGCATTGAAGCTTGGATACAAGGAACGAAGCAAAGCTTTCCGCAAAGTTCTCGTGTATATTCCTTATAGTCCTTAGCTGGTTCTTGGAAATCCTGTTGGGCAGGCGGAAATCGAATAATACGGCTTCCTTCTCGTTTGTTTGAGCCGGGCTTTGTTCTTCTCCGCTTTTAACCTTGTTTAAGAGGAGGTCTATTTCTTGTTGCGAAAGTACTTCTGCCATACTTGCAAGCCTTAGGCTTTGTTACTGGATAATATATTTGCTGAAATAAACATTGTTAATAGTTACATCGGGAATCATCTTTTTAAGCTGACCTGTAATTTCTATTTTTAGGCTGTCCCTGTATGCCGTATTTATCAGCTGTGAAATATCCTTGCTGGAAAGCGTAGTAATAACAACATCCTTTACCATTGCTTCCCTGCTCTTTAATTCCGTTTCCATTTCCGCCTTAGGAAGATCGAAGCCGACGGAGGTAAGCAGCAGTCTTTTGCCGTCCGTATCGGCGGGGTTTACAATTATATCATCTATCGAGTAAATGAATTTACCCAGCACCGGCTGCTGATTGGTATTTCCGCTGCTTGTCTGGACTGCTTTGGCGGTATCGTTTTTACCGGTCGTATTGCGTGCTTCAATCTTTTTTATAAGAATATTCGCGGTTACAAAATAAACTACGATAAGCTGAAGTATAAACACCGGTATACCGAATATTAAAACCTTTGTGTTTACAGACGACTTTGGCGCCGCAGGCTTTATCTCTTCAATTTTTTTATTATCTAAATTCTCTTCTGGTAACGGCATATTTATCTGTTTTTTTCAGATAACCGGTTCAATTGATATGCCAGGCATATTACCAATGTAAACACAAAATTCAGGAACGCAGTAAGATAAAAATTGGTTATTATTCTACACTTGGTTGAATAAATAGAGATGACATTTTTTAAGATGCACAGCCTTTACTAAAACCGGAGAGAAGAGAAAGATGACATCCCGAAAGCTTTCGGGATGTCATCTTCATATAAATTTATTTAAGAAGCATCATCTTTTTTACGGTAAAATAATTTTGAGATTGATTTGCGGGATTTATTACATTAAGCCGGTAAAAGTATATTCCGCTTGCAAGTTTACGTGCATCAAAATTTATATCATACTTGCCCTTATTCTGATATTGATTGACTAAAGTCTTTACCAGGTTGCCAAGTATATCGTAAACCTTAAGTGTTACATAGCTGTCTGCCGAAAGCTGATAGCTGATTGCTGTAGACGGATTAAAAGGATTAGGATAGTTTTGGTCAAGCTTGTAACTTTTTATTTCGTTGCTGCTTTGATAGCTGATTGGCTTTGAAGTTGACTTGCCCATAATATTCCCGTTTGAATAGCTGTCTATCATAGTAAGCTTTGTTTGTCCGACAGATATTTCCGGCGCTAGATTACTCTTAACAACATCGAAAGAGACGAAACCATTCTTGCCGAGTGCTGATACCGCCGCCGCAGTGTCTGTTATTCCGCTTAGTACGCTGTAGCTGAAATTACTGCTGCCGCTTAGAGTAAAGGGCGCAGTTATAATACAATTATTTAACGCTTGAAGACTATCGAACCTTGCCTTTCTCGGTACGTCTATAAATCCTACCGGACTGTTATCTACCGAGATATTCCCCAGCATAAAATAAAATTGAGCGTTGTCTTTAGTAAGTACAACACCTCTTCCGATGCTTGCTGCGTTGGCATTTACCTTTGGCGCAATGCTTCCTATACTGTTTGATGTGCTGAAATAATAAGGTGCAGTTGAACTGTTAAAGATTGTTCCATACATATTGCTTGCAGCAGCGCCGTTGCTTATCTGAACAGCGTTACCATTTATACCAAGGTCATAGATTGCCGATAGTGTTCTGCTGTCTGTGAATTTATTAGCATTACTATTATTTAATGTCTCGTTCCACGAGACAACATATCTTGAATTATCATCTGAAAAAGTAACAGTTGGAGATTTGATGATGCTGCCGAAGCCCCAGTAGCGGTAATAGCCGGGATCGTGAAAGACGGCTTGAACAATTTGTCCGGTGCCGTCAAGGTCGCCCGCCCAGCAGACTCTTGCAGTAGTATCTGCAAGCGCTATTATAGACGGCCGGTAATTTAATGTCATTCCATCCCCCGAAGAAATATTAGCCGGCGTTGATTGAGTGATTGTGTTATTTGTTGAGGCCGTGAGTGAAGAATAATTAATATTTGATTGACTGCTTGATACATCTTCTTCCCATGCAAGCTGAAACAAAGGAGGATTGCTTGAGCTTGACCTGTTGACTGCAATTGCCGGATTAAATGATGTAGTACCGGTTCCATTGAGCACTTGAGACGCACTGTACCAGCTAACCGGCGATGTATTGCCGTCTCCATATTTATACCACAAACCATCGGGAAAAGTATTCACTCCTTTCCATACAACAAGAATTTTAGCGCCGCTATAAAGGCCTACACTTACAACCGGGGCCGCATCCTGCTGTAATCCGGCATGCTGGCAATTGATTCTTTGTCTGTAATTTGCCCACTTGAGATGCTTAGCTTAACGAAATTAATAGTCGAGCCGTTATCGCTTGCATCTTTCTGCTGAAAGACAACTGCGATATTATAAGGATCAACCTCATCTATAGAAGGAGATTTAGCTTGAGGACCATCATCAATAGGCTGACCATTATTTAAGATAATCCACGTTGGACCATTGTCAGTGCTTTCCTCAAGCCAAACTCTGTTTAAGCTTTCGTAAGCTAAGAACAATGAGCCGGCAACATTTATAAACTTGCGCTGGCTGTTGTTGGCAATGGCATTTGAATTATTTGATATTTGTATACCCTTATAGTTTGCCGTTAATGATGTTGCACTACTTAGTAATAAATCTGTTTGGTTTGCCGGATTAAAATCGCCACCGTACCAGCAATATTTATTTCCCCCATAGTTAATTGATGACTTTGCTATGACTGAATATTTTTGTTCAGGATTATTACTGACAATAATACTTAGACTATCGAAAGCTTCATTTTTAACAAATCCGCTGCTAGGTGAATTATAAGCATGAAATTGATTATCAGTCGTTGGGTCTTTAAAATAAATGCTATCTACACTAATACTTCCATACTCGTTTAAATTAGTTTTTATTGTAAGAGGCCAGATTGTCCTGAAGTTCCGGGTAATGGATTTATCAGAAGAAAGTTGATCTATACTATAATTCATTTCAGCCTGGTAGATATTTGTACCTGTACTTGGCACTACATTATTATAAGTCCAATCAAAGGAATATTTCCGTTCACTTCCAATGGTTGTGTCCGAGGTTCCGTGCATTATATTATTTTGAGTGTTCGCATAGATATTAACAGTATCACCGGAATTTTTATTTACGTTATTTGAAACCAAATAGCCAAAATCTGAAGAATAATTCTCTACCCTATTGTTTAATGTTAATGGTATTTTAAAATTAGACTGATCAGGTGGAATTTCTATTTGTAAAAAATCCCATATATTTATTATATCTCCATTTGATATGGTATGAGTTACAACATTACCAATAGGATCAGAACCTTTTAAATATATAATTTGGCTTGACTGATCAATAATAAGATAAGTATCCTTTTGATAGACCGAATAAGTAGTTTCTTGAGACCAATTTTCATCTCTTAAATCCAATGTAAAAGTCCTTGAAAAATTTGGAGAAATGCTTTCAACAGTAATACTAAATTTACCCCAGGCAATCGAATCTATGGCGGCATTTTTATCTTTAGGAGCGTCAAAATTTTTTGAGCCTATGACATCGGTATAATTACGGTAATAATTTTTTATCGATACCACAGTATTATTTATCCAATCCCAGCTATACTCACTTGTAGAGATAGCAAGATTAAATTGATTTGAAACGGAATTGACGATCCCGACTTTGAATTCTCCGCGACCGGGTATTTGGCTGTATAAATTATTTATAAAGAATAAACCGGTCAAAATAATTAAGTATATGTTTTTCATTTACCGACACTTTTTATAATTGTTATGAATGCTTTATTATTTGCATAACCGCAGTAAGCTGCCAGATCCTTTATTGCATAAGCCCCTCCATAATTGTCACTTCTATATGGTATATTAAATATTGTATACCGAGCCCCATTATAATGCACCATTCTTCCCATAAATGGTACTTCACTACCAAAATAATATATATCATTGGCACTTTCAGAAGCTATCATTGTTATTCCATAACCCCCTGGTAGGCCATACAGCTTTTCTATTTTTAATGTATTAACATCTAGAGACCATATCTGAACTTCGCCCAAGTAAAGCTTTTCATTCTGATATGTAATAGACCATGAGCCAAAATATTCCAATGAATCATTGTTAACAAAAATTG
>JAKAJV010000123.1 GCA_021813585.1 Bacteroidota bacterium | reverse complement strand
TAGGTTAGGCTGAAGCGCAGCGAATCTTTCTGGCGCAGGTTGGCCTGAAAATACTTGTCGCGTGTTTTAACGAATTCTCTTTTTAAATTATCTGCCGAAACCATATTTTAATTTCGCCGTTAAGTTACCTTGATAAAAAACAGGATTTAGTTTCCGGGTAAGAAGCCATCCTTTTTATATTCAGCCTTAATTACGGAAGAAATCCCGCCGCGCACGTTGAACTTTGCCGTAATCTGCATAAACCTTGGCTTGCAAACCGAGGCCAGATCGTCTAGAATTTTATTCGTAACGCTCTCAAAATAGATCCCGTCGTTCCTGTAGGAGTTTAGATAGAACTTTAAGGACTTAAGTTCGATGCAGAGTTTATCCGGAATATATTCAATAATAATAGTACCGAAATCGGGCTGACCGGTAACGGGACAAACAGAAGTAAACTCCGGCGCAGAATGAACAACGGTATAGTTTCTGTCCGGGTATGCGTTGTTAAATATTTCCAATAAATTTATTTTGTCGCTCAATGTGTCCTCTAAAAATTAGAATTTATAAATTCATACATTTTAATAATTACAAATTTACTGCCTGTAATTAAATGTATGCAGGTCTTACCTTATATGGAATAGGATCTTCAATCCCGGCTGATTTGAATCCTCTTAATCTCAGTGCGCAGCTGTCGCACACGCCGCACGCTTCGTCTTCACTTTGATAGCAGGACCATGTTAAATGAAGTGGCGCGTTAAGCTCAATTCCCTTCTTTACAATGCCTGCCTTGGATAAATGAATGATGGGCGTTTCGATTTTAATTTTGGTTTTGGGCTTTGTGCCTGCATCCACCATTCTTTCGAATGCGGAAAAAAACTCCGGCCTGCAGTCGGGATAGCCGGAAGAATCCTCGTAAACCGCGCCGATAAAAACTGCGGAGGCATTCAGTACTTCCGCCCAGCTTACACAAGCGGAAAGTATGTTTGCATTCCGAAACGGGACGTACGAGGACGGAATTTCCCTGCTGTTAAGGTCGGCTTTGGAGACATCAATTTTTTTATCGGTTAAAGATGAACCTCCAATCCTCGACAGATGAGTAAAATCAATCACGAGCCTTTTTTCAATATTGTAAAAGCCGGCAATGTCGTTAAAAGCCTTCAGTTCCCTGGTCTCTGTGCGCTGGCCGTAATTTATATGGGCAAAAGCGAGTTCATAATTTTCTCTTGCAATAGCAGCCGCAACGCAGCTGTCCATTCCGCCGCTTACGGCAACAACAGCTATTTTTCTATTTTCCTTCATCTTCTCTATGTCAATTTTGGATTATAAAAATAAGAAAATAGAAACTCACATTGAAGTGACAGTTATTGCAGAATTATTGGATTGTCGCAGAACTCACCTAAGTATAGAGTTTAAAAAAGAAGAATGCGGTTTCGGTAGCTACCTGGGAAGCGAAAAAGTAAACACGCTTCCTTTACCCGGCTGGCTTTCTACCCGGATACTCCCCCTAAGCTTATCAAGGATTTCTTTGCAAAGCACAAGCCCTAGCCCGGTGCCTTTTTCCTTTGCGGTTCCTACGGTAGAATATTTTATATCGGGTCTGAACAACAGCGGTATAGCATCGGGTGCAATTCCAACTCCGTTATCAATTATGCTAATCTCAACATCATTTCTGTTTTCTGTTGAGCAGACTCTTATGCTGCTTTCCGGCGGAGAGAATTTTATCGCGTTCGAAATCAAATTTCGCAAAAGAAGCTGAACCATCGAAGCATCACTGTTTATTGAATACCGGGTATCGACTTCGTTTTTAATAGCAACATGCTTTTTGGTTGCCAGGCTCTTTAACAGTTTAATTGTTTCGTCAACTTCGTTAGTAAGGTTTATCTTCTCAAGTTCCGGCTCGAAGGTATCCATATTTAATCTTGACCATTCAAGCAAGTCTTCGAGGAGCCTGTAAATATTATTTGCCGATATGTTTATCTGCTCAATGAAGTCAATTTTTTCTTTATCTGTCAAATTATGATAATCGTCCTTAAGCATTTCGGAATATCCGAGCACGCTGCCGAACGGATTGCGGAGGTCGTGGGAAAGAATAGAAAAGAACCTGTTTTTAATTTCGTTCATCTCGCGAAAATTCTGTTCGGATTTCTTTAATGATTCCTCGCTTGTCTTCCTTTCTGTTATGTCGCGCAAGATAAATAATCTGCCTAAGTCCTCTCCTTTAATATTTTTAATTGAAGAGATTTTTATACCGAGCCAGTAATTAATGTCTTCCATTGTAACCGGAAGTTCCTGCTCAACATCCGGTTTTTCCAAAGATAATCCGGGAAAATATTCCATAATAAACATCTTAATATTTTCACCTGCATTTATTGCCGTGTGCAAAAAATTCTTTGCGGATTTATTCATCTGTACCAGCCTGTAATTCTCGTCCGTTACAATTATTCCCTCAATTATGTCTGAGAATATAACTTCATGTGCGATAGGCGAAATTGAAAACAGACGGAATCTTAGAAAGCCAAATACAATCAAGACCGCAGAGATTGTGAAAGAGAAAGTGCCGAAATCTAGCCCGTGGAGGGGGCTAATGCCAAGCACATACAAAACATCCCCAGACCAAGGAATACAAACTGCTAAAATTAGTATTATACTTTGCTTTCTATAAACTTTGGGGAAGCCGGATGCTTCCTTAATCATAATTATTGTTCCTAAGAACAATAGAATGTAAGAATAAACTACATTTACATAAAAGAAAAATCCGTGTTTATAAATTGCGATTATGCCGTAAGGACTGTTTTTCAGGTAAACATTTGTCCAGATTAGTCTGTGAATTTCGTTTGTCCACGCCATAATTAAAACGATGACAGGAATAATCCAGAATAAAATGTAAAGCTGCTTCTTTCTTATTCTGTACTTTTGGGAGAAGCTTGTTGAAAAGAAGAACCAGAAGTTTGCAACACTAACGGCGCCGAAGTATTCAATCTTTGAGAACAGAATTTTAGCAGTTAAAACAGATGAAGACAATTCGAAAACCGCAGAGAAATCCCACACTGCACAGCCGAGCAGAAACAATGCGAAGTACTTTGAGCCTGCAACATTTTTTAGGTTCCAGGTGTAAGTGAAGATTGAAGCGGCTAAAATTGTATTAAGTATAAGCGCAAAAACATACCAGTTAAATTGCCATGTCATAAATCATCGAGTTCTATCTTTTATAAGCAATAAAGTTAAAGCAACAATTAGGCTTACTACCGACGAGACAAGAAACGGAATAGTAGAGCCGAACTTATCCCATAATATACCGGTAAAGAATGAGCCAAGCATCATTGCCAGGCTAGAAAACATTGTAAGCAGCCCTATGGCTGTACCGCGGTGCTTATCGGGAATAATATCGGAAACCCAGGCTTTTGCAACTCCTTCGGTTGATGCGGCATAAATTCCGTAAAGAATGAACATTCCCCAAATAACATCTAAGTCCGGGGCTATCGCAAAGCCAAAATAAACGGCTGAAAAAATAATCAATCCTAAAATAAAAATCTTCCTCTTGCTGAATCTGTCTGATAGCTTTCCGATAGGGTAAGAGGCGCCGGCGTAAATTAAATTATAGAAGATGTAGCCTAGAATGGCCTGCGTGCTGGAATGAGAAACATTCTGCGACTTTAAGATTAAGAATACATCGCTGCTGTTAACTAAAGAGAAGACTGTTATTAGAGCCAACAAGGATTTAAACTGCGGAGGTGCAGATTTCCAAACCGCCGAGTATTTTTCCTTTTGCTTTTCTTTAAATGAAACTGCTTTATCTTTAACAGCAGTTGTAAAGCTAACTGCAATAATCGACGGCAGGAATGCAGCCAAGAAAACAAGTTTAAAATCATTCGGATAAAAATGCAAAAGAACAAGCGCGGCAAAAGGGCCTATGGCTGCACCCAAAGTATCCATCCCCCTGTGGAATCCGAATATTGCGCCTGTATTTCCTTTTCCTCCGTTTACCGATAAATCTGCCTGCCCTGCTAGTAATGCATCTCTGGGCGCGGTTCTAATTCCTTTGCCTATCCTGTCGGTAACTCGTGAAAACAAAACAGTTGATACATAAGGAAAGAGCCCCGGTATAGGTTTAACAACGGCAGAAATACCGTACCCTATAGTAACAAAGATGGAGCGCTTACCAATTTTATCCGAAAGTCTACCGAAGTATCCTTTCAAAAATCCGGCTACAAATTCGGCAATACCTTCTATTATGCCCACCACAGCCATTGATGCGCCCAATACCGTTGTTAAAAATAACGGTGTTACCGGATAAAGCATCTCGCTGGCAATGTCGGTAAAAAGACTTACTAGGCCTAGAATTACAACCTGTCTGGGTATTTTTTTAAGAGACAACCGAATAAACCTATATTTAATTCCGCAAAAATAACGATATGAATTTTAATTATCATTTAAAATAAAATATGAAGAAAAATCAATAAATGTAAGTCCAACAGCAAAGCGATAAATTTCATGCTATTCCTCATTCTGAAATTGATGTAGAGCTTTCACTTTAGTAATTTTGAATAACATTTAATTAATTATTTACACTCTAAAAACACAGAGGAAACAATGCGAAGAAAAGTTATTGCCGGCAACTGGAAAATGAACAACAACTTGGCCGAATCTCAAAATTTAATTTCAAAATTAATAACCGGTTTAAGCAGCCAGAAGACAAACTGTGAAGTTATCATTTGCCCGCCTTTCACCTCTCTAAGCGAATCGAGCACATTAATAAAAGATACTGTAATAAAATTAGGCGCACAAAATATGTACTTTGAAGAAAACGGTGCTTTTACGGGCGAAGTATCGGCTTCAATGCTTAAAAGCGTCGGATGCGAGTATGTAATTTTAGGCCACTCAGAAAGGAGAGCGATATTCGGAGAAACCGACGAACTAATAAATAAAAAGATTAAAAAGGCACTGCTAAGTAATTTAAAACCTATTTTTTGTGTAGGCGAGACTCTTGAAGAAAGAGAATCCGGCATTACAAAAGACGTTGTGAAAAGACAGGTTACCGGCGGGCTGAAAGATATAACCGTTGATGAGCTTGAAAAAATTATCATCGCTTACGAGCCGGTTTGGGCAATAGGTACGGGAAAAACAGCTACACCCGCGCAGGCAGAAGAAGTTCATGCTTTTATACGAGAATTGGTAACCGGGCTTTACAATAAAAGCGCGGCAGACAACCTGATAATTCAGTACGGCGGCAGTGTAAAGCCGGACAATGCTGCAGAGTTATTATCCCAGCCGGACATTGACGGCGCTCTTGTAGGCGGTGCATGCCTTAAGGCCGACTCATTCATCAGCATTATAAAAGCAGCTTAAAATATTGGTTATAAATAAGTTAATCTATGCGGCCGCGGCTTTTTTAGCTTAGGCCGCTTCAAAATTTACATTGATTTCCCCTCCTTTCTTTAGTATATTTGGCGGTTTAATTTTCAAAAATAGGACGCAAAAACCGGATGGGATTTCCCAGATATATTTCTATTGCTTTTCTTTTATTTCTTGCGCTTTTCACCCAATCCACTAATTGCCAAATTGTCTTTAAGGAATTACCCGAATACCGTATAAAAGATTCGGATTCAACATTTTTCGACATAAATCAGATAAGGTATATTATACCGCTGGACGGCACGTGGAAGGTTTATTCTTACGACGATAAAGACAAAAATATGGTTTCGGTGCAGATCCCTTCTGTTTTTAAAGGAAATGGCGATCTGGTTTTTGAAAAATCGTTTAACCTTTCAAAGGATCAGGTTTTTAACCATAAAATGAAGCTTGAATTCCTCGGGCTGAATTATACGGCTGATATCTCTATAAACGGCGTTATAATCTACAGGCATTCCGGCGGCGAGTTCCCGTTCAAGTTCGATCTACCCAGGGATATTCTGCGTACCGATAAATCTAACTTGCTTTCCGTAAGGCTATTTTACAAATTGGACTCTCAGAATACCATCCCGTTAAAACAGCGTTTCTTATTCCCTCAAAACTTCGGCGGAATTTTACGGGATGTTTTTATTAAGGTGCTTCCGGATGTTTCAATTTCCGATCTGGACGTTGAAAGCAGCTACTATCCCGGAGCCGACCGGGCCAAGATTAATATCTATACAAAGATAGACAATCGGGAACAAAAAAAGACCGATTCAACACAAACCCTTTCGCAGTTCAGCCTTCGTGTTAAATTCATTTCCCCAAACGGCTCGGGCATAATTTCAACTCAAGACTACCCGTTCCAGGTTTATCCAAATAAAGAAAGCGCAATCTCTCAAAGCTTTGATATTTCATCTCCGGCTCTCTGGTCGCCTTCCGATCCGCAATCCTATCTGGTAGACGTCGAAATATTAGCCAGCGGCAATCTAATTGATAAAACAGTCCGGCCGCTTGCAATTTATAATCTAAACGCCGGTCAAGATTCTCTGACCCTGAACGGCAAGAGCTTTATACTTAACGGGGTAACGTACATACCGTCGTTTTCGGGTAACGGCAGCCTAGCCACATACAGCCAGATGGAAGAAGATATAAAACTAATAAAGGAACTGGGATTCAACAGCGTTAGATTTGCTAAGTCTGTACCGCATCCGTATTACTTAGACCTGTGTGAAAAATACGGACTGCTGGCATTTATTGAAATGCCTTTAAACTCAATTCCCGACCAGCTTGCGCAGAACATGAACTTTATAAACCGCTGCAAGAATTATTTGACAAATTATTCAAACTATTACAAGAATTTTTCGGCGGTAGCCGGTATAGGACTGGGCAGCTCATACCTTGACGGTTCAGATGCTCAGATTGCGCTTTTAAAAACCTTAGCCGCCATTGTTAAAAACAGCACGAATAAACTTACCTATGCTTCCTTTTCCGGGTTCAATATAAAGCCGGTTGCAGGGCTAGACCTTTACGGCGTAGAACTTTTTAATAAGGATATAACTTCCAGGCTAAGCAGTTTTAAGGATCTGCAGACCGAACTAGGCACCGGGAAAGTCTTTATCAGCTCGGCCACTTACGTTGTAAACATGGGCAATTCAAACGGGTATGTAAACCAGCATTCGTTTGAAGCACAGGCAAAATACTTTGAGAACTTAATAGATTTTTCAAATACAAATCCGCTGGCCGGCTATTTTATAAATTCAATGTTCGATTACCGAGGCGATTATTCATCGCTGGTAGCCGGCTATAACAAAGATAATATTTATCAGATCGGCATATGCGGCGAAGACAGGGGTACAAACCGTCTCGGCTACAAAGTTATTTACTCTTTGCTTCATAACTCCGAGAAAGTAACCATACCAATCGGCAGCGAGAAAGACAACTCGCCGATGATATTTGTTATTGCAGGCTTGCTGCTTGCATTAATAATGGGTGTGCTGGTAAATTCCGGAAGAAAGTTCAGGGAAGATTGTTCCAGGGCGCTGCTGCGGCCGTACAATTTTTTTGCCGATGTGCGCGACCAAAGAATAATGTCCGGTTATCATTCAACTGTTCTTGCCGTTATTATCGCAGCTATTGCCGCTCTTACAATAGACAACCTGTTATTCTACGTAAGAGAAAGCGTGGTATTCGAAAAGGTGCTGCTCTCTTTCGGCAGCAGGGGCATTATGAAAATATTCAGCTACCTGGCCTGGCATCCTAATTCCTCTTTGCTCTGGCTTACCGCCGTTTTCGTACTTGTATTTATACTTCTAACAATTTTTATAAAAGCAGCTTCATTTTTTGTAAGGAATAAAATTTTTACTGCGAGCGCATACTTTACGGTTATCTGGTCGTTCCTGCCTTTCGTCCTGCTTATTCCACTAGGCATAATTCTTTACCGTGCTTTAAGCGCGGACATAATAAATATTTATATATATATTGCGCTCGGCTTTTTCTTAGTTTGGGTTTTCTACCGCCTGGTAAAAGGCGTTTATGTAATTTTTGACGTTAATCCAGGCAGTGTTTACTTCTACAGCTTACTAATCATCATTTTAATAGTTGGCGGATTTCTATTGATTTATCAAATGAAAAATTCGGTTATCGATTATCTTAAGCTTACGTTTAAACAATATAAAATTCTTGGGTAAGTATAAGCTTTGTATTTATCGAGACTAGAAATATTGGGATTCAAATCCTTTGCACAAAAGACCCTTGTTAATTTTAACAAGGGCGTAACTT
>JAKAJV010000036.1 GCA_021813585.1 Bacteroidota bacterium | reverse complement strand
GGGTTACTTTATTAGCGATCTCTATAAATTCTGGGGCTCACCTAACAGCGCGGCTCCTTCATTCGCACAGTGCAAAGGCTCCAGAGACGTAGGGTACGAATTAACTTACGGCGAATCTATCGGCTCGCCGGAAAGGCTGGACTTAGCCAACGCAAAGGTAATAACACTTATCGGCAGCGCACTGGGAGAAAATATCCATACCGGACAGATAATAGATTTTACAAACGGCCTAGCTAACGGCGCTCAGGTTATTGCCGTCGATCCGCGTTTCTCTACGGCGGCTGGCAAGGCAAAATGGTGGCTGCCGATAAAGCCCGGGACTGATACTGCGCTGGTACTTGCATGGATAAACCAGGTTATTCAATATAAAGGATACGACGAAAATTTCGTCCGCAGTTCTACTACAGGCTTTGCAGAGCTGGCAGGCCACGTAAAAGATTTTACGCCCGAGTGGGCGGAAAAAATAACCGAGATACCGGCATCGGTTATAACCGAGACCGCAAAGGCAATGATGGATGCAAAGCCTGCGGTGCTCGTTCATCCGGGCAGACATGTTGCATGGTACGGCAACGATGCTCAAAGAGCCAGGGCTGTTGCAATACTTGCTGCCCTCCTTGGTACATGGGGCCAGCCGGGCGGATACTTCTTAAATTCATCCTTCCCGGTAAGCTACAATGCGCTTAACATTCCCGATGCGCCGAAACCGAAAAGACAAAGGGTTGACGGTGTTGGTTATCGTTTCCCGTTTGCAAATCCCGGCGAAGGCCTAACCCAGGAACTGGTAAAGGCTACACTAAGCCAAAAGCCCTACCCTATAAAATCATGGATGGTATTCGGTCAGAATATTTTTAACAGCATCCCGGATAAAATAGATACTAGAAAAGCAATAGACAATTTGGATTTTTACGCCGTTGTTGATGTAAGGCCCACCGAACCTACTTGGTATGCAGACGTAATTTTACCGGAGGACACTTACCTGGAACGTTACGACTCCTTGATAACCGTAAGCGGCTGGTATCAGCAGTATGTTTCATTAAGGCAGCCGGTTGTAAAAAGGCAGCACAATACCCGGCCGGGCTGGTGGATTGCCAAAGAACTAGGCAAGCGGCTCGGGCTCTCGGCTTACTATCCTTATGATGATTATGAGGACGTCATAAAGTTCCAGTTGAAGGATTCGGGAATTTCATTTAATAAATTAAAGAAAGATGGAGTGATTAGTTTTCCCGCCAAGCCTTACCTGAGTAAGGGAGAGACTTATTCTTTCAAGACATCGGATAAAAAAGTTCAGTTGTATTCTAAAGAGTTGAAAGACCTGGGGTTCGATCCGCTTCCGGTCTATCAGCCTGTTAACGATCCGCAGAAAGGTTACTTCAGACTGGTTTACGGTTTAATGCCTGTCCATTCCCACGGTAAAACCGAAAGCAATCCCTGGCTGAATACAATTATTTCCGAGCCTCATCTCTGGATAAACGAAACGATGGCCAGAAGCATGGGCTTAAAAAATGAAGACGAAGTGGTTGTAGAAAACCAGGACGGCATCAAGTCCGGTAAGATTAAAATTTTAATGACGCCGGGAATGAGACCGGATGCAGTCTTCCTACCTCACGGATTCGGCGGAAACGACAGAGGCTTACTAAACTATACAAGGCGCAATGTTTCCGACAATAACCTGATTTCGCAGTATACAGTCGATCCTATTAGCGGCGGCACCGGATTAAGGGTAAACTTTGTAAGGCTGCTGCAAAACAACAACCCGCTTATGCCGACAGCAGAAGTAAGCATGACCGGAGTAAATTCGAAGAAGGTTTCCGGAGTTACACAGAAGGAAGAACAGCGCACATTTAATGTTCAGCCGAAGAAAAAAGAATCGGCAATAAGGGAAGGATGCTAGGAGGATATTATGAGTAAATATGCAATGGTAATAGATATGGACAGGTGCATAGCCTGCCATGCATGCGAGGTTGCCTGCCGATCCCATTATGATGTGCCGGTTCCTTATTACAGAAATTGGGTTCACGATCTTCGTCCCGAAGGAGTTTACCCGGAAATTAAAAAAGTAAGCTATGTAGGTCTATGCAACCACTGCGACGACGCACCCTGCGTTAAAGCATGCCCGACCGGTGCAACTTACAAAAGGAAGGACGGAGTTGTAGTAGTAGATAAAGACCTTTGTATTGGCTGCGGGCTGTGTGCGGAGGCTTGTCCCTACGGCGCACGGTATTTAAATCCGAATAACAACAAAATCGATAAGTGCGATTTCTGCATAGATAGAGTATCCGAAGGATTGGAGCCTGCGTGCGTTGCTACATGCATTGCAAGCGCCAGAATTTTCGGCGACCTGGACGACCCGGATTCGAAAGTCTCAAAATACGTTTCGAACGGTGCCCTGCAGAATGTTTCGGATACGGTTAACGTAGGGCCCAATATTTATTACTTCGACAGCCATAACAACTTCCAGGTAGTTAAAGCTGCATTCCCGCCAAAAGTCCCCAAGATGCCAACGCCTCAAAAAGTCTGGACAAATGTTTTAAAGCCGTTATTCTACATTGCCATAGGCGGAACTTTCTTAGGGCAGCTTGCGGCATTTGCTACTCAATTATTTAAAGGCGAAAGCGATGTGAAGGAGTAAATATGGGCCAAAGAACAAGCAAATTAAACGAAGATATAAAACTAGACCACGACCTTTTAAGAGGGCCGAGACATTTAACGTTCGAAGAAAAAAGGATTCTTGCAAACCGAGTAATGAAAAAGCACGGTGTTGCCGGAGTTACCCTCCACTGGGTAAATGCAATCTCGTGGTTCTTATTAATTTTTACCGGCGCTGCTCTGCTGTCGGCAGATTATCTTAAGTTCGCACCGGATTGGTACCTGGACATGATGAACGGAATATTCGGGACCAAGCATGCTATGCTTCACTTCCATATAGCAGTAGGAGTTTTTTGGGTAACTACTCTGCTGCTCTACGGAGTTTTCGGATATAAAAATTATCTTCTCGATTTTATAAAGCACGATTTAACGATTGACAAGGACGATTTGAAATGGTTCCCGGCAAAGGCAAAAAATCTTGCCGGCAAATTAAGCCATTATGAAATGCCTCCTCAGGGTACATATAATGCAGGCCAAAAGGCTTATGCAGTAGTTGTAGCTTTTAGTACGGTTACACTTATGATAACCGGTCCGATAATGGCATTCCACATCGGATCGCCGGCAATTATCCAATGGTCAATGATGCTTCACTTCCTGGCAACGATGTCCGTATTTGCCGGAGTATTTGTCCACGTCTATATGGCTGCACTTTTCCCTGAAGAAAGACCGGCATTCTTTTCGATGATTACCGGTAAGGTGAATGAATTGTACGCGTATCTTCATCATTACAAATGGTGGAAAGAAGTTAAGAATGATGAGCATGTCTTCTTTGCCAAGGAATTGAAGAAAGACGGCATCCATTTATCCGAACTTGAAGAGTGCAAGAGCATAAAAGATCATGTCGTACATATTAATAATATAGAGGGAAACGAATTATGAAAAAGAAATTATGGGACCCGATTTTCGGGGGAATAATGATCGGTATAGCGATGATACTTACGTTCTATATTTCGGGGCGGGGCCTGGGTGCATCCGGTGCGCTTACTGCGTTTGCCGCATCAATCCAGAATATTGTCGCTCCTTCCTTAAATCAATCGAGCAAATATTTTTCAAAGTACTTTGCAAACGGCGCAAATCCTCTTAACGATTATTTGGTTTATCTAGTTATCGGTGTAATGATAGGCAGCTTTATTGCCGGCTGGGTTTCCAAAGACTTAAAGTTCGAAGTGTTGAAAGGGCCGAACATCTCGAGCAAAGGCAGGCTCTGGTATGCTTTAATCGGCGGTATACTTGTAGGCTACGCCGCAAGGATGGCCAGAGGCTGCACGAGCGGACAGGCACTTGTAGGCGGGGCCGAGCTTTCGGTAGGCGCCTGGGCATTTATGTTCTCAATTTTTGCGGGCGGCTTTGCCGTTGCATATTTTATTAGGAGGCAATGGATATGATAGGACCATTAATTAAAAACGGTATAATATCGGAAGGAGTTAATACTCTCTGCGCTGTTTTAATCGGAGTTTTATTCGGTTATGCCTTGCAGCGGTCAGGGTTTACTAATTCAAAAAAGATTGCCGGCACATTCTATATGAAAGATGTTGACGTGCCGGTTGTAATGTTCACGGCAATCACTACAGCGTCAATAGGGCTGTACGGATTATCTCTTCTCGGCTTACTCGACCTGGGCAAATTTTATTTCTTGCCGTCTTATCTTTTACCGATGGTTGTTGGAGGCTTTATTTTCGGTATTGGAATGGCGGTAGGGGGTTTCTGCCCGGGCACTTCAATTGCTGCGATGGTTACCGGAAAGCTTGATGCGATGGTTTTTGTTGGTGGATTTTTATTAGGCAGCTTATTATTCGGCGATTTGTATCCCCTATGGGATAAATTTTATAATTCAGATGCAAATGGGGTATGGCGCATCGATCAGCTTTTTAACATTAACCTCGGGCTGGCAATCTTTCTTGTTACGCTGCTGGCAATTTTCGGAAGCTTAGGAATGAGAAAATTACAATATAAATTCTGGGGCAAAAATGATTAAGCCATCAAAAAAAAATTATCTCGTAGGACTAGGTTTACTCGTTGCCTTTATATTAGCATTCTTTCCAACAACATCCTTCATAACCAATCCATTTGTTGTGGATGCTCAGCTAAAGCAGCAGAATTATAACGAGGCGGGAATTTTTACCATCTCCCCTTTCGATGCGGCTAAATTTTACTCGTATGATCAAGCAAAATGCTACTGGATTGATTTAAGAGACTCAAAGGATTTTTCCGCATCGCACTTAAAAACCGCAACTAACCAAACGTTTAAACAATTGCATAGCTCAAGCTGGAATGCAAATGACCTGGTGCTGGTTTACGGCAATAATACCGATGAAGCGCAGCAAGCAGTTGCATTTTTAAGGCAGGTTAAAGATACGCGTGCATTCGCCGTAAAAGGCGGCTACGATGCGGTTAAAAAATATCTGATTGATCCGATCGGGATATCAATAACAAATCAACTGAGCGATAAAGACATTCAAACCTTAATAGAATTAAGAAATAAAATATCAGGTGAAAAAGCCTCTGCCGGACAGTCACTGGATAAACTGAAAAGCAGCAAGTCCAGCGCAGTAAGAGAAGGCTGCTGAAATATTAATAACTCATGTTACGCAAAATTATAAAGCTTGAGTGTCATACCCGCGAAAGCGGGTATCCAAGATGCGAAAATATGATAAAAAATGGATTCCCACTTTCGTGGGAATGACAATGCGGACATCAAAATGTATTTTTGCGTAACATGAGTTAATAATAACCTCTCACCAGATATCAAAATAACTTAATCAAATTAAAATGCCTGATCCGGAACGACTAACTTAAGTCGTCTGAATCAGGCAAATTTATTTTAGCCGGCTTTAATAGCTCTCTTTTCCTAAAACAACTTTCCCTTTAAATATCCTGTAGATAAAATAAGTATATGCTATAACTATGGGCATTCCTATCAAAGCTATTATCAGCATCGCAGTCAATGTCCGTTCCGATGACGATGCGTTATATATGGTAAGACTGTATGCCAAATCAATACCCGAAGGAACAAGCTTCGGGAAAAGACTAACGGCAACTAAACCGACCATTGCCGCAATAACCGAAGATGAAAAAATTAATGCTTGAAAGAATTTTTTGCCTTTTACGGATACGGGAATAAATACAATGGAAACCATCAAAAGAATAAACAGAATCCAGAACAGCGGGTTTGACAATATCCCGTCAAACAAATATCCGGCAGTAAAGAAAGTAGAGAATGTAGCAGCAAGATAAAGCAGTATGAAGATAATCCAGGTCATGTTAATCCATTTAACCATTCTTTCTTGCAAAGCGCCGTCCGATTTTAACGCCAAATAAATAGCGCCGTGCATTATAAAAAACGTCAGACCGGCGAGTCCCACCAGAATTGAATACGGATTTAACAGGCCGATAAATGAGCCGAGATAATTTCCGTTTTGGTCTATAGGCAAACCGCGTAAAATATTTCCGATTGCAACGCCGTATAACAAGGCGGGAATTAAGCTCCCCAGGCCGAACGCAAAGTCCCAGCCTTTCTTCCATCCGGCGGACTCTACCTTACCTCTAAACTCGAATGAGACCGCGCGGAATATTAATGCCGCCAGCAGAAGCATAAATGCAATATAGAACCCGCTGAATACGGTTGCATAGACAGCCGGAAAGGCAGCAAATAAAGCCCCGCCGCCTGTTAAAAGCCACACCTCGTTCCCATCCCATATCGGGCCTACCGAGTTCATCGCTAACCTTTTTTCATTTTCATCCTTTGTAAAAAGATGAAGCACTCCTACTCCTAAATCAAAACCGTCTAGAATTGCATACCCGATTATAAGTACGCCAACTAGTAAAAACCAGGTTGTGTTAAGGTCCATTACGACAACACCTCCTTTTCATTTAACGCTTCCGGGCCGTGCTTAATTTCTTTTATTAAAAGGAAAATATATATCGAACCTAAAAGCAGGTATATTAATGCAAACAATATTATTGAAAATATCAGATCCCCGCTAGACACAGACGACGACACAGCATCCTTAGTGCGGAATACATTATAGACAATCCACGGCTGTCTTCCTACTTCGGCAGAAATCCAGCCTAGCTGGCAGGCAATTAAAGGGAAAGGAATTGCCCACGTAAATATCCTTAGCAGCTTTTTGCTCTCCCATATTTTTTTACGGTAAAGCTGAACCGTGCCGAGAACGGTAAGAAGAATAAACAGCATTCCCAAAGCAACCATATTGTGGTAAGAAACAAATGTAATAAACAATGGAGGAAGATCGTTCTGGGGAAATTCGTTTATACCTTTTACAGTTGCATTCGCATCTCCGAACGCCAGCCAGCTTAAAAGACCCGGAATTTCAATTTTAGCCTTTAGCTGCGGCGGAGGCATTGTAGGGAACGCAAAGACGGCCAGCGGGGCTCCATTCTGCGTTGTGTACAAGCCTTGGATTGCTGCAAACTTTGCAGGCTGCTCTTTGGCTACTTCCCTGCCGCTTTCGTGGCCGAACGGGAAAAGTTCCAGAAGCGAAACTACCAAACCGAATATTACCGCAAGCTTCATAGCCTTTTGGGAAATATCGATATGCTTACTTTTCAGTAAATAATATGCCGATATTCCGGCCATAATAAAGGCGCCGGTTATTAATGCCGCATCAATAACATGGAAAAATCTTATCACCGTCGACGGATTGAAAACCGCATCCCAGAAGCTGGTAAGCTCTGCTCTGCCGTTCCTTATAATATAGCCTGCAGGAGTCTGCATCCACGAGCCGGCAACCAAAATCCAGAATGCAGAAATTGTTGAACCGACTGCGACCATAAAAATCGCGAACCAGTGAATCCCTTTCGAAACCCGGTTTCTGCCGAACAGGTACAACCCAAGGAAGCCGGATTCCAGGAAAAAAGCAAAGACCCCTTCGGCCGCCAACGGTGCGCCGAATATATCCCCCACAAATTTTGAATATTGCGCCCAGTTTGTCCCGAACTGGAATTCCATTACTATTCCGGTTGCAACACCAACTGCAAAAGTAAGGGCCAGTATCTTACCGAAAAATTTACCAATCTTTTCAAAGACTGCATCCTTCTTCCTCCATCCCAGCCATTCGGCAATAACAATCAGCCAAGCCAATCCGATTGAAATGGGGGGAAATAGGAAATGGAACCCTACAGTCATAGCAAATTGTATCCTGGACAATAAAACTACATCCATAGTAAATCTCCTAAATGAATAATTAAATAATCCGAATATTTTAAAAGCGAAATGTATAAGGACAATCACAATAATTATTCCAACTAAAGAAATTACTACTAAGATTATTAAATAGAATTTTTAGTAAAAAATTAGAGGGAAAATTTGAATGGCTGACGGAACAAAGGTATGTTCTCAAAAATTATAAAGATTTATTTTCTCCATCCCACATTTGGGAATATAAATTCCGCAAGTAAAAAATTTAAACATTAGCCTTAAGGCTTAATAATTTGCTCTATCATTTAATTATTATGACACCTTACGCAACCCCTGGAGTAATGGAGTGTTGGAGTAATGGAATTGACCAATTTACTCCTCCAAAGGAGTCCTTCGGACATTATTCCAACATTCCAGTACTCCAATGAGTAATGTTTGCGTATGGTGTGTTATTATATCATTTGAAACTT
>JAKAJV010000079.1 GCA_021813585.1 Bacteroidota bacterium | reverse complement strand
CGAATCGGGACGCGCTAACCGGGCGGAGTCTATCCCGATTATATCGGGGCTACACCCCGAAGATTAAAACTTCTTGGATAAATGAATAAATTATAAAAAGAACTATAGAAACAAAGATTCGAACCGGAGACCTTCCTGATCGAATCGGGACGCGCTAACCGGGCGGAGTCTATCCCGATTATATCGGGGCTACACTCCCCGAAAAATCTATTTTTAAAATCTGTTATTAATGAACAATTTTAGGATGCTAAAATATATCCTTTGTGTTAAAATTCCAAAAAGTGATGGAATATAATCAATTGCATTTTAAATTTTTATTCCGGAATAAAAACTTTCTTTACTTTTTGATCAGATTAATTTATGTTAGCTCCGTAAAATTTAATATAACCTTTAAGTCTATCCAGAGAGGTGGATAAGGAAAATGGAAAAAATAATTATAAATAAAATAGCGAACCTCCAAGACAAAGGGTCAAGGAGGATTTTTTTTATATGGACATAAAATCAAAAATAGTAGACAGCCAGGGGCTTAACAGAATTTTAACCAGAATTGCGCATGAAATTTTGGAGAGGAACAAAGGTTCGAATAATCTAGTTTTAATGGGAATGCGAACCCGCGGTGAATTCCTTGCTAAAAAAATTTTCCAAAAAATTAAAGATATTGAAAATATCGAACTGCCTTTCGGCGTACTTGATGTTACATTGTACCGGGATGATTTTCGGACGCGCTTAAAACAGCCGGAGGTATCGGTATCGAATATTACTTTTGATATTAACGGCAAGGACATAATTCTAATTGATGATGTCCTCTATACCGGAAGGACTGTCCGCTCTGCTTTAAATGCAATTATGGATATGGGACGGCCGAATTCTATTCAGCTTTTTGTATTGATAGACAGGGGACACAGAGAACTCCCAATAAGAGCGGATTATGTAGGCAAAAATATTCCTACCTCGCAGAATGAGGAAATAAAAGTAAAGATGGAAGAATTTGACGGCGAGGACGCCATTTATTTAGTTAATGTAAAAGAAGATTAAAATTTAAAGAGATTTTTTATGCCGCTTAAGAGTAGACATTTATTAGGACTGCAAGGAGTTTCCAAAGAGGACATTCAATTAATTTTAGATACTGCCACAACCTTTAGAGAAGTGTTGGAGAGACCCATAAAAAAGGTTCCCACGCTGCAAGGCAAAACAATTGTAAATCTGTTTTATGAAAATTCAACCAGAACGAGGATTTCATTTGAGCTCGCTGAAAAAAGATTGTCTGCCGAT
This sequence comes from Bacteroidota bacterium, assembly GCA_021813585.1. Lineage (GTDB taxonomy): Bacteria > Bacteroidota > Ignavibacteria > Ignavibacteriales > Ignavibacteriaceae > FEN-1297. The sequence goes on along the minus strand of JAKAJV010000079.1, from coordinate 38,919 downwards.
GCGGTAAATTTCTCGGTTTCTACAAGCAGCGTAAGTAAGGGTGAGACTTTCAAGGATACGATGAGAAACATCGAAGCAATGAAAGTAGATATGGTTGTAGTAAGGCACTCGGCTGCAGGCGCACCATTATTTCTTACTCAAATTTGCGACGCAAATATTATTAACGCAGGAGACGGCATACACGAGCATCCGACACAGGGACTGCTCGATATGTATTCGATAAGGGAGAAGCTCAGAAAGATTGAGGGACTCAAAGTTTGTATAGTCGGGGATATTGCACACAGCCGCGTTGCACTTTCGAATATTTACGGATTAAAAACCATGGGGGCGGAAGTTTCTGTTTGCGGTCCGCTTACTATGATTCCCAGGTTTATTGAAGAACTCGGAGTAAAGGTAATTCATAATATCGATGAGGCCATACAGGAAAATGATGCACTTAATGTCCTCCGCATTCAGATCGAAAGAAAAGCACGGGAATACTTCCCTTCGATTAGGGAGTATGCAAAGTATTTCGGCATAACCGAAGAACGCCTGGAGAAGAACGGCAAGGATATCCTTATTCTGCATCCCGGACCGATTAACAGAGGTGTAGAACTTTCATCTGGCGTAGCGGACGGATTGAACCAGATTATTTTACGCCAGGTAACAAACGGTGTGGCAATAAGAATGGCAGTGTTATATCTATTAGGAACTTTAAAATAGCAGGAACTTAAATGAAAGTAATCTTAAAAAATATCGATGTATTTCATCCGGCTCAAAAATTAAATAAGAAGAATACGGACATACTTATTGAAGACGGAGTTATTACCGAAACCGGAAGTCTATCAGAAAAAAAATATGCGGATGCGGAAGTTTATGATTTTACAGGCAAGGTTGCCGTCCCGGGATTCTTTGATATGCACGTTCATTTAAGAGAGCCAGGAAGGGAAGACGAAGAAACTGTAGTATCCGGCTGCAACGCAGCGGCTAGCGGCGGATTTACAGGCATTGCATGCATGCCTAATACAGAGCCGGCCATCGATTCGGCGGAAGTTGTGGAATTTGTTAAGAAGCAGGCTAATAACCATCTGGTTGAGGTGAAAGTTATTGCAGCGGCTACCGTGGGCAGGAAAGGCGAGATTATTTCCCCTATGGCTGAACTGCATGAAGCCGGCGTAGTAGGCTTTTCTGACGACGGAGCTGCTATTAAGACTGCGGGAATATTGAAGCGTGCATTGGAATATTCCCGGATGTACAATCTTCCGGTTATCGAGCACTGCGAGGATGAGTCGATTGCCGGCGGCTCAATGAATGAAGGATTAAATTCAACTATGCTCGGCTTACCGCCAATTCCGTCGGTTGCGGAAGATTTAATTGTAATGAGGGATATTCTCCTGTCCGAATATACGGGCGGCAGAATTCATATTGCGCATATCAGCACGCGTAAGTCGGTGGAGATGGTTAGAGAGGCTAAAGCAAAAGGTCTTAAAGTTACCGCGGAAGTAACGCCCCACCATTTTGCACTTACAGATGATGCTGTTAAAACGTATGATACAAACACAAAGATGAATCCGCCGCTGCGTACGAAAGAAGATGTTGAGGAAATTCTTAAAGGATTAAAGGACGGTACGATTGATTGTATTGCCAGCGACCACGCCCCGCACTCCGCTGAAGAAAAAGAGGCGGAGTTTGAACACGCACCCAACGGCATTACCGGACTTGAGACCGAAATAGGGCTTGCGCTTACAGAGCTGCTTCATAAAAATATTTTAACTCTTGAAGAAGTAGTAAATAAGATGGCAATAAATCCGAGGAAAGTTTTAGATCTTCCTGTTCCTACTTTTGAAGCCAGGCAGCAGGCCAACATTACGATACTCGATTTAAATGAAATATGGACAGTAGACCTTTCGCGCTCGAAAAGCAAATCCAAGAACTCGCCGTTCGATAAGCGTCTGCTTACCGGAAGGGCAGTTGCGGTTGTGAATAATAAAAAGATGTTTTACCAGGATAAGTTTATTGAATTATAGATGATAAGTTTATCGTTGCTCTCCTAATTTTTAAGCAGTCATTCAGTTTTCATTTAATTGCCTGCCCGGCGCAGCTGAAAGCGAAGACGGGTCATTCAATTGGGCAGTATTAGATTGTTGCAGGTCAACAATTGTATTCGCGCAGACTGAAGACACCATTATAGTATTGGCACTTAAATCCTTGTCTTTTATGTCAAGATATTTTAATCTTTTTTACATCTTCCATCATCCATCAAACATCTTCCATTGTGTCTTACCGCGCTATGTGATTATCCGGGTTAACTAAGATATTTTTCTATCTGCTGTTTCCGGTCATCTCGATACGTTCCTCGTTTCACTCGGAACACTCGATGACCTGTGGTTGTAAGCAACGTGATTGAGTAGATGCCTTTAGACGACGTATCGAAATCACCGTCGGTCATCTCGATACGTTCCTCGTTTCACTCGGAACACTCGATGACCTGTGGTTGTAAGCAACGTGATTGAGTAGATGCCTTTAGGAGGCGCATCGAAATCACCGGAAATTACTTCTCATCCTTTTTTACGAAAAATTTTTTTAGCAAGCTTTGGAAGTAATTCGGGTTTACCATCGATAAGTGCTAGCTTTTTTCTATGGCTCCAACCCTGCACTTGTTTTTCACGGTAGAAAGCCTCATCTATTCTGGAATATTCTTCATAATAGACAAGCTTAACAGGTCTTCTTTTCTTAGTATAATTTGCGCCCCGGTCATCGAGTGATTCGCCTTGGCGAATCGTATCGAGATGACCGGTTCCTTGATGTTGTGCTACTCTTATTTCCAGATCTTTTGTACTGCCGGTATAAAATGTTCCGTCGGAACATTCAAGAATATACATATAACCTGCGCTCATGATCTTTCATTAATATTATTCTATAGATTAAATATAATGATTTACACGGATATAAAGTTTAATTGAAATTTGTTTTGAATGATAGTGAGTTGAGACTACTTCCGGTCATCTCGATACGTTCCTCGTTTCACTCGGAACACTCGATGACCTGTGGTTGTAAGCAAGGTGATTGAGCAAGTGCCTTTAGGCGGCGTATCGAAATCACGGTCGGTCATCTCGATACGTTCCTCGTTTCACTCGGAACACTCGATGACCTGTGGTTGTAAGCAAGGCGATTGAGTAGATATCTTTAGGCGGCGTATCGAAATTGCCTTGCAACAGAAAAAAGATATTTCGATACCGGATTGATTGTCATTGGATTTATTAGGGATTCAATTTTTATACTCATTGCCGCTAAGATTCTGAAATTATTTTTTTACACGCAGCTATACATCTTGTATAAAAATTAGTACAATAATTTTAGCTAAAATATTCTATATCGCTAATAAATGTAAATTTTTACTGGCATTCATTTTGGCTTAGAAAAAATGAACTTATTTAAAGGTGACCAAAATGAAGAAGAATATAATTTATATCGCAGCTTTTATATCTGTATTTTTATTTGCGGCGTGCAGCAGGCACGGATTTTTTGAAGTAGATACACAGCCGCCCTCACCTCCTACCGGCGTTCAAGTTGTTAACGGCGATAATAGGGTTGATATATCTTGGAACCCGAGTCAGGCTAGAGACCTGGCAGGTTATAATGTATACTACTCCTACAGCTATAACGGAAAGTACACCCTTCTGGGTTCTACTACAAATGATTATTACATAGACTACGGCGCACATAACGGAGATACTTATTATTATGCGGTAACTGCATACGATTATAACGGCAACGAAAGTGATTTGAGCTATGATAATGTAAATGCTACTCCTCGTCCGGAAGGATTTAATGAATCGGTTTTTAATTACAGAAATTTTCCGAACACTTCCGGATTTTCATTTACAACTTACTCGGTAGTCCCTTACGATGATAAGTCTGCCGATTTCTTTTTCGAAAATTATAACGGCACATACTACATCGACGTTTGGACAGATACATATATTGAAGACATGGGACAGACAAATGATATTTACGATATCCCCTATGCACCGTCTTCCGGCTGGTCCACAACCGGCGATGCAATTGCAATCCCTGGTCATACTTATGTAATTTGGACGTGGGATAATTATTATGCCAAAATAAGAGTAAAGACCATTGCTAACGACAGGCTTGTTTTCGATTGGGCATTCCAGACTGTAAAAGGGAACACCCAGCTAAAGACAAAGAGTGTTCCGGCAGCCAGGCTTCCGCTTGATAAAAGCATATTGAACAGGAAATAAACTGATCGGGATTATATCTATCTGTTTTATAAAAGGTTAGATTATTAAGTTATAGATTTCCGGCAAATAATTAATTAAATTTGTTCTGTATTTATCGATGAAAAAGACACATTACATATTGCTGCTGATGAGCATAGTTGTTATGTTTAACATGAACTTCAAGGCACAGCAAAGAGAGAATTTTATAGATTCCGGAAGAATAAAAAGCCGGGAACCTATTGGAATGACATTTAACAAAATAGAAAAAGGAATATCGTCCGGCAAAGTATCGGAGCTTTCGGCTTACTTTAGTTCTCAAATGTATTTGAATTTATCTAACGGAATTAGCGGTTACTACAGTTCCAACCAGGCTTACTACATCCTGGAAGATTTTTTTGATACATACCATGTTACGGAATTTAAGTTCGATAATATCCAGAATGAAGAATCCAGTTTGTACGCAACCGGCTCATACCATTTCCTATTTAAAGGTAAAAGAGACGTCGCTCAGGTTTATGTATCGGTTAGGCAAGCGGGTAAAAAATGGAAAATTACGCAGATCAATATTAATTAATGATTACCGAATTTCTTAAAAAAATAAAAGGCGATAGGAAATATTTTGCTATCGTCTTTTTTATTTTATCCCTTATTTTTCTTTCGGGGATACTCTCGCCTATTCTGGTTAGTCATGTAAAGGATAATTGGGATAAAGAATTAACGATTAAAATAAACAACATCCAGTCCTCGGTTAATTCCATATTTAATGGCAGGGAAGACAATTTATTATTATGCGTAAAAGATCTTAAAGTGAAATTAAGAAAAGTCCTTAACCCGCGTAACGCTTCTTACGGGGCTTTAATAAAGCTGGTTAACGATGAAGACTATGAGAATTATTCGATAGAAGTGTTAGCGCCGAACGGAAAGCTGATAGCGTGGAGCCCGATGGTTGCTCTGCCGCAGAACGATATTCTGCCTCTGGCTTTTCCGGCGGGGCAAATACATTTCTATAATTCGGAACTGGTTACTTACCTGACGGTGACCGACACCGTTTTATCTGACAACGACTTGTTTTATTTTGTTGTAAGCATACCGTTTGAAAAACAGTACTCTATACAAAATCCCTATTACCGGTCTGTAAGCTTTACAAAAGATATTTCGGATAAATTTCTTACCCGGTTCTATGTAGACTATACACCTTTTACCGAAATGACAAAGGACGGGCGCAAGTATTCATTCGAGTTATTGAACAAACAGGGCAGCAAGGTAGGTCTTGTTACATTTTTCAAGCCTTCGCTGGGAACAACTATAGATTCGCTGTACCAAGCAACTACGGAGATTCAGGCAATACTAACTTTTCTGGTCTATTTATTTGTCGGAATCGGATTCAGGAAAGATTTTAAAGCAATAAAATTCAGAAGCGCAAGGTTTTTAATTTTTACAGTCTATTGTACGGTTTACAGGTCGCTTCTATATTACCTTGGCTTTCCATCAAGCTTTCTGCGCGGGCCTCTCGTCGATCCTGCCAATTTCTCTTCTACATTCGGCAGCGGGATAGTCAGGTCGCCCATTGAGTTTTTTATTACGGCGCTGTTTGTCTTAATTATCTGCATTCAGGGTTTTAGGTATCTGCTGGATTATCTGCATGATTCTGCATCACGGAGACCTAAAAATATTTTCTTGTTCGTTATTCTATATCTTCTTTCCACTTTTCTTTTTTTATTAACTATCCGGGGATTGAGCGCTTCAGTTAAGAGTATTGTGTTCGATTCTTCGTTAAGATATTTTAAAGAGCCGAACCTGATTCCCAACCTTGCCTCACTGACAATGATTTTGAACCTGCTTCTGCTCGGGACTGCCGCGGTGTTGTTCTTATGCGGACTGATCCTTCTTCTGCTTGCATATTTACCAAAGCCGGAAAAGAAGATTTCGAAATATATTTTCGCGGGTTTGTTTTTAAGCAATCAGATCTGGGGGCTGTTGTTTATAGAGTTTCAGAACGAAGCCTTGATAAGCCCGGTTTTAAGCATAATATTCATTAGCCTAATTTTCCTGCTAGTTTACCAGACCTATTATGTCGATTTAAAAAGTGTATTCAACTACATTTATATAACTTTAATCGCATCCGTAATTTCAATTACTCTTTTAAATTATTTTAATCTTGAGCTCGAAAAGATTTCATTAAGAACTACGGCCTTCGAGATTAATAGACCGAACGAAAACCTGTTGAGATTCCTGCTGCGGGAAACCCTGCAGAACGCTTCTGCAAACGAAGATGTAATTACCAATTTCTACGATCATAATTCTAATTATGATGCGGAAGCCTTTAAATTATGGGCCAACAGCACACTGCAGCGCGAGTCGATAAATTCCTCGCTGTCCATCTGGAATAAGGACGGATATGAACTGGGAGTTTTTGATGCGGGGATCGATTTGGGCGGAAGCCTGCCCGGCCAGTTTAAAAATTATTCTGGGCAGGAGCCGAAGATAATTGAAACCGTATTACCGGGCGATTCATCGCAAAAAATATTAACCGGAATAATCCCTGTTTACGATAGGGAGATAAAGCTGGGCTATGTTACTGCTTCAATAGGGTTCAATTTTCAAAACCTAGGCGCAAACAGTATCCCGGATTTTTTGGAATCTAAAAAAAATATAATCAACTCGGTTCTCGATATAAAATTATTGAAGATATTTAAGTTTACAAATTCCAGGCTTACGCAGGTCTACGGCGATATTTATCCTTCCCGCGATCAGATAAAACCGATATTAAATGCAAAGCTATCCCAGGATAACGAAGCCTGGCTGGAGCTTTCTCTTAACGGAGAAGATTACTACACATATATTTTGAAGACGAGCAAAGGAGGCTCGCAGGAAATTACAGTAGTGCTGACAAAGGAGAAACGCTTATCGTGGGATCTATTTAACTTCTTTAAGATATTCCTGATTCACTGCATTTTTATTGTACTGCTGCTTATAATATTTTTACTATCGAGCATTAAGAAGCTGAAATACAGTTTCAGGTCTCAGCTGCTGCTGGTTTTCCTTTTTATTTCCATTATCCCTGTTATTGTACTTGCTGTTTACAACCGGCAGATTGCCCAGCAGCGCAGCCAGAGCGCAACATTTACCGAGCTGAACGAGCGGTCGAATTATATTGAGAACAACATACGCAAGGAATTGAAGATTACAGGCTCGAATGATTTCATCCAGACTTTTGACGACGTAAGCCGGGAGCTGGGAATTTCATTTTCAATTTACGAAGGAACAAACCAGATTTTCAATTCGAGCGAACAATATTACAAGATAGGCTTGCTGACGGATAAACTGAATCCGGAAGTCTATTATGAGCTGAACTACCTTAGCTACAGGGAATATTTGACGAAAGAGAAAATAGATAACTTCGTCTATGATGCATTCTACAAAAAAGTAACTATTAAAGGCACTCCGTTTATAATATGCGTTAGCGATGCATTTAACAAAGTTCGGCTTACATTTTCAGTGATGGGAAACGACGTGTTTTTGTTCGGCGTGTATTCGTTTGCAACTTTAATAATGATTATTCTTAGCGCGTTCCTTGCCAATAGAATTTCCCTGCCGATTAGGAAATTAACCAAGGCTACCGGTTCAATTGCCCACGGAGATTTTAACGTGGAATTAAAAAACAACGCCAAGGGCGAGATGAAGGATTTGTTCAACGGGTTCAGCTCTATGACAAAAGAGCTGCAGAAAAACCAGGTTGAGCTTGCGGAGCTTGAACGCGAGAACGCCTGGAAAGAAATGGCCAAGCAGGTAGCCCACGAAATTAAAAATCCTTTAACGCCGATGAAGCTAGCCGTGCAGCAGCTGATCGTTTCTTACAAAGATAAGAATAAAAACTTCGATAATATTTTCGAAAAGATCTCATCTACAATTTTAAGCCAGATTGAGAACTTGAGCCTTATAGCCTCCGAGTTTTCCAGGTTTGCAAGAATGCCGAATTTTAAGATGGAAAGACTGGACTTGCTTCCCGTAATAAACGACACCGTTAATTTATTCGTAGAAGAAAAAATCAATTTCGAAGTAAGACCCGGTGTGAGTGAAGTAATTATCGAAGCCGATGATTCGCAGTTGAGAAGGATGTTTATTAATTTGTTTAGAAACTCAGTCCAGGCCGGCGCAAGTAAGATTGAAATCTCTATCGATCAGGATGAGAATTATTTTACCCTGGTAGTAAGCGATAACGGAACAGGAATACCGGATGGAATTAAGGATAAGATATTTGAATCTAACTTTACAACCAAATCCAAGGGTATGGGCATCGGCTTAAAACTGGCAAAAAGATTTATCGAAGGAATAAACGGCAGCATTGAGATTATAAGCCGGGCAGAGCCGGGTGCTGCTTTTAGAATTACTATACCAAAATATAAAATAGAAAATTTTAAGAAATCCTAAAATAATATGGCTTCTCTTACCCCGCATCAAGAAAGAGCGTTAGATTATAGGAACCACATCTCGCTAACCGCTAATGCCGGCTCTGGTAAAACCTTTGTACTCTCCAAAAGGTTTGTAAAAATAATTACTGAAGAAAACATTCCGTTAAGGAATATAGCCGCCATTACTTTTACTGATAAAGCGGCAAGCGAGCTTTATAAAAAAATTGCCGATTTGATTGAAGATAGCATCCTGACAAGCGGAAATCCGAATGAAATAAAAAAGCTGGAGAGCTTAAGACGGCAACTGGTTTCCGCCAACATATCTACAATTCACTCCTTCTGTATAAATATTTTAAGAGAGCACCCGGTGGAAGCGGGACTGGATGCAAACTTTTCTGCAATAGACGAAAAGACTGCGGACGAACTTGTAGAGCTATCGGTCGAAGAGATGATAAGGAAGGCGATGGGCAATCCAACGGAGGAAAACGATCTGAAATATCTGATCAGGTATTTTTCTTCGAAGAGCCTTTTTACAGGCGAGATAATTTCATTAATAAGGCACAGGAAAAATGTTCTTAATGTAAGCGAAAGAATCTACAGCAGTCCCGAAGATGAAATAGCCGGCAGGTTTTATTCGTCGTTCATGGAGAATGCGGAAAAAATATTTATGCCGGGCTATCCGAATTTTATTTCGGCTATGCGTTATATAAACGCAAAAGTTATTGCCGCCAGAAAAGACAATGCAAAGGGCATTGAGGTTGAAGCCTTGTTGAGCAGACACGAAAATATTGCCGGTACTGAGAATAAAATAAAATTTATCCGAAGCCTGGGAAATCAGATTCTAACAACTAAAGGAACGATAAACAGCCGGGAATATTTAAATAAAAAACTTCGGGATGATTTGGCAAAAGAAATTGATATTGTCGAAAAGTTCTTTGCAGAGTTTTCGTTTATCAATCTGCCTGAAAACCACACCGAAATCGAACTCGAAATGGCACACTTCGGAAAGCTTGTTATTAAATTCTTCCGGAACGCGCTGGAGATTTATTCCGGTAAGAAGAAAGAAAGCGGTTACCTCGACTACGAAGATATATTGCTCTACACAAAAGACATATTAGCCAGGGAGCCGGTTCAGAAATATCTGTCCGAAAAATTCCGGTATATAATGATTGATGAATACCAGGATACGAATGAAATACAGTACAACATTTTCCTGCCTATACTTGATTATTTAAAGAAGGGCAATTTGTTCGTCGTAGGCGATGAGAAGCAAAGCATTTATATGTTCCGGGACGCAGAATTAGAGGTGTTTAATCTTACCAAAAAAGATATTGTTGCTTCCGCAGGAAACGAATATTTGATTAGTCTGCCAGACAGCTTTAGGATGGCGCCTGCTATTTGTCTTTTTGCAAACGAGCTATTTAAGAATTTGTTCAAAGAGCCGGAGCTGTTTTATAACGAAGTAGAACATAAAGACATTATTTGTGCGCGGCAGGATGAATTACCGGGCAGCGTAGAAATACTGATTTTTCCGAAGCCCGGCAACGCTGCCGATGAGAATACGGAAGAAGATATTCCCAGCTCGAGCGGTGAAGCCGATCTTGTGGCGGGGAGGATTTTGGATTTGGTAAATAGCGGAGCTGACAACTGCCGGATAGAATGGGGAGACATAGCGGTTCTGTGCCGTAAGAGAAAATATTTCCCGGAGCTGGAGAGAGCATTTGTTAACTTCAATATCCCTTTTTCAATTCTCGGCGGCAAAGGCTTTTTCCAGAAGCAGGCGGTTTACGATGTCTATAATTATTTTTCATTCCTTGCCGATGAAAAAAACGACACCGCACTGGCGGGAATTTTAAGATCGCCCTTCTTTTCCAGGTCGGATGCGGAGATATACGAGATTTCTCTACGGCCGGGGAATACGTTTTGGAATAAGCTGATAAATTACAGCACGGACGAACCTGCTTTTAAAAAAATAACCGGTGTGTTAAGAGAAAATCTTGCGCTTGCAAATAATTTTAACGTCCCCTCGTTGCTTAGGAAGATTCTAAGCGAGTCTAATTTCCTAACGGTGTTGGCATCTAAAAAGAACGGCGACCAGGAGATTGCCAACATTGAAAAGCTCATCAAAGTTACAATCGATTTTTTCTCACAGGGATTTAAAACTTTATATGATTATGCCGCCTTCTTAAGGGATTCGATTGAAGGCTTTGAGGATGAGGCTCAGGCTGCGGTTGCAGACGAATCAAATTCGGTTAAGATTATGACCCTCCACCAGGCGAAGGGTTTGGAGTTCCCCGCCATCGTGCTATACAAATGCGATGAGGTTATGAAGAAAGATTCCATTAAGGCGAAAAAAATATCGGTTGATAAGAACTTCGGTCTGCTTACTAAGGTGCCGCTAAGGGAGAACTATTCTGCCGAATACAGCGAAGCCCCGGTAATAGGGATAGCTGATCTTATTCAATATAAAAAAGGCCTTGCAGAATTTAAGAGGCTTTTATATGTAGGCATTACTAGGGCAAAAAATTACTTGTTCATTTCCGGCAGTGCAAATAAAGATAACCAGTTCGGCGCGAGTTCATTTTTGGGCTTGGTGCAAAAAGGATTGAACATTGATTTTAGCTCTGACAATTTTCTTCTTAAATCTAAGTTGAAGTTTTTAAAGTATGATGGTAACAGTTATACGAGTGTTGAACGGGAAATTACGGTACCAATTAAAATTATTACTGAAGTCAAGGCAAATCCCGCAGCAGAATTAAAGCAGGGAGAAAATATTTCCGAAAAGATATTTAAAACCGATCGTATTAACGACGAGCAGAAAGGTGAAATTATCTCGGCTACCAAGTTATCCGTTTTTGAGCAGTGCCCTACAAAATATTACTTAACCTACGATCTTGGCTACCAGCCGCTTTTCGACAGATATAAAACTTGGATGAAGGATAAGTACGAAGACAACAAAGATAAAATCCTTTCTATTAAGGATGGGGAAACTCAACCTGAAGAGGGCGATTATACAGATGAGAATCTAAGAAATTTTTCGGATGTACGCGGCAGGATTATTCACAGCCTGCTTCAGAACGAGGTTGGGTATGACGACATAGATAATTTTGTGAGCGTCGAATTGGAAAACGAATTCAACACGTTTGAAAGAGACCGCCGGGAGATAATTCAATTAAGCGCGGAAATTATCTCGGATGTAAAAAAATTTTATGCATCGGAAACTTACCGCTATTTGAACGGCTTTAAGAAATACTTTAACGAGTACGAGCTCTATTCTGCCGAGAAAGATTATTTCCTTTTCGGAAGGATAGACAAATTGATAATCGACGGCAGCACCGCGGTAATTGTGGATTATAAATCCGATGATGTTCCTCTTGACCGGATAAAAGAGAAGGCCGGCGGATATTTAATTCAACTTATGTTTTATTCTTACTTGGCGGCTAAGTTGTTCCCGGATATTTCCAAATTCCGGTTAATGCTCGTCTTTATCAGGCAGCCTGCTAATCCGGTAACAGAAGACATAGACTTAAACGATGTTAAATCGTTAGGCGGTAAAATTGAGAACATGGTTAAAGTTGTCCGTGAGAAAAAATATTGGAAGAATATCAATCACTGCAAAAACTGTTATTATTCCACAAAATGGAACCGATGCATAATAGAGAAATAAAATTATTAAAAATGTAAATTGTTATTTTTCAATACTACGTTTATTTTTATCAAACTATTTTTATATTTTTCAAATGAAATATTTAAGGAGAATGTTAAATTAAAATTTTACTGTTTTCTTGGTTTAGTTTCATTCGCAGTTAAAGCTAAATCAAATGCGGGTATAATTATTCCCTGACTAATAATATATTCGCCCGGCGACAGATGAGTTTATATTCAAAACCAGCTATAAATAATTGAAAGTAGTTTCTATGCAGAAAATAGTCTCGCAGATAAGAGATTTAGAAGTGATCGAAAAAGAACTAAGCAGCAACCAGGCAGGTGTTCTTGCTTTAGCGTACGACGGAGATAAAATTACTCAGCTAATTACCACATTTCTTTACATGGATAAAAATATCTATATTTTTTTTCACCAGGATGACGAGCTTTACGATAATTTGCAGATGGACTCCAGCGCTATCTTTTCGATCCTAAAACAAGGCAAAATTAAAAAGACAAAAAGCATAAATTTCGATCCGACTTATAGTATCTTTTCAATTACCATTAAAGGGAACGTTAAAAAAGTAGACGACCCGAAATTAATTGAGGAAGCAAAAAACAACTACTTGTTAAAATATAAAAAGCAGTCGGGCGGCAATATTGATTACTTGTTTATTACCAAAGTAATTTTAATAGATACCGAAGAGATCCATGCTTTTGAGGAAACGGGGGGTTGATATTGAGAATAGTTCTTGCCCTGTTTATTTCATCTTTAATTCTAGCCGGGTGTTCCGCTACCAAGGATGTATATTTCGATACTCCTGTTGAACTAAGAACGCCTTCTGCAAAAGAAGTATTTATCGATAAGTACCGGCCGTATCTTAACGGCAGAAAAATATTTTTGGACCCCGGCCACGGCGGAAACGATAGAAGCAATACCGGGTACGACGGAATTGCGGTTGAAGCCGATTTAAACCTGCGGGTTGCATTAGCCTTAAGAGACTGTCTTCGGGATGCCGGGGCCGTCGTATTTATGTCGCGTGAAAAAGATACAACCGTTAATCTAAAGGACCGCTCTACAATAGCAAATGCCAGCGGCGCCGAGCTGTTTATCAGCATTCACCACAACGCGCCGGGAGAGCATAACGACGATTGGACAAACTATACTTCCACCTACTACCACGCTAAGGATATAAATTACGAGTATGAACCCTGCAACCACGATATTGCCAAATATATCCAGAGAGATCTAGCGTATGCAATGAGAAATTCCGGCGGGCTCGGCTCTTTCGACGGCACCTATTCTGATTATATGATTTACCCTGGTATGGGATTTTCGGTTTTAAGATTGTCCCATATACCCGCCGTACTTGTGGAATGCAGTTTCAACACCCATCATTTTGAAGCTAAGCGGCTGGTGCTGGAAGATTTTAACAAAATAGAAGCTTGGGGAATATTTAGAGGATTATGCCGGTATTACCGCGAGGGTATTCCTCAAATAAAAATGATTGAACCCGACACCTGCCTTTCAGTAAAAAATTTGAATTTATCATTCGAGCTAACAGACTCGTCGGGAATAGACCAGAGCAAGATAAAAGTTCAGATAGACTCTGTAACGGATAATGAGTATACATTTGAGCCTTCGACCGGGAAGCTTGTTGTCGGACTATCGAATGTTACAACAGGAGAGCACGTAATAAGGATTATTGCTGCGAACAAGAACGGGAATTATTCATTTCCGTTTTATAAAAAAATAAATGTCCTAAAAGAATAAATTAACAAATGGAGCTGCCTGATGCTAAATTATGTTTGGCTTGCACTTTTGTTCTTGGGGATAGGAGCTGCCCTGTCGACCGATTTTATAGATCAAAGTCAAAACAAATTCAGGAACAACGAACCGCTTCCTGTTCAAATTGAATTTTCTTCTGCTTACCAAAGCGGCAGCAAAAAAAGTTACGACGCCAGGCTGGAAGTAAAAAAAGCCGACTTTAATAAATTCTACAATGATAATTTTAATTCGGATATTTCACTACCGGCAAAAGTAACCATTAATTCCGACCAATCTAAAAATTCCATCTTCTTTAAGGTGGGCAGCAGTGAGCCGAAGACCTGGCAGGAAATGGCTACTGCATCCGGGGAAAAAGATGACCTTACAGGCAGGCTGGAAATCGACAGCTTAATAAATCCTACAACTGCCGCTGCACATGTTGTTCTTGAGGATGTTTCTTTCTTAAAGTTGAAGAATGTTACCGGCGCTGCGCTGGAATACGCCGGGACGGCAGTTACAATAGCTCTTGGGCTGATAGGCGTAATGGCACTCTGGCTGGGCGTAATGAAGATTGCAGAGGAAGCCGGGTTGATTGCAATTATTGCCCGCGCTTTAAGACCTCTTACAAAAAGATTGTTCCCGGAGGTACCGTCAGATCATCCGGCGATGGGCTCTATGATAATGAATATCTCGGCCAATATGCTGGGACTAAGCAACGCAGCTACGCCGTTTGGCTTAAAGGCAATGGAAGAATTGAATGAACTGAATCCGAACAAAGGCACTGCTACAAACGCAATGTGTACCTTCCTTGCTATAAATACTGCAGGCATGACTTTAATACCTGCCACAGCAATTGCGATAAGAGCTGCTGCAGGCAGCTCGGAGCCGGCAATAATAATCGGAACCTCCCTGTTTGGTTCCTTCTGTGCAACGGTTGCAGGCGTTACAGCAGCAAAGACTCTTGAGAAATTTCCTATAAAAAAGGGACAGTTCTCCGCATGGCTTCAAAGCAACCTGAAAGCCATTTCAGTTGTAATAGCAATACTGCTTCTGGTGGCTGCGGGAATTTACTCCGGTATCGGTAAGAATATTGCGTCGGTATTCAGCTTTGTTTCTCCCGAATTATTTAAGAATATTATACAGATATTTTCGACAATAGCAATACCTCTGCTAATTGTTGCTTTTATCGGTTACGGGGCTATAAAAAAGGTTAAGGTTTACGAAAAGTTTATTGAAGGCGCTAAGGAAGGTTTTAACATTGCGGTTAGAATAATACCATACCTTGTTGCCATGCTGGTTGCTATTGGAATTTTTAGGGCAGGCGGTGCAATGCACTGGTTGATTTATATCCTGCACCCTATAACAAATTTAATCGGTCTGCCGGCAGAAGCTATGCCTATGGCTTTGATGCGGCCTCTTTCCGGCAGCGGCTCGCTGGGAGTAATGGCCGAGATAATTAAAGTCCACGGCCCGGATTCTTTTATCGGAATTTTGGTATCCACATTCTACGGCAGTTCCGAAACCACCTTTTATGTACTTGCAGTATATTTCGGTGCGGTTAATATAAGGAATATCAGGCATGCTTTGTCAGCCGGATTGATAGCAGACATTGCAGGAGTTCTAGGCGCTATCTTTATAGTCAGAATGTTATTCGGTCAATAATATTTTTGTATTAGCTTAATGAACGGAATGAAAAAACCTTTTGTCTTTGTAACCCGGAAAATTCCGGATGCTGCAATAAAGCTTCTAAGGGATAATAATTTTCTGGTCAAGGTCTATTCAAAAGATCTGCCGATACCCAAAGACCTGCTGTTAAAGAATATTGTAAACGCGGATGCGGTCATTTCGCTGTTAACAGAAAAATTCGATCCTCCGGTAATAGACAGTTTGAATCGCTGTAAAATAATTGCCAACTATGCAGTCGGTTATAATAATATCGACGTGAAATACGCTGCTCAAAAAAATATCATCGTTACAAACACTCCCGACGTACTTACGGATTCTACCGCAGACCTGGCAATTGCGTTATTGCTTGCCTGTGCAAGAAGAATTAATGAAGCAGAGAATTTTACCCGTGCCGGTTTGTATAAAGCATGGAAGCCTGACTTGCTATTGGGCATTGAGCTTAAAAACAAATATTTCGGAATACTAGGTGCGGGAAGGATAGGAACTGCTGCTGCAGTAAGAGCCAAAGCTTTCGGGATGAAAATTTTATATTTCTCCGATATGAAGAATGAGTACCTGGAAAAAAACCTTGGGGCACAAAAATTAAGCTTGAGTTCCGTACTTAAAAAATCGGATTTCATTTCAGTCCATCTTCCTTTAACCGGAAAGACATTCCATCTTCTGAACAAAGAAAGATTGGCATTGCTGAAGAGCAGCGCCGTTCTCATTAATACTTCCCGCGGAGAGGTAATAGATGAGACAGAATTAATAAAAGTACTGAAACAAAAAAGAATTTATGCCGCCGGTCTGGATGTGTATGAAAACGAGCCGGGTATAAATAAAGAGCTTTTTAAAATAAGGAATGCGGTTCTGTTGCCCCACATTGGCAGCGCTACTGTAGAGGCCAGGACAGAGATGGCCTTGCTGGCTGCAAAAAACGTTGCAGCAGTTCTGTCGGGCAAGAAGGCATTGACACCGGTAATTCTTTAGCCGCATTTTTTCTTTTCAAAATATTTGTTTAATACCATCCGTGTTATTCAAAAAATTTTTTAATGGAGGAAACGGATTTCTTCATTTTAATAATCTTTCAGGCATCCGACATCTGAATTTCTTAAGACGGCGCAGGTTAATTTGACCTTATTGCAATTTGAAAATTTGGACGGTTATAGGTAGTTTTAAGTATAAATAAATAAAAAGAAAAGCATAAATGAGAATAGGGATTCCAAAAGAAAACATTTATGAAGAAAAACGGGTTGCACTAGCTCCTGCGGGTGTGGACTCTCTTATAAGGGCAGGCCATACAATTTATATTCAGAGCGGTGTGGGAGAAGGCAGTAATTTTAGCGATGAAGATTATGCCCAAACCGGTGCAATTATTGTTTACAATTCTGAAGAAGTATACCGGAGATCGGAGCTAATTGCAAAAGTCTCGCCGCTCTCCGATGAGGAAACAGAGCTTCTTCAAGACAACCAGATTCTCTTCTCGTTCCTTCACCTTGCTGTGGGAAATAAATCAACAATCGAGAAGCTGCTGAAGAAAAATATTACGGCAATCGGATACGAGCTGATCGAAGGCCAGGAAGGCTTGCCTGTCCTGCACTCTATGAGTGAGATTGCTGGACAGCTTTCAATACAGATAGCTGAAAGATATCTTGAAAGCTACACTAAAGGCGGAAGAGGTATTCTGCTGGGCGGAATAACGGGAGTTGCGCCTGCCGCAGTTGTTATACTGGGTGCAGGAGTTGTAGGTACTACTGCGGCTAGAGCCGCATTGGGACGCGGCGCCCAGGTTATAGTAATAGACAACGATTTAAGCCGTCTGCGGAAAATAGACTCAACCTTTAGGCAAAAGATAACAACCGTTATGGCAAATCCGTATACAATCTCAAGAGGAGTTAAATTTGCCGATGTTCTAATCGGCGCTGTACTTATTAAAGGTGAAAAGACTCCACATCTTGTTACGGAAGATATGGTAAAGAAGATGAAGAAAGGTGCGGTTATAATTGATGTATCGATCGATCAGGGCGGATGCATTGAGACAAGCCATGTAACAAATATTTCCGATCCGGTTTTTTATATGTACGATGTAATACACTATTGCGTGCCCAACATGCCAGCGCTGGTTGCAAAAACCGCCAGCTACGGTTTGAATAATGCATCACTCGGATATATTCAGAATATTGCGGACAACGGCCTGGCAAATGCCTTGCTCGGCGATCCCGGCTTATCAAAAGGTGTCTGTTCGTATCAAGGCTACTGCTCCAACGAGGCAATAGCAAACATCTTTAACCTGGAATTTAGAAAGCTCAGAGTTTTTTCTACAAACTGAATAGAGCGTGCGGATACCGCAAATAAAGTTTTATTTTAATCATGAGATGTTCCAAAAGAACTTACAAAAGTAAAATTGGTTTAATATGGTTACAACCGAAGAAATAAAGTCAAAAAATATTATCCCTTTCAATATTCTGAAAGCATACAATCAAAAAATTGTATCTGCGGAAGAAGCGGTAAAGGCAATTAAATCGGGGGACAGAATTCTAGCTCATTCAAACTGCGCATTTCCAACGACAATTATAAATGCGCTAGTAAAAAGAAAAGACGAGTTGAAAGACATCCAAATAATGCATGCGCTGGCAGTTGGCGATGTATCGTACCTAAATCCCGGTATGGAAGAGCACTTTAGGCATAATGCATTTTTTATCGGCGCCAACAGCCGGGAAGCGGTAAGGAGCGGCAGGGCAGATTTTACTCCGATATTCCTTTATGAAACTCCACTCCTTTTTGCAAAGGGCTACATCAATCTTGATGTTGCTCTTATTCACGTATCCCCGCCGGACGAGCACGGCTTTTGCAGCTTCGGCGTTGAGGTAGGACTAACAAAAACCGGCGCCGAGAAGGCAAAGGTAGTTATTGCTCAAGTTAACAAAAACATGCCCCGCACACTTGGAGACAGCTTCATTCATATTAACAAAATAAATTATATTGTAGAAGTTGATGATGAAATTGCAGAGCTGCCGCAGGGCGAAAGAGACGCCGCTGCCGAGGTTACCGAAATAAATAAAAAGATAGCTTACAACATTGCCGGGCTTATAGAGGACGGTTCCACGCTACAGATGGGAATAGGCGCTATACCGGATTTCGTATTAAAATATCTATCCGACCGGAAAGGGCTTGGGATACACTCCGAGATGTTTTCCGACGGCACTATAGACCTTGTTGAACAGGGAGTTATTACCAACGAAATGAAGACGCTGCATCCCGGCAAGATTGTTGCAGGCTTTGTGCTCGGTACTAAGAGGCTGTATAATTTTATTAATAACAACCCGATGATCGAATTTCACAGGCAGGAGTATGTGAACGATCCGTTTGTTATTGCAAAGAATTATAAGATGGTAGCTATAAATTCCGCAATCGAGATAGACATAACTGGCCAGGTATGTTCCGATTCTATCGGGCCGAAATTCTACAGCGGCTTCGGCGGGCAGCTGGATTTTATTAGGGGCGCATCGCATTCGGAAGGCGGTAAGCCCATTATAGCACTGCCTTCTACCACGAAGGATTTTAAAATATCGCGGATAGTCCCGCATCTTAAACCGGGTGCCGGCGTTATAACAACAAGAGGCGATGTTCATTATGTGGTTACCGAATATGGTTACGCTCAGCTCTTCGGCAAGCCGGTTAGTGAAAGAGTTAAGGCGCTTATCAATATCGCTCATCCCGATTTTAGGGATGATCTCTTTAAGTACGCACGTGAGAATAAATATATTTAACTGCGTTCATTTGAGCTGCCGAAATGAATAATACCTTTCCTTTAACAGCCAGACTTTTATAAATTGTGAACAACGTAATTAATAGTTTTGCATTATGATTGCTGTTATAGGTGACATCCACGGCTGTTATTATTCGCTGATGGAACTAATAGAAAAAATAAAAGCCAAGTATCCTGATATTAAAATTTACAGCGTCGGAGATTTAATTGACCGGGGCAATTTTAGCTATGAAGTTATAGAGTTCATCAAATCATCGGACATTGTATTTACCCCCGGCAACCACGATTACATGTTTTATTACTTCGTAAATTTCCCCGAAAGCGATATGGGTTCTTCCTGGCTGTATAACGGCTATGAAAATACAGTCGCTTCATATCAAAATCATTTTGACATGATTGCATCTCACCTTGAGTTTATTTTGAAAGCGCCGCTATATTTAAATCTTATAGACTGCTTTATTTCTCATGCGGGGATTTCAAGTCATTATAAATCTGTTTTTCCGGCTAAGTTTAAAGACGACCTGTCTTTAATTGAGGATTACTTAACGAAGGATATTATTGAACGGCACGGGATTTTATGGACAAGGAGCGATCTGCTGAATATAGGTAAGCTGCAGGTTGTAGGCCATACAAGGCACGAGGAAGTGTTTTATAATAAAAGAAGCGACGCTCTGTATATCGATACCTCGGTATATACCGGTAATAAGTTAAGCGCAGTTATTGTAGATGACAATAAGCTCGTCGATATCTTTTCAGTCTCCACCAGCAATAAAGACATCAATTGAAGAAAGATGGAATAATCCAATCTTCTTGTGAGTTGATTTTAAGAATTTCCAATTACAAAAAAAGCCGGTCAAAAAAAATTTGACCGGCTGAAAAACATCCCGGCAGAATTAATCGCCTATTAAGGATATAACATTTTTGGTACTTTGGCTCATGGGTATCGTCATGGTCTGCTGACCTGAGGTTGCAATCGTCATCTCATTATCAACGCTCGATTCCACATAAACGTTCATTCCGGTTTTAACATCAAGGTAAGCCGTGCCGGATGATTTACCATTGCCTTCAATAAAAAGATCCATCCCGCTCATGTTGCCCTTGCCTTCAATTTTTATTTTTGCTGTGAACGGGATTTTGTAGCATTGATGGCCGAGTTTATCCTCGATGCCCGCTAACGAATATTCATAATCTATATTGCTTACTATTTTGCCGCCCATATTGTTTATTGTGTCGACTTCGGTAGAATTCCATTTGTCGCCTGCCTTGGTTTCCTTTCCGTTAAGCAGCCTGAAGAAGTTCTTCGATTCCTGTGCGACGGACAAAGTCCTGTTGTTATCCTGCATTGAGTCGAGAACGGTATAAGTGTTAATCCGTCCGAGTTCCGAAACATTCATTTTAATTTTTTTGCCAATCATATCCTGAAGGTTAAAAGTGGTATCCTTACCCCGGATATTGCTTTTAACATAAGCCGAATCAAGCGAGAAGATTATATCCGCGCTTCCGTCGTTTGCCGTGTTCTCTATGTTAAACCTTGCTACGTTATTGGAAATGGTATTAAACTTCATTTCCTGTCCCATCATTTCCTGGCTGATGTCGGTTGTAGCCTCAATTCTATAAAGATAGGTTTTGCCTTTCTCGAATTTATACTGAAGCTTGTAAGCATCCTGGGCATAAAGACTAGAGCAAAAAACAACTGCCGGCAGAATAACAAAAAGTCTTAATAGGTTATTTTTCATAACACTCCTTGTAATATATTTTTGTTTGGTGTTGGTTAATTTGATTTCGGAAAATAATAATCTCCTTCATTTGCTATCTGCCAGGCAGTCCGGAAGACCAGCTTAGCGGCTTTAGCAATCTTGTCGTAGTTAATAAACCTTACTTCGTCGGAAACCTGGTGCAAATCCTGATGAATGCCCGAATGAAAGAATAAAGCCGGTATTTTTTTCCGCGTAAAGCTCATATGGTCGCTCCCGCCGTTCAGCACCGGATCGAATACAAGATTAAATCCAGTTTCGGAATTTTTATCTTTCACAATTTCGGTAATCTTCGGGAAGGCAGCAGCGCCGAAAATAGAAAGGCTGTCTATACTGTTTCTTCCGACCATATCAATGTTAAGCATGGCAACGGTTTTGGAAAGAGGAAATAGCGGATACTCAACATAATACCGGGAGCCGAATAGTCCTTTTTCTTCACCGCAGAATGCTATGAACAGAATGCTTCTTCTCGGTCCTAAATTGTTCGCAGAAAAAGCATCGGCTACTTCCATCAGCGCAGTTGTACCGGAAGCGTTATCGTCCGCGCCGTTGAAAATATAGTCCTCATTTGCAGCATGGTTTTTCTTAATTCCTATATGATCGTAGTGAGCGCCTATTACAAGCACCTCATCTTTCAGAACCGGATCGGTGCCTTCTATAAAGCCTATAACATTGTCTGCCGATTCATCCTGTAATTCCGTGCTTGTTTTTAATGTAGCGCTTGCGCCGTCAATAGCAAAGGAGCTCGGCTTTAAATTTTTATCGATGCCGGCTTGTATATCTCTCAATTTATCAGTACTGCCGAAAAGATAATTTATTACTTCTTCCCCCACTTGGACTACGGGTACTTTATCTTTCTCATCCAGCAGAAGAGAAAGAGGCAGCGCCTTATCCGGGATGAATTTGGAAAGCGAAGGCCAGGGGAACCCGCGCGGTGTAAGCAGTTTATGATTAAGCGGATCCTGGCAGATGAGGACTCCGATTGCGCCGTGCTTTATTGCGGTTTCCGTTTTCTCAAGCACGCTTGAATATTTTGTAAGCTCTTTGCCTTTAAAGATTGATGCCGGATCGTTTTCACCCGGCTCGTGCCTAAGCACAAAGACGATCTTGCCTTTAACATCCAGGTTCTCGTAGTCGTTGTAATTATATTCAGGCGCATCTATGCCGTAGCCTGCAAACACAACCGCCGCCGATGCTTCTTTATCGGCGGTTATTTCGAAAGGAGTGAATTCGTCTTTTAATTTAAACGCTGCCTCTTCTTTCCCTTTTCTAATCTTAAGGAAATTTTCTTTGCCGAGCCTTATATAGCCCATCTTTACTTTTTGGAAATAGCTGCCGTTTAGCGGGCGCAGTCCGGCACTTTCAAAATGAAGCGAAATAAATTTTGCTGCCGAATCCAGCTCGGGGCTGGGAGTGTCTCTGCCTTTTAAGGAATCTGAGGCTAAATAATCAATATATCCTTTTGCCGAACTGCTTGTAATTGCTTTTTCACCTGCAGGTTTCTCATCGGTAATTCCTAGAAAGCTGCATCCGTAAAGCGACAAAAAAAATAGAACATATAAAACACTAATTGAACGTTTCATATAAGTTCCCCGGATTGTTAAAATTACGAAGCGTAAATTAGACAGAATTTTTTTTATTTACCATTAAGTTTTTATAATTTTCATCATAAAGATTATGAACGGTTTTTCCCGATATTTTTATATATACTGTTTAATTTAAAATAAAAACATATATTGCCTCATCATTTTAACTTTCTTCTTATTAGCAAATGAAAACAGGGATAATTTTATTTCTCTTTTATCTGATGTATTCTAACTCTTATTGCCAGGAGAGAAAATATATATTTGATTCGTTCAACGCACATTTTAACGGCGTAAATTTGGAAGTGTTCAAGAATAATAAGCCAGTTTTTCAAAAAGAATTTAACGATCCGCATGAGTTTGTTTCTGACCTTGACAGCGACGGCGTTAACGAGCTGCTGGTAATTGATTCCTTTAAAAGACAGAACGGCATCTTCTATACGCTTTATATTTTCAACACTGTCGATTCGTTTTATACCGCCGATTCAATATACTCCGGCTCGATGGAGCCGTACCAAATTGCATCCGGTGAAGCGGGCGGAACCTTGATAATTACCGGCGAGGCTAAATTCGATGTATTCAATAAAGATGATGATGAGCCTTTCATTCCTATTGAATGCTGGAAGTATGAAAATGCTCAATTATATCCAGTTAATGATGATGTCTATGATATATTTATTTCGGAGAATGAAAATTTAATAGAAACTCTCGATTCATATTTGGAAACAAACCATGCAGACTGCAGCAATATGGGTAAGTTAAAGCCGATTATAGCTTCCATCTATTTTAACTATCTTAGTGCGGGAGATAAATCTCTGGCTTACCAGTTTATTAAGAAATATTACCCGTGCAGCGATATTGCCGATTTTATAAAAACAATCAATGAACTAAAATAAGGATGAACGATGAAAATCGACTGGAAACAATTCACAGGTCAAACGCTGAATATTACCCTTTACGAAAATTACGGCTTAACTATGGATTCCAAATCGAATACTCCTATTTACGAAATTGTCTTTAAGACCGGCAAGCTGATAGAAGTATTTGACGAAGGGCTTTTGCTGGAAGCGGAAAGAGAGAAGACGATGGTAAAGATTTTTGTTCCGTATCAGTCGATTAAGTGCGTGGAAATTTTTAACTTCTGAAAGGGGAAGAGCCTTGAAATACAAATTGTTTTTCGCCGTTCTATTATTTGCTGCCACGGTATTTTCTCAAGTGCCTCAAATAAAAAGCTTGAAAGCATATGCCGGCGACAACGAAACATCTTTCCCGGTAATTTACCGGCAGAACGGAAGCGGGGGCACAATAACTATCCAGTTCGATGTGCAGGGCGATGCAATTCCCTATATGAGCATTGTATTCAGGTTCTGCGATAGGAACTGGGTGCCGTATCAGAATATTTTTCTTTTGAACCAGGGAAAGAACATCTACTATAACTTGGGATTCTCACGTTTACCTAATACGGTAGTTAATGATGCGAAATACCATTTTACCGGATCGTTCCCCGACAGGAAAGGAACGGTGGATTTCCCCTTTTCCGGCAAATGGAGATTTTATATTACCGACTCCCAGGATACATCCCTTGTATACGGGCAGGGCAAGTTTTATGTGGTTGAGCCAGTGGTGGCGTTGCAGGATACTATAAAGAACGAGCAGCTGGAAGACAAAGTTTATTTCCCGGCTGATCTATCAAAGGTTTTTAATATTACAACGGGTTTTAATCTTCCGACTGAATTATACCCGGGCAATGTAACGCAGGTTGAAATTATAGACAACCATGAAATAGATTACCCCTTTATTATCGGCCGGAACTTTAACACAAACACCCGCCAGTACTACTGGAACGGCAGCGGGAAGTTTACTTTTACCGCCAGGGATATTTTGCCAGGCAACGAATACCGCGAAGTTGATTTGAGAAACACGAATGTCTTTTCTGCTAAAGATGTTAATGCCCATCTAGAGGAAGTAGATTATTCTCGATTCTTTACTGAAGGTAGGAAAGACCTTTACGGCGGATCGATTCTTACAAACTACGACAACGATTACGCAACATACCTGAATGTTACTTTTACAATCCGGCCTCCTTCGGAGGTTACAGGCGGTATATATCTGGTCGGTGCGTTTAATAACTGGAAACTCTCTCCCGATTTCAAGATGAACGAAAGCTACGGATTGTACAAATTGACTATCCCGCTTAAAAGAGGAGTTTACGATTATCAATATGTAGTAGCAGGGGATAAGTACGGGCAGATTATAAATCCTGATTGGGTAATTTTGGAAGGCAACAACTGGTCGACTTCTAATATATACCAGATTTTTTTATATTATAACGACCCCAACTACGGGAGTTACGACAGAATTATCGGCTATCAACAAATTAAGAGCGGCAACTGATGGAAAAACTTAAAGTAGGTGTTATCGGTACTGGGCATCTAGGCAAATTGCATATTAAGATGTTTAAACAAATAGACTCCTGTGAACTTGCGGGTATTTACGATATTGATTTTCAAGCGGCTAAAGATGCCGGGGATGAATTCAACATTAAAGCTTATGAAAGTCTGGATGGTCTTCTTGACGAAGTTAATGCGGTTTCAATTGTAGCAACTACAAGCGCTCACCATGAGCTTGCAATTAAGTGCCTGAATAAGAACATTCACGTTTTTGTTGAAAAGCCTATAACCGCAACAATAAACGAAGCCGAGGAAATAGTTGAGCTGGCCGGCCTAAAGAACCTTAAGCTTCAGGTCGGGCATATAGAAAGGTTCAATCCCGCATTAATCTCACTTGAAAAATACATGCTTGAGCCGATGTTCATTCAAACCGACAGGCTTGCCCAGTTTAATCCGAGAGGTACAGACGTTGCCGTTGTGCTGGATTTAATGATACACGATATCGATATTATTCTAAGCCTGGTTAAAAGCGAAGTAGCCCATGTGGAAGCCAGCGGCGTGGCGGTTGTTTCGGATTCAATCGATATAGCAAATGCAAGGATTCAATTTGAAAACGGCGCCGTTGCCAACGTTACCGCAAGCAGAATATCGCAGAAGAAGATGCGGAAGATGAGGATATTCCAGAAGGATAATTATATCTCGCTGGATTTTATTACCGGCGTTTCGGAAGTTTACAGGCTAGTACCGGTTGATGAAAAGATCGACTCGGCATTTATTTCCTTCGGCGAGATAGGAGTTGGCGACAGGAAAAAGAGAGTTGTATATGAACAGCCCGAACTAAAGGAAATAAACGCATTAAAGTATGAGCTTGAATTGTTCATTGATTCTATTTTAAATAACAGCCGGACGGTTGTATCCGGCGAAGACGGTTTGAAAGCACTTAAGGTAGCGGATATTATCTTAAACAAGATTGATGAATCCATTAGGCTGATTAAAAAGTGAAAAAATTAATTTTACCTTTGTTCCTTCTTTTTGCTCTTACCAATATAAGCTGCAGTGTCTATCAGACGATTGTAAATTTATCGAGGCTTAAATTTAAGCTTGGCCGGATAGACAATCTTATGGTAAGCGGTATATCTTTGGAAGGCAAGACGAAGCTGAGTGATTTTAATCCGCTTGATATTTTGAAATTGAGCTCATCGGTTGCAAGCAATAAATTCCCGGTCTCCTTCACGCTGAATGTTGAAGCAAAAAATCCGAATGACGGGACAGGAGGATACGCAAGGACCAACGCTACAATCGTGTCGTTCCCCTGGAAGCTGCTGATTGATGATAAAGAAACAATTACAGGTAATTTGGCAAACCCGGTTTCGGTACCCGGCACAGGCGAAATAACAACTATCCCTATTCAGATGAACGTCGACTTGATAAAATTTTTCGGTGACAAGGGGTATGAATCGTTAATAAACCTGGCAATGTCTATCGCAGGAGAAAAAGGATATTCATCAAGGATTGCATTGTACGCTCAGCCAACGGTTTCATCTCCGTTGGGCAATATAACTTATCCCGGTGAACTGAAAATAGTGAGCAAGCAGTTTACTAATTGATATGATGATTCTAAAAATCATTTTATATACTTGACTGCTCATGCGGCCGACAACACCGGTATTCCCTTAACAACAGGAAGATAGCAATTAACTGGCAAATAAAACCGTATAACGGCCTTAAAATATTTCAGGCGGGCAAATCCGATTATGCGCCGCGGAATATTGTAACAATATATTAAAATCCTTCGTTTTATATTTTAATTAAAGGTTCTTTAATATTAAATTAAAACCCTGATTTATTAAAATATTTTAAACATTAAGAATTAATAACTTTTATAGGAAATTAAAATGCCCAAGTCGGACAAATATGCAATCGGGGTGGACCTAGGCGGCACCAACATAAAAATCGGAATAGTTTCTGAAAAGGGTACGATAATAAAGAAAAATTCGCTCGATACGCTTGCAAGCGGCGGGCCGGAGAGCGTTATAAGTCAGATTAAAAAAGGCGTAAAGGGAATTCTTCAGAAGAACAAATTAAAGATTCAGGGAATAGGTATAGGAGCGCCGGGCGTTGTTTCCACTAAGAAAGGAACAGTTGAGAACCCGCCTAATTTACCCGGCTGGGAAAAAGTTAATCTAGGAAAAATTCTGGAAAAGGAATTTAAAATTAATGTACATGTTGAGAACGATGCGAACGTAGCTGCCATAGGCGAAATGATTTTCGGTGCCGGTAAAAAGTTGGATTCGTTTATTATGATTACCCTGGGAACCGGCGTAGGCGGCGGAATTATCTTTAACCGGAAATTATTTAGGGGTGAAACCGGCGCTGCCGGCGAGATAGGGCATATGTCAATCGATTACAACGGGCTGAAATGCAACTGCGGCTCTTACGGATGCATTGAAACATACATGGGAAACAATTATATAATTAAGCGCGTTGCCGGCGAGCTTGAAAGCCATAAGGACTCCAAAATTTGGGAACTGATAAATAATGATTTAAATAAACTGACTCCACTTATAATTCATCAGGCTGCTAGTCTCGGCGATGAGTTTTCAGTGCAAGCTATTAAAGACCTGGGTGTATACCTAGGCGCAGCATTAGCCTCAACAGCAAACGTGCTGGACGTGGGAACATTTATCATCGGAGGCGGGGTGGCAGGCTTCGGCGATCTGCTTCTTGATTCGGTTTGCGAAAAAACCAAGGAGCGCGTATTAAAGCCGCTCAGCAAACGGATTAAAATTCTTCCGGCTAAATTAAAGAACGATGCGGGAATTAAAGGCGCTTCTGCTCTGGTCTTCTATAAATCATGATGAATATCTGTATTGCCGGATATGTCGGCGCGTGACTATCATTTTATATGAGAATTTTTTTATTCATACTTTTTCTTATGGTTGGCTACACCGCCGCTCTGGCTCAGGGAGCCGATTCGCTCATATCGAATAAAAAAGATTCTCTGGCTGTCTTTGGAAAAGATTCTCTTGCTGTAAGGGATACAACCGCAAAAAATAAATCCTACGATGTTGATACAGTTATCTATGCAAGCTCGTCGGACTCGCTTTTCTTCTATGTTAACGAAAAGAAGATGGACCTATACGGAAACAGCGAGCTTAAGTATAAAGATACCGATCTTAAAAGCGCAAACATAGACGTCAACTTCGAAACACACAATGTTAACGCAACCGGAGTTCCGAACGATTCGATTCCGGGAGACTTTAAGAATACCCCGATCCTTTCGCAAGGCAGTGAGGTGTACGACGGCGTTTCAATGATCTATAATTTTAAAACAACCAGGGGATTTATTAACATGGCCAAAACAAAGAGCGAGGGCGCAATTTATTCAGGGGAGAAGATTAAAAAAGTAGATAAAGATACTTATTTTGTAAAAGACGGAATCTATACTACCTGCGATTCAAATCCGCCCGACTATTATTTCTATTCGCCGGAAATGAAAGTTATACAGAAGCAGGAAATCATTGCCAGGTGGATATGGCTGTACTTCGGCGGCGTACCGTTTCCCATCCCGCTTCCCTTTGCGGTATTCCCTCTGCAATCCGGAAGAAGATCGGGCATTATTGTCCCGGCATTCGGCCAGGACGCTGCGCGCGGATACTACTTTTCTCACTTCGGTTATTTCTGGGCAATAAACGATTACATGGATTTGAATTTAACCGGCGATTATTATACACGCGGCAGCTTCGGCCTTGACAGCAGGTTTAGGTATGTTAAAAGATACGACTACAGCGGCAGCATAGAAGGCGGTTATAAATTGATAAAAACCGATAATCCTGATAACCTATCCCAGAGCTTAAGCAAGCAATGGAACATTCAGATTTCTCACAACCAGACTATTACTCCAACTCTAAGGCTGGATGCAAACTTACGATTTGTATCCGGTAAAAATTATTTGCAGTATACGTCCACGGATTTGAACGAAGCTCTCACCAATAACATTTTCTCAAACGCCACTTTGTCTAAAACTTGGGATGAATCCGGTAACAGCTTAACACTAAGCTACAGCAGAAGCCAGGACCTTGAATCGGGCAACATTAGCGAAGTACTGCCGAGCCTTTCGTTCAATGTTCCGCAGTTCTATCCTTTCAGAAGAAAGGGAGTTTACAGCGACCAGAAATGGTATGATCTGATTGGAATGAATTATACCGGCCAGTTTGAAAATACCAGGAACAAGAACGCAGGCCAGCTAAGCATAAGAGGCGGAATTCAGCATACAATAAGCATAAGCGCCTCGCCTAAGATAGGATTCTTTAACATATCGCCGAGCATTAATTATAACGAAGAATGGTATAACAAAATGATCGACCGGTACTCTGCGGGAATGGCGGTGGACAGCACCGACTCGGTAGTTACCAACGACGTTCACAGGATAAGCGAAGTAAGAACTTTCAGTCTCGGCCTTTCGGCATCTACAAAATTCTTCGGTATGTTCCAGCCCGACGTCTTCGGCATAAGCGCCATAAGGCATATTGTTACTCCTTCAATTTCCTATAACTATACGCCGGATTTTTCCAGGCCCGGATGGGGCTACTACGGTACTTATTACAACTTCAAAGGCCAGCCGGTTAAGTACGATAAATATGAGCGGGAAATTTTTGCCGCTCCTTCACAGGGAGAATCGCAGAGCATAAACTTTTCTGTAGGCAACGTATTCGAGATGAAGACCGAAGCCGATCCGACTGATACCACTTCCAAAGTAAAGAAGATTCAACTGCTGAATCTATCTGCCGGCATCGGTTATAATTTTGCGGCAGACAGCTTGAGGTTTTCTCCTTTAAGCCTGTCTTACCGTACTCAAGTGGGAGACTATCTGAACTTTTTCGGCTCGTCAAGTTATTCGCTTTACGATTATTCTTCCACTGGGAATCAAATAAACAAGTTTCTTATTAACCAAGGTAAAGGCCTGCTAAGGCTTACGAACTTTAGCTTTTCGGTCTCCACAAGCTTGTCGGGTGAAAAGCTTAAGTCGGCCGAAGAAGCAAAAAAAGCCGACACGACAAAAGCCGGCGAAGCATTCCAGCAGCAGACGAATGTTTACCAGGGAATTTATAACGAAAAAGAGGCGGACTTCAGCATTCCGTGGAACTTGTCTCTAAGCTATAATTATTCGCTTTCAAAGTTCAATCCTTTGCAGCCTTCAAGAACCTCCAACTTAAGTGCAAGCCTGGATTTTAACTTAACCCCCAAGTGGAAAATTTCGGTTACCGGCAGCTACGACTTTGAGCAGAAGCAGCTGGCTGCACCTCAAATTAGGATTACGAGAGACCTCCATTGCTGGATTATGAATTTTACCTGGAACCCTACAGGCATCTTTAGCGGCTATTACCTGGAAATAAGAGTTAAAGCGCCGCAGCTGCAGGACCTTAAAATAACAAAACGCGGGCAATTTTATAACGGCAAGTATTAACTTAGATATTTTGAATGAAGCATTATATAATCGACGGAAACAACCTTATCGGAAAGAGCAAAAGCCTTAACGATCTGCTGAAGAAAGACAGGCAGGCGCCGAGGGAAAAAATTGCCTTTAAGATTGAAGAATATTTCCGCGAGAAAAAAATAAAAGTATCCCTGCATTTTGACGGCTATGCCAATATCCCGATTAAGACGTTTAAGACAAAAATAATATACAGCGAAAACAACATTGCGGATGATATGATTAAAAGGGAAATAGAAGCGGCCAAAAATCCAAAGAACATTACGTTGGTTTCTTCCGATAATAACCTTAAAGAATTTGCCCGCGTATGCGGCTGCAGCATTTCTTCCAGCGAGGAGTTTTTAGAGCAAATATTTAAGACTGAAAGCGACGACGAGGAGAAGAGGAAAATAGATTCGATTAACGACATAGACCTGTTTAAGAAGCTCTTTGATGCAAAGTAAGCTTATTCCGCCGGGCTTTTAATTTAAGCGGGAGATATTTTTTTGTATATGCTCATTGTGAAAGTTATTTACTCAAGTTACGCAAAATTATAAAGCTTGAGTGTCATACCCGCGAAAGCGGGTATCCAAGATGCGAAAATATGATAAAAAATGGATTCCCACTTTCGTGGGAATGACAATGCGGACATCAAAATGTATTCCTGCGTAACTTGAATTATTTATTTTTGAAACGGTAAATTTTAGTTATAAGTCGGAAATTTGTTAATGAAGATTACAGAAATAGAAAAAATAGAAGAATGGGAAAGCCTTAAAAATAAAACTACAGGCTCTTCAGAAATAATCATATTTAAATACAGCCCGGTTTGCGGAATAAGCGATTCGGTGGAATACGATTTTAGCGAATGGTTCTCATCACTTTCTGAAAACACGCCTGTAAGATGCGTTAAAATAAATGTTATTGATTCGCGCCCTTTAAGCCAGCACATTGCGGGAGAGCTGCAGGTAAAGCATCAGTCTCCGCAGCTCATCTGGCTGGCAAAGGACGGCAGCGTAAAATGGCATGCGAGCCATTATGATATTACTCCGGCCAAGCTAACCGCTCTGTTAAAAGCAGAGCCTTAAGCTGCGGTTCCGGCAAAGCTGTTAGCCTTAAATGGCCACTCATTATTTTTCTTTGCCCAGAAGATAAAGAAAACGATTCCGGTTAAAAGCCAAACCAGCCCTAGGCTTATAGCCTCGATGCCGGAGCTAATAAAGATAAAGCTGAAGCCGATGAATGCAACAATAGACGGCAAGGGATAAAGCCACATCTTAAAAGGGCGCTTCATATCCGGTCTTGCTTTTCTAAGTATTGTCAGTCCCGCAATCTGACCGAGAAATTGAATTAAGATTCTGCTTGAGAGGGTTGCGGCAATTATAAAGTCTAGGTTGAACAAGCTTGCGACGCATGTAATCCCCCCGACTAAGAGCAGGGAGTAATGCGGGAAGTGCTTCTGCGGGTGAACAGCCTTAAGCCAGCCGAAGAAGAAGCCGTCTCTGGAGGCCGCAAAAGGAAGCCTAGAGTAGCTCATCATTAGTGCGTAGATGGAGCCGTAAGCAGTTATTGCAACCAGCAGAGTTAAAATTACTGCCGGCACTTTGCCGTAAAAATCGTTAAAGATGTCCGAAACGATATGATGCGATTTTGCCACTTCGTGCCAGGGCAAAACGCCGATAATTGAAAAGTTCATAACAGCGTAAAGAATGGTAACGCCGATTACCGACCAGATAATTGCGCGGGGAAAAACGTAACCGGGATTCTTCACTTCCTCCTCTACGTAGCAGATGTTATAGTAGCCCATCAAATCGTACATCGCAATTAAGGTGGCTCCGCCCAGGCCCATTACAAATCCCCAAGAGAATGAAAACCATCCTTTGGGAAAATCGAATGCGACTGCAGGCTTAAAGTGAATGATGCCTACGACAATTGTTATTCCCACAGTAATTAGCATTACAATCCAGAGAACAACCGTTACAACGCCGACAAACTTAATCTTTTTGTAGTGGAGGATAATGGTTAATATGCCGGCGGCAAATGCGATCAATCTAATATTTACGCCGGAGAGCCACGGCCAGATGAATGAAAGGTATTCCATCATGCCGACGATCCCGGAAGCAATTTCAAACGGACCGCTTAACAGGAATGACCAGATAAACAGGAAGGCGATAAGTTTGCCGAAATATCTTTTGTAAGCTTCCCTTAGATAAATGTAAGACCCGCCTTCTCCGGGAAGGGCAGTGCTTAATTCAGCCCACACCTGCCCGTCGGAAATAGCAATTATAGCTCCTACCGCCCAGCCCAGCATTGCCTGCGGCCCGCCCATAGTTGAAATAATTAATGGTATCGTAATAAAGGGACCGATGCCTACCATCGTTGCCATATTTGATGCTGTTGCATGTAAAAGCCCCAAGCTTCTATCAAGTGCGCCAGATTTATTTTCCATCAGGTTGTTAATTTTGAGTTGTTAAAAAATCGGTGTGAATATACTATAAAAGAAAATTCTTTACCAACAAAAATTATTTAAAAAAATTACGTCAATTTATGGTTGACGTTGATACTAATTATGATATTATTGAATTGATCAATTAAATTTTTATGTTACTTGAGGACGAAATAAACCTAAAAGGAACTGAAGATGAACAGCAGCGAGCTGATAATTAAAAATTGCAGACTATACAACAAAGCCTCGAAAGGTAAACCTGCCGATATTGTTATCTCTAACGGAAGAATTAAAAGTGTAGGCAAAGCCGCAGGACGTACCGCCTTTAAAAATGTTATCGATGCTGAGGGCAGAACGGCGGCTCCGGGATTCATCGATGTGCATATTCAAGGCGCGGGCGGCGCAGATGTTTTGGATAATACTCCCGAGGCGCTGATTGCAATATCAAAAACACTGGCAAGCGTAGGTACAACATCCTACCTGGGAACAACGGTAGTAAAGCCCGGGGATGGAAATTCACATCTAAAGCTGATGAAGAAATTCGCCTATAAAAATACCGGCGGTGCCGTTCTGCTGGGAATCCACCTAGAAGGCCCTTTCATCAACATAAAGAAAAAAGGCGGACTGGCACCTGATGCTATTTATGCACCGACGCAGGAAGGACTGAACGAAATATTTAAAGCCGCCGGCAGCGCGCTTAAGATGATGACGATTGCACCGGAAATACCCGGAAGTCTGGAAATTATAAAAAAACTTGTTAAGCGGGGTGTCGTCGCATCCTTCGCACATTCGGATGCAAATTATGAAGAGACAATTAAAGGCTTCCAGGCCGGAATAAATCATGTTACACATATCTTTAATGCAATGCCGCCGCTGCATCACCGGGAACCCGGGCCTCTGGCGGCTATATTCGAAAGTAAAAATGTCTCGGTGCAAATTATAAGCGACGGGCACCACCTGCACCCGAGCATAGTGAATTTGGTTTACAGGCTGGTGGGCGGCGATAGATGCATTTGTATAACCGACGGCATGCACGGGATAGGATTACCGGACGGCATTTATAAGTATAACGGCAGAAAATATGAATCGAAGAAGGGGGCAGCGCGTTACTTAGACGGAACTTTAATCGGCTCGACAATGAGCCTGGGGAATATTGCGTTCCAGTTTATGAAGTTTACCGGCTGCTCTATGGAGACTGCAATAAACTCGGTTACAAAAAATCCCGCCAAGCTTTTGGGAATTTACGATAGGAAAGGCTCGCTCGATCCGGGAAAGGACGCCGATATTGTAATTCTAAATGAAGATCATTCGGTTTATTTAACCATAATAAACGGTGCGGTTGTTTATAAAAAATAAAAATCTTTTTACAAGCGGGGAACATTTTAAAAATGTTATCGTCAAAACATTCTAAATTGAAAAAATTCAATTATTGTTCTTATCACATGGGCATATAATTTAATTAACTAAGTTTGAACACAACTCTATTTTAAATTCAAATTGCTTAAAACATATTATGAGCATTGTAGTAGAAAACCTTACCAAGACATACGGCCAGCAAAATGCAGTCAATGATATTTCTTTTCAAGTAAATACCGGTGAGATTCTGGGGTTCCTCGGTCCTAATGGTGCCGGCAAAACAACCACAATGAAAATTATTACATGCTTTATGGCTCCGACTAAGGGTGATGTACGGGTAAATAATTTTTCAATCCACGATAATCCTGAAGAAATAAAGAAGAAGATTGGATACCTTCCGGAGAACAATCCGCTTTATTACGACATGAACGTAATTGATTACCTCGAGTTTGTAGGCGAGCTGCAGGGGATTTCGAAGGCTAAAATCCAGGATAAGATTGTTGAAATGATTCATGTCTGCGGCTTGAATATTGAGAAGCATAAGAAGATAGGCGAGCTTTCCAAAGGCTATAGGCAGCGTGTTGGGCTTGCCCAGGCCATGATAAACGATCCGGAGATTTTAATTCTTGATGAGCCTACAACCGGCCTAGACCCGAACCAGATTATTGAGATTAGAAAATTGATAAGGCATCTCGGCAAGGAAAAAACGGTAATCCTAAGCACCCATATTTTACCCGAGGTTGAGGCTACCTGCGATAGGATATTAATAATAAATGAAGGAAAGATTGTTGCCGACGGCACCCCCGAAACTTTAAGAAAGCAGGCGCAGGGCAATGAAATGCTTCGCGTGCAGTTTGCCGATTACGGCAGCAGGGACAGTGTTATATCTTTACTGCAGTCCCTGGATACGGTTCTTATGGTAGATCCGGTTCTTAATGAAGACGGGACATTCCTTATACAGAGCAGGGAGGGAAAATCTTCACGCCGCAGCATCTTTCAGCTTTGCGTTCAAAAAAACTGGGTGATGACGGAGATGACCCCGATTGAAACCAAACTTGAAGATATTTTTAGAGAACTAACAACCAATTAAACAATATGAATAAAATTTGGATAATAGCAGTCCGCGAATTAAAATCATTCTTCGATTCTTTAACTGCTTACATTTTAATTGTAGTCTTCCTGGCGCTTAGCGGATTTTTTACCTGGATTTCCGGTTCGGATATATTTTTCATCGGACAGGCTACACTTCAGCCTTTCTTCTCAGTTGCGTACTGGACCTTGTTCTTCTTTATTCCGGCGCTTACCATGCGAATGCTGGCCGAGGAGAACAAGAGCGGAACAATTGAGCTTCTGCTTACCAAAGCAGTAACCGACTGGCAGGTAATCCTTGGGAAATTTCTAGCCTGCTTAATGCTTATCGGGATAGCACTTCTGCTTACCCTGCCCTACTACATAAGCGTTTGGGCTATGGGGCCGATCGACCACGGCGCCGTCTGGTGCGGCTATCTAGGACTTATACTAATGAGCATGACGTATATAAGCATCGGGCTTTTTGCCAGCAGCATTACAAGCAACCAGATTGTTGCATTCCTTCTCTCACTTTTTATCGGTGTTTTTTTCCTTATAATCTTTAACGTGCTATCAAGCGACTTTACCGGGACCATCGGTGAAATTCTAAGTTACATGAGCCTTTCAACTCATTTCGATTCCATCTCCAGAGGAGTGGTAGATTCAAAGGACGTTATTTTCTTTTTAAGTATTACAGTATTCGGCTTAACCCTGGCCGAGACATCACTTTCTAAAAGAAACATTGTAGATTAATTTATGCTGACTAAGAAAAAAATTATAACCACAGTTGCCCTGCTTTTCGGAATACTCCTGCTCTTGAATATTGTAGCCGACCGTTTTTTTGTAAGACTGGATTTTACCGAAGGGCATCAATATACTTTAAGCAAAGCGACGAAGGATATATTAAACAAGCTAACGGCACCTGTAACAGTTACTGCTTATTTCTCAGAAAATCTTCCTCCGGATATAGCACGGGTAAGAAATGATTTTAAAGATATGCTGATTGAATACAGCAATGCATCCGGCGGCAAAGTAGTATATCAATTTACCAATCCGAACGAGAACAGGGAAAAGGAAATTCAGGCACAGGAGGCCGGTATACAGCCGATTGTAATTAACGTTCGCGAACGCGATCAGATGAAGCAGCAGCGGGCTTACCTGGGCGCTGTTCTTCAATATGAAGGTAGAACGGAGAAGATCCCTTTCATTCAGCCGGGCTCTGCAATGGAGTATGCATTATCATCGACCATTAAAAAATTGTCTATCCAGAACAAGCCGAAGATCGCATTTCTTCAAGGTGACGGCGAGCCTTCGCTCTCAGAGCTGCCCCAGCTTGACGAGCAGCTATCGGTTTTATACGACGTGAGTCCGTTTAATTTTAATGATTCAACCGGCGCGATTCCGGATGAATACAAAACACTGGTAATAATAGCGCCTTCGGACACTATGTCCGATGCGCATCTTGCACAGCTGGATAATTTTCTATCGCGCGGAGGAAGAATTTTGATTGCATTGAACAGAGTTAAAGGCGATCTGTCCAAAGCTACCGGCTCCAGCCTTTATACCGGTTTAAACACCTGGCTTGAAAAGAAAGGGATAACAGTTGAAGACGGTTTTATTGTAGATGCAAATTGCGGCAACATAATGGTAAGGCAGCAGCAGGGCATGTTTGTAATGAATACCCCGGTAAGGTTTCCTTACCTGCCGGTTATTACAACCTTTGCCGACCATCCGATTACGAAGGGAATCGAATCGGTTATGATGCCTTTCTGCAGCCCGATAAAATATTCAGCAACGGACAGCTCGATTCACATAGTTACGCTGGCCTCAACTTCGCAGCGGGCGGGTATACAGCGGCCGCCGGTTTATTTCGATGTATCGAGACAATGGTCTGCAAGCGATTTCCCGGTCTCCAACTTGCCGGTTGCAGTTGCAGTTGATGGTAAAATTGAGGGCGGCGTTTATTCCAAAATGGTTGTTTTCGGAGACGGAGATTTTGCTACCAACGGAGCCGGGCAGAGTGCGCAGAAGCTTAATCCCGATAACGTAAACTTAATGGCTAATGCAATCGACTGGCTTTCCGACGATACCGGCTTGATAGCTTTAAGGACCAAAGGCATTACGTCCAGACCGCTTAATGCCGATATAACCGAAGGGACGAAGACACTGGTAAAATACTTGAACTTTATAGTACCTTTATTTCTAATCATCGGCTTCGGCATAATACGCTATCAATATCGAAGAAAATTAAGAAACAAATGGATGAACGAGACATATGGTTAACAAGCTATCCAATAAAACTCTGATTATTGTATTCATCGTACTGCTGGCCGTTGTTGTTATCTTTATGATTAACGATTCCAAGAACGGTGAAAGATCATTTAGGAGTACGCTTGTAAATATCGATACTTCGAAGGTAACGTCGATCGATATTTATCCCAGGGCTACCAACCATAAAGAAGTTAGAATCTACAAGGAAGGTAACGATTGGAAAGTTAAACTGGCAGACGGGAAAACAGCGCCGGTGCCGCGTCCTAAAATTCAGGAATTGTTTACACAGCTTTTGGCTTTTAAGACGATAGGGGTAGCCGCGCAGAGCAGCGATAAATGGCATGACTTCCAGGTGGATACAACGGGAACCAGAATAAAAGTTTATGAAGGGAATAAAAACGCGCTGGATATGACTATAGGTAAATTTACATTTCAGCAGCCGAGAAGCATGTCCACATACGTACGTGTAGCCGATGACGATAATGTGTACGAGGTGATGGGCTTTATGAGCTACGAATTCAACCATGATGCGAATTATTTTAGGGACGACAGGGTAATAAACGATAATCCGGCTAACTGGAATAAATTGTCGTTCATTTACCCGGCAGATAGTTCTTACCAGCTTGTTAAGGTAAAAAATAATTGGGAGATAAACGGCCAAAAGGCCGACTCAGCCAAGGTAGCAAATTATATCAATACCCTTTCTCAGATTACGGACCCAAACTTTATCGACGATCCGGCTAATTCTCTTTTAGCAAAGTCGAAGTATACGCTGACCATTCAAACGTCTTCGCTGGGAGCGATTACCGTTTCGGCCTTTGCCGATACTTCCGACATTGCGATAAATTCCACCCAGTTCCCCAATACTTATTTTGACGGGAAGAAAGCCGATTTCTGGAAAAGAATTTACGTAGGCAAAGAAAGCTTTATTAAGAATTAAATAATTTTCTTGCTTATAATATTCCGGCTAACTTAAGTTTAAATAACTCATGTTACGCAGGAATACATTTTGATGTCTGCATTGTCATTCCCACGAAAGTGGGAATCCATTTTTTATCATATTTTCGCATCTTGGATACCCGCTTTCGCGGGTATGACACTC
>JAKAJV010000072.1 GCA_021813585.1 Bacteroidota bacterium | reverse complement strand
GATAATGATTGCCGACATTATATTTTTCCTAAGTTTTTACTTGATGGACCGGCATCAAAAATCTTTGAGATCATTTCTCCGTAATAGATCGGATGGAATTTCCATCTATTTACAAAAGTATTATACCCACCATATCCATTGTAAGATGTCCATGTTAATTGGAATTCGTTTTGAGTAAATTCTATAAATGGTTGCATCCCTGTGTACGAAGAGTCTTGCAGTCTAATATTGTTGCTTATTTTAGTTCCCGAACTATCGTACATTTGCCCATAAATATTAAAAACTACTGTAAAAGATGTTGTATCCTGATCTCTTTGGTCGCCCCAAACAATTAGCAAATTAGATTTATTATCAAAACATAAAGAAGGATTAAGCTGGCAATGGTTTAGTGTATCGTCATTTACTTTTATAATATCACCCAAAGGAGTGCCGTTAGAATTAAAATTCCTGAAATAAATATCGCAGTATAAACTAGAATTACTATTTGCGCCCCACCAGGCAACACTAAATCCTTTTTCGTTTTGTGCAACCGATGGACTTCCTTCTGTAGTTGTTATACTTGATTGATTTAAATAAAGTGTATCGCTTAAATTATTGCCGTTCTTATCTCTTTTCTGAACATATATTTTATACCTATCATAAATATTAGGGATATTTAGGGAATAAAATATCCAGAACGTCTGGTCAAATTTATTTGCCAGTATAGTAGGTATGCGTGCACTTATGTTCGGTACGTGATTTATTTTAAAATTGTTTCCGACCTTAACCGAATCATTTTTAAGAATCTGTCCGTAAATATTATAATCATTTCCTTTTGGATTATATCCAATATCAGCCCATACAACCAAATACGTACCATCGTTAAACGTAGCAACTCTGCTTTTCCCATCCTGTCCGGCAATTCCATCAACTTCATTTACCCGAATGTTTTTTGTAATCTCTCTTCCTTCAGTCGAATATTTTTTTACGTATACATTTCCGCCTTCAACCCAGGTTCTGATATAATTCCCGGAGCTGTCTTTTGCTGTAAACATTGGAGCGGAATTATCTTTATAATCTTGAACGATTTTTTGTAACGGCCTTGGAAACTGTACTTCGCCGCCTGAGGCGTTTGTAACTAATAAATCTATCAATTGATTTTGAGAAAAATCTTGAACTGTAGCTTGAGTCCATGTTTTGATATTTGATTGGGCATTTGCGGTATTTATCGAAATGACCGTTGAAAAAATAATTAAGTAAATAAAAACATTTTTCATTTTGGCCCCTCTTAATAATTTTACAAATTCATTTAAATAAATGAAGAACGGATATTGCCATAGATTTACAGAACAAATTATAAAAATTTTTTATAAAAAGCTTTATATAAAAGTCTTGCTATACCATCCCTACGGGACTTTGGTATGCTTTCGATTTGTATATTCTAAAAATATTTTGTCCCTTCCGGGACAAAAGGTAACTGAAAAGGAATTAATAACTATTAGCAAGTCCCGTAGGGACGATATATTTATGGGCAGACATTACCAACACAAACCAAAATCCCGTAGGGACGATATATTGTTTATAATCATTTTAGTAACAATTTTAATAGATGTAACATTTTTGTCGCACACCCATCATGATTTCCTAAATTGCATTTCATACCCTCAATGGTTAATTTTGAATTCAATTTATCCAACGGAGAATCAATTTAGATGAAAAGTATTATTAAGAAGATATTTGGCGATAAACAAGTTAAAGATTTGAAACTGCTCTGGCCTGTTGTTGAGGAGATAAAGGAAGAATATGAAAAAATAAAGCTTTTAACCGACGACGAATTGAGAGCAAAGACCCAGGAGTTTAAGAATAAAATCCAGGAACACACAGCCGAGCTTTTGCAACAGCTTAACGATCTTAAACTGCAGCTTCAATCAAATGAAGATGTAGATATACATGAAATACACGAAAAGATTGACGGCATTGAAGAAGAGCTTAACGACAAGTATGAAGAAGTCCTCGATGAAATTCTGCCCGAAGCCTTTGCCGTAGTTAAAAGCACCTGCGAAAGGCTTCTGGGAAAAACCTGGACTGTTGCAGGCAATAAAATAACCTGGGATATGGTTCCGTACGACGTTCAGCTTTTAGGCGGCATCGTTCTTCACCAGGGTAAAATTGCAGAAATGGCTACGGGTGAAGGAAAGACTTTAGTTGCAACCCTTCCCATTTATTTAAACGCGCTAACCGGCAGAGGTGTACACCTGGTTACGGTTAACGATTACCTGGCTCTACGCGACAGCGAGTGGATGGGCGAAATTTATAAGTTCCACGGGCTAACCGTAGGCGTTATCCTTAATACAATGGACCCCGACGAAAGGAAAAAACATTACAACTGCGATATTACTTACGGTACCAATAACGAGTTCGGCTTCGATTACCTGCGCGATAACATGGCGGTTGAAAAGGAATTTCAAGTACAGAGAGGCCATAACTACGCTATCGTTGACGAGGTTGACTCAGTCCTTATCGATGAAGCTCGGACTCCTTTAATTATTTCCGGTCCGGTCGAAGTTGACGACCAGAGATTTGATGAGATGAAGCCGAGGGTGGAGAAATTGTTCAG
The DNA here is from genome assembly GCA_021813585.1 of Bacteroidota bacterium. Classification (GTDB taxonomy): domain Bacteria; phylum Bacteroidota; class Ignavibacteria; order Ignavibacteriales; family Ignavibacteriaceae; genus FEN-1297. Next base: position 38,295 of record JAKAJV010000072.1, on the reverse strand, counting down.
GCTTCAATCCAATTTTGTCGCTAAGATTGTTCAGGAGGCTGAGAGCCTATTAAACACGGACGGAAAGGACAATACAAATCAGGCAGGCATATTGCTATTAAGAGCCTACAGGGGGCTGCCTAAGAACAACAAGCTTGCAAAAGTCCTAAGCGAGCCGGTTTTTAAAAAGCTCATGCAGTCCACCGAAATGGAATACCTGCGTGAAAAAGCAAAGAACATGTATATTATTGACGATGAGCTTTACTTTGTTATTGATGAGAAAAATAATACGATAGATATTACTGAAAAAGGAAGAGAAGAGCTGGCAAGAGGCAGCGGCATGGAGAAAGACTTTTTCGTTCTTCCCGATCTGGGCACCGAAATAAGCAAACTGGAAAACGACCCCAGCCTTAACGATGAGCAGAAGCTAAAAAAGAAAGATGCACTTTACAACCGGTACTCCGAAAGCAGCGATAGGATCCATACAATTCATCAGCTTCTTAAAGCCTACACACTTTTCGAAAAAGATGTTGAATACGTTGTTACCGAAGAAGGCAAGATAGCAATTGTAGACGAATTTACTGGCCGCGTACTGCCAGGTAGAAGATATTCCGACGGGCTTCACCAGGCTATAGAGGCTAAGGAAAATGTAAAAGTTGAAAAGGATACCCAAACACTGGCTACCATTACTCTCCAGAATTATTTCAGGATGTACAACAAGCTGGCGGGAATGACCGGAACGGCAGAAACCGAAGAAGGGGAGTTCTACGAAATATACAAGCTTGAAGTAGTAGTTGTCCCTACAAACAAGCCGGTAGTTAGAGACGACCTTAACGATGCGATTTTTAAAACCAAAAGAGAAAAATATAACGCAGTTATAGACCAGATAGAACAGCTGCGCAAGGAAGGCAGACCGGTACTTGTCGGTACAACTTCCGTTGAAGTTTCCGAAACAATAAGCAGAATGCTTAAGAGAAAAGGCATACAGCATAATGTATTGAACGCCAAGCAGCATCAGCGGGAAGCGGAAATAGTTGCTCACGCCGGCGAGATAAGCGCGGTTACAATTGCCACCAACATGGCAGGCCGCGGAACCGATATTAAGCTGGGCGCAGGCGTTAGGGATAGAGGAGGCCTGTTTATCCTCGGAACTGAACGGCATGAATCCAGGCGAATTGACCGCCAGTTAAGAGGGCGTTCCGGACGCCAGGGCGATCCGGGTTCTACTAAATTTTGCCTTTCTCTTGAAGACGATCTTATGCGGCTCTTCGGCAGCGAAAGGATTTCCTCGGTAATGCAGAGAATGGGCATTCAGGACGGCGAAGTTATTGAGCACAGGCTTATAACCAAATCGGTTGAGCGCGCCCAGAAAAAAGTTGAAGAGAACAACTTCTCGATTCGTAAAAGGCTGCTAGAGTATGACGACACAATGAACCAGCAGCGCGAGGTTATTTATACCAGGAGGAAGCGTGCCTTGCAGGGCGACAGGCTGAAAGCCGAAATATTCGAGATGCTGGAAGATTACGTCCAGCAGGTTGTTGATGAAAGCTTTGACGATGTTCTTGCAGATAACATTAAAGAAAAAATGCTGCACAATTTCCTAATCGAGTTCCCTCTGGAGCCGGTGGAATTTGAGAAGCTGGGCAAGGAAGGAATTACTGAAAGAGTTATGAACGCAGCCCGCACCTTCTACAAAAAGAAGGAAGAGATGCTCGGCTCTGAGCTTATGGCAAGACTTGAAAGGTTTGCAGTGCTAAGCGTAATAGACCATAAATGGAAAGAGCACCTGCGGGAAATGGACGATCTTAAAGAAGGGATCGGATTAAGAGCATACGGACAGAAAGATCCTCTTGTAGAATACAAAGTGGAAGCCTTTAAATTGTTCGAGCAGCTTATTACTTTGATAAGGGATGAGGTAATCTCATTCGCATTCAAATTCTTCCCCCAGGCGCCGGAAGAAGTTCAGACAAAGAGAAGAAGACAGCCGGCTGCAAGGTTTAGAGAGATTAAGCAAAGCACCGACAATATAGGCATGAGCGGCAGCAGCGGCGGAGACGGCGGCGGTGAGCAGGTTGCTGGGAAACCGCAGCCGGTTCAGGTAGCCGAAAAGATAGGCAGAAACGATCCGTGCCCGTGTGGCAGCGGAAAGAAATATAAACACTGTCACGGTAAATAACTGAAAGGGCCTATGAAAAAAATCGAAGCGATTATACGGCCGTTCAAACTGGATGAAGTGAAAGAAGCTCTTGTAGAGGAAGGCATCCGCGGGCTTACTATCTCGGAAGTAAGAGGCTACGGCAGGCAGAAAGGGCATACCGAAACCTACCGCGGCAGCGAGTACAGGATTGAGTTTATTCCGAAAATAAAAATTGAGGTAATTGTTGAAGACAGCAAGAGCGAGACGGTGGTAGATGCAATACTCCGCAGCGCTAAAACAGGCCAAGTGGGGGACGGTAAAATATTTATTTATGATGTTGGCGAAGTAATAAGAATAAGGACTGAGGAATCCGGCAAGGATGCATTATAAATGCTGCTATGTTGACCAGGAAGTAAAAACTGAATGAACAAATATTCAAACATTAAAATTGGAGATTATCCTTAACCTCATCCCAACCCTTCTCCTAAAAGGAGAAAGGCTTATAAAAGTTAGTGACTTAATGTAAATAATTCTGACAGAATATTATCATAAATCGTTTTGTTGGCAATAAGTCTCTCTCCTGGCAGGAGAGAGACTAGAGTGAGGTTAAGATATTTCAATATTCATAAAAATTATTATTTATTCATTGAAAATTACTTTCTGGTCAACCTCCGTGTTGCAGAACTGTAAAACTGGGATGTCACGGACCATTCCGTGACATAAAAAACTCACAATTCAGTCATGGTTTGGACCATGACTGCCCTGCACTCGAGTTGTGCAACAGGCTCGATAGACAGGTGCCGGCAGAGAGCATTGCAGCATAGTAGTTCTGCAACACTCTCGACAGTCAGGATATTTTACCTTTTACTTTTTTACAATCTTTTTTAGCTTCCTTTATGCAAAATAAAATTCATTTGTTTGTTTTAAAATCGTTGTTGATTATCGCACCTTCGGCGCTGTTCTTCGGGTGCGGCGTGTGGGCCGATTTTACGACGTATTTCAATCTGTATTACAACGCCTCGGATGCTTTCAGCCAGGCTGAGAAAGACATAAACTCTCAAAAGAGGGATTTATTTTCAACACAGGATTTAATTCTGCCGCAGAGCGCCAGCACCCAGCTTACTAAGGTTGTGGAAAAATGCTCTCAAATTCTCCAGTTCCATTCCAACAGCGGCTTTGTAAACGATGCACTGCTTATGCTGGGAAAAAGCTTTTACTACCAGGCAAACTATCTTAAAGCATTAAGAAAGTTTAACGAGCTTATAGCCAGGCAGCCTAAAGGCATAATGCTTCTTACAGCCGAGCTCTGGGTGGGAAAATCTCAAATGCGGCTTCGGCAGTTCAGCGAAGGCCTTGCAACTTTAAAGGATGTTAGAGAAAAAGCGCTTAAAGATGATGAGCGCTCGATTGTAGAGGATGCTTTTATTGAAGAGATAAAATATAAGATAATCCAGCAGGACTACGCCGGCGCCATTGATCTGACGAACCAGTTCCTATCGGTCTCTAAAAACTCCGAGGTTAATGCCGAAGTATCTTTAGAGCTTGGTAAGCTTTATGAACGGGTGCAGGACAATAAGAACGCAATTAAAGCATTTGAAAATGTCAGCAAATATTCACCGACCTTCGAAATACAGTTTAATGCCCTGCTTGCATTAGGCAAAGCTCTCCGGAATGATAACCAGAACCAGCAGGCGCTGGATATTTTCGACAGGCTGAAGCGGCAGCAAAAATATTCCGATTCGCTAGCAGTAATCGACTTGCAGCGCGGACTCACCCTTATTAAGATGGACAATGTTAAGGACGCAATGGACCAGCTTCAATATGTAGATACCGCCTATGCCCGTACCCCAAGCTCTGGCATAGCAAGCTACGAGCTGGCTTATTTGTATTTGAATAATTTCGGTAACTTCGACAGCGCTTCGACTTACTTCGGCAAGGTGGTAACCTCTACAGCTCCTGTAAAATACATAACGGATGCAAGAACGCAGGGCGATCTTTTAAAATCCTATCAAACAAAGATTGCCGAGGTAAACAACAGCAAAACACAAATCCTTTACGCGGTAGATTCAACGGCTTTCAAAAGAGATTCTCTGGCTTATGCGGACAGCCTTAAAGCGAGGGAAGAGCAGCAGAAATTCGCCAAGATAAAGCTTGAACTAGAAGGTAAAGATTCTCTTGCAGCCAGAAACAGACAGCAGATTATACCCAACCAGAAACCGGTTGAGTCCGAGCTGCAGAACTTACCTCCTTTAATAGAGCCCAAGCGGCCTACAATGCCCCTGGACTCCCTTACTAACCGGCTGGTTAAAGCAGAGTTTGAACTGGGCAACCTGCTGTTCACCGAGTTCAATATGCAGGATTCCGCTTATAAATATTACTACGATATATTGACTAATTACCCTGGCACGCCCTACCAGGCGAGAGTGCTGTTTGCTATGGGCAGCTATTACTCTACCTTGAACGATTCCGTTAAAGCCGACAGCCTGTTCAATATCATCTACGATAATTATAAGAAAGAGAGCATTGTGAATGCGGCTGCTACAAAGCTGCACAAGCCGCTTATAGACTTTAATTACGACCCGGCAATGCCGCTTTATGCCGAAGCCGAAAAGAAAATGATGAGCCGCAATTACGATTCATCCCTAACCGAATTTTATAACATTTATATTACTCACCGGAAATCCCCTTACGCTGCCAAGGCTTTGTATGCAACGGGGTGGATACTGGAAAACAAATTGAACCTGAGGGATTCGGCGGCAGTTATTTATGATTCTCTTACTTCGGAGTTCCCGCAGTCTGTGTACGCGGCAAGCGTTCTTCCGGAACTTACATTTTACAGGACTGAACTGGCCAGACTGAAGAAGGCTCAAGAAGACTCGCTTAAGCTGGCTTCTGCAAAAACCGACTCTCTAAAATCCGGCACAAAACTGCCCGGGACTAATGCTGTTGCCGCTAAGGTAGATACAGTTGCTAAAGCGGGAGTGAACACCGCAGAGAACATTGATAATGTGGAGAAGGTTAAAGAAGAAGAAAGGAAGCGGCTGCAAAGGCCAGAGCTGCTGCCTCAAAAAAGTCCGGCAAACCCGGATACACTGATAAGAATTCGAAGGAAAATACGGGAGAGGTAAAAATATTTCGTATAATATTTTTATTTTACCGGAAATTAATTTTTTGGACTAAGGTGCCCTGTTTCTATTTAATATCCGGAGGCAGATAATAAGTGGATGTAACGCAATTCCCTGAAAATGAAGTTGCTGCGCTTTTTGCGAAAAGCCTGCCGAAGATTAAGAATAGGAAAACACAAAGTCTTTTTCTCTACTTGTTATTCCTCATCTATTTCAGCATCCCGTCGTTTTCTATCCCCTTGTTGGAATATAATCACTTTAGAGTAACCTCGCTTATGGAACAGCGGGCGCTGGAACACGGCTTAATCTTCTACCCAAAGCAGTCGTGGGTTGACATAAATGACGTTAATCCGAATTTGCTGAAGGCAATTCTTTCCCTGGAAGACGACGCCTTCTTTATGCACAAGGGAATTGACTGGAAACAGCTGAATACTTCTTTAAGAGAAAACAAGCGGCGCGGCAGAATAATGCGCGGTGGCAGCACTATTACCATGCAGCTTGCAAAAAACCTTTACCTAACTACCGGTAGAAACGTCCTTAGAAAAGCCAAGGAAATACTCATTACATTCAGGATGGAGAAGGAGATTTCGAAAAAGGCTATTCTGGAAAACTATATAAACGCCATCGAATGGGGGGATGGCATCTTCGGTATAAAGGAAGCTGCCGAAACATATTTTAAAAAGGAGCCTTCGAGTCTTACTGTTAGCCAGTGTACAAGGCTGGCTGCCGTAATCCCCTCTCCTCTGGAACATAAGCCGAATACAAATTCACTTTACGTACTAAGGCGCGCAGGCATTGCCGCTGCAAGAATGAGTGATGTTGTCCTCTTCCCCAAGAACTGAAAATGAAAAGGAGAGAGCTTACCGAGCTGATAGAGGAAGGGGAGGACATTCACTGCGAATTTAAAAGAAAGTTTTCTACGCCCGAAAAGATAGCCAGGGAGATGATAGCCTTTGCCAACACGAAAGGCGGATATATTTTATTCGGCATTGACGATGACAGGGAGGTAATTGGAGTTGAAAGCGAGAAATCGGAAACCGAGTTGATACTGGATGCAGCTAAAAATTACTGCGAGCCGCCGCTCGAAGTATCCATCGAATATATAGACATGTACGGCAGGGAAGTTGTAGTAGCCGTAATTGCCGAATCGAATAATAAGCCGCACCGGCTTCAGGATTACCTGGGCGAGTTCGACATAAACAAAGCTGTCGTTACAATAAGGGTTAACGATAAGTGCATCCAGGCAAGCAAGGAAATGATTAGGATAATGCGCGCCGGTACGAACAACCTTCTGCTGAAGAATTACTCCATCGGCGCCAGCGAAAAAAGCTTGTTCGATTACCTTTCCAGAAACGAATCCATTACCGTAAAGGATTTAAGCAGGCTCGTCAACATCTCGGAAAGAAGAGCTTCCCGGACGCTTGTTAAATTGGTAAGAGCTGACTTATTAATAATCCACGTTAAAGACAACGGTGAGGAATATTTTACAGGCAAGTAATAAAATATATTTTATTATACGACAACATTGACGCCAAATTTGTCGTTTGTCGCCCCCGTGCTTTTAACAAATAGTCTGGAATGATTTAATTTCTATTTTTTTGTTATTGACTTATTTGTTGCCGGAAATTAATTGGCCGGAAATAGGTGGATAAAATTTTTATCGGATTTTATAGCATGATTGGTTATATTTTATAAAACGATAAATTTAAAGGGTACGTATGAAAAGGGTAACATTTGTCAGTAAATATATTTTCTCATTCTTCTTCTTAGTAGGTATAACCGCAAGCATAGTTTTGTTTATTAATTTGCAAAGCTGCAAAAGCCCAACAGACTCCGATGGAATTGATACGACCGGTACAAATTATAGCTGGCAGAAATTTACATTTGGCGGCGCAGCAAGCAGCAGCTTGGAGGATGTTGCAATTGTTAATGATACTCTTATTTTTGCTGTTGGGAACATTTATGTAAACGATTCTTCTGGGAAAGTTGATCCAATTCCATTTTGTTTAGCTAGATGGAATGGTAGAAATTGGACATTGAAGCGGCTATATTATTACAACAAGGACTATCAGACAATAATTCCACTATATTCTATAAAGGGAATATTTGCTTTTAGCTCAACGGATATTTGGCTAGCTCCTGGAAGTGTGTTTCATTGGAATGGCAAGGATTCATTAACAGAGTTTTCATTTAATCGCCTTACATTATCTGACCCAAATGCTACCGTTATTAAATTATGGGGAGGCTCAAGTTCAGAGTTAAACGGAGTTGGAAATACAGGTACAATAGTCCAGTTTTCAAATGGCACCTGGCAAAAGATAGAAAGCAATACTGATCAAGATATATCAGATATATGGGGCTATAAAGGAATAATTGATTCCAAAGATGTTGTGCTTTATGCTGCCGGTAGACAAATATTCCAGTTAAACGGGAACACTTCGTTAGTTGCAAACTTTAATCCGGATAGGATAATAAGAAGCGTATGGTTTAATTTCCGTAACATTGTTTATGCGGCGGGAGACGGAATATTCTCAATAAACAATAACAGTTGGAAAAAAGAAGATATATCAGACCAGTATGCCGTATTCCGTATAAGAGGTACCGATATAAACAATATTTGGGCAACCGGGGGTTTTGGGTTTACTACACAGTTTAACGGTGCGCGCTGGACAATTATAAATGAGGTTTCATTATCAAGCGGTAATTATGAGAGTCTGGATGTAAAAGGAAATATAGTAGCTCTTGTAGGTTTTGAAGGCAATTCAGCAATAATAACAATTGGTACAAAAAAATAAATTGGAGGCTATATGAAAAGATTAAAAATCATTTTACATTGTTTGTGGATTTGAGTTCTTATGCTTAAGTAAGTGGAAAGAAATTAGAAAATTACTTCTTGGCTTCGAAAGGATATTTTTATGATGAAAATCTCTTTACTTTTTTTGGTAACTGTTATCTTAATTACTTTCTTACAATTTAACTGCAAAAGCCCAACTACACCAATCAGCAAAGGCTTGTCGTTAAAGGTTGCAGATGTTTCTTGTACAGAAGCATGGTTAAGCCTAAATGCAAGTAATATTTCTTTGCCAGTAAATGTAACTATAAATAAAAATGACAGCTTGTTATTTAATATTACTCTTACTAGCAGTGATACTATAATTTATGATAATAATCTTTCGCCAAATAAAACTTATACATATCAAGCTGAGTCCGGTAATTTGAAAAGCGTGACAGTAACGGCAAATACGCTTGATACAACAAGCCATGATTATACCTGGCAAAAATATGTTATAGGAGAATTTCAAAGTACATTATATGATGTTTGGGGAACTGATGAAAATAACGTGTACGCTGCAGGACATATCCAATTGAATGGGAATCCATACGGGATGCTTCATTATGATGGAAGCCAATGGCAGCCCGTAAGCAATGCAGGCGGATATGCTATTTATGGTTTTAATAAAAACGATATCTGGACAGCAGGAGGAGGTGTATTTCATTTTGATGGAATAGCCTGGAATCAGGTAGATAGCAAAATAGTAAACAGCCAGGCAATACCATTAGATTCAATCTTATTTTATAATACACCATATAAAGCTATTTGGGGAATGAGCAGCTCGGATCTTTACTTAGCAAGTGCAAGAGTAAGAGAAACAGTAAATATAATTCATTGGAATGGATCAAAAGCTTCAATAGTGTACACTCAAGCTTCACAAAATGATTTTGGATTTAATGATATAAACGGGACATCAGATAACAACATTTGGGCTACGGGAGGGAAAAATAATGGCCCAGCCTATCTTGTTTTTCATTATGACGGCTCGCTGTGGCAGCAAGATAATTCATTTGCATTAGATGTTTCTACTACTGTATTTACCCCTACATCTGATCAAACTATAATAGGTGGAGCAGAAGTGGCAATAAAGAAGTTTGATAAATGGTATAATATGAATTATCCAATAGATTATGTAATTGGTAAAATAAGAGGCGAATCAATCAATGATTTTTTTGCGGTTGGAGATTGGGGGACTGTTGCTCACTATAATGGCTTAACCTGGCATTATTACAGCGAACTTTATACTCCTTCCGGCGGGGCAAACCACGGAGTATTTGAAATAGGCAATAAAGTTTTTGTAGTAGGCCGTAATGCAGACGGCATTTCGGCTAAAATATTAATTGGTACAAAACAATAAAAAAGGTAGTGTCAAAAGTTTTATGAAAGACAGGGAGAAAACAGATGGAAAAGAAAGATAGAAAGGAAAAAGAAAAGATTAAGGAAGAAAGAAACGGCAAATCACTTTCTTCGCTTAAACAAGATAATAAATTTCTGTGGTATGTCAAGAGTATATGAACTCGTCTAAAGGACTCCTTCGGAGAAGACTCGCTCTTGACATCCCCCATAAATTTATAAAAGCATCATTAAGCGAAGAAAATGATTTTTAGTAAATAGGTTTATTAAAGGATGGTATCTTTTAAAAGGATGTCATCCTCTTTTATTTTGTCATCTTTCACTTCAAAATTTTAATAGAAATTTATTTCGGACAATTGAGATTAATGTATGTCTTTTCCTAGATCAAAAATTTGCCTAAGCTCGAATACCGCTATGCCGTAAGCTACGGCAACGTTTAACGACTGCTTAATTCCGTACTGCGGAATTTCAATCGAGAAGTCGCAAAGGTCAATTAAATCCTGTGAGACGCCAGTAATTTCGTTGCCTACAATTAAGCACATCGGGAAGTCGGATTTGGAAATATCGTAATACTGCCTGCTGTTGTCGGTTAGTTCCAGTGCGCATATTTTAACGCCGTTGGATTTCAATTCGGTAATTACTTCGCGCGGGTCCTTCACGTATTCCCATTTAACGCTCTGCGTAGAGCCGAGAGCAGTTTTAAGAACATCCTTATTGCCGGAGCTTGTATTGTTTACTGGGGGATGCGGAGTGTAGCCGCAAAGGTATAGCTTTTCAATCATCGCCCCATCGGAGGTGCGGAAAATAGAGCCCACATTGTAGCTGCTTCTAATGCTGTTAAGAACAACGTATACAGGCAGCTTATTAACGGTATGAAGTTTATCCAGCGAGCTTCTTTTTTTTGAGATCTCGTCGTGTGAAAGCTTCTTCATTAAGGACTAAAAAGGATTATCAGTATTTTATTGCCAGCTGCCCGCAGGCCGCCGCAATATCCTCTCCCTGCGTATTCCTTAGCATAACGGTAATATTTTTATCGCGCAGTCTTTGCGCAAACTCGTCTATCCTGTCCATGGGAGATGTTTCCAGCTCGGCCGAGAAACCGGTAGGCTGCATGTGCTTTAAGGAGTTAAAAGGAATAATATTTATCTTGCACGGAATCTCACCGCAAAGCCGGCTAAGAGCATCGATGTCTTCTTCCCTATCGTTAATATCCTTTAGCATTACGTATTCAAACGTAATACGCGTAGCAGTCCTTCTTGCATAATATTTAACAGCGTTAATATTGTCTTTAAGGCTGTACTTATCGTTAATAGGCATCAGCTTGGAGCGGATATCCTCGAAGCAAGAATGGAGCGAGAATGCAAGCTTAACCTTTAAGTGAGAATCTGCCAGCTCTCTAATCTTTTGCGGAATACCTGCAGTTGATACGGTAATTTTCTTAAGGCTTATTCCAGTCGTAAGCTCTTGTGCAAAAATCTGCAGCGATTTTAATGTAGCGTTAAAGTTCAGCATCGGCTCGCCCATACCCATATAAACCAGGTTGGTAATTTTATCTGCGCCGTAATCTTTGGCAGCAAGAAGATACTGGTCGAAAATTTCTCCGGCAGAGAGATTCTTTTTATAACCCATAAGTCCGGTAGCGCAGAACTTGCAGTCTAGAGGGCAGCCTACCTGTGTAGAAACGCAGAGAGTAGTGCGGTCTGTTTCGGGAATTAAAACCGATTCTATTTTATGCTTATCGTTAGTTTCAAAAATATATTTTTTAGTCCCGTTCTCCGGAGAAACTACGGAATCAAAATAAGAGAGAGTAACTATTTCAGTAATATCTCTTAGCTCGTTCCGCAGAACTTTGGGAATGTTGGACATCTCGTCGTAATCGACGGCTAGATGGTTGTACATCCAGTTAAACAGCTGTTCGCCCCTAAAGCGGGGCTTACCCGTCTTGCCGAAATAATTTTTCAATTCTTCCAAGGTTAAGCCTTTAAGCTGGGTCCTCTTATTATTTTGAGCAGGCTTTGCCTGGTTATTCTCAGTTTTTAATTCAATGTTTTCCATGGTTCAAATATAATAAATAAGATATTCCTATAAAATTAAAAAAGCATAATAATGCTCAATCCCGGTTAATTGTGATATAGGCATTGAAATAAAAATAATATTACGTTATTTTCTTATTGGGTTTTAGTTTTAATTAAAAATAAATAAGTGCAAGTGATCAAAAAATCATTTTGCAATTTTGCGCACCAAAATTACCACAAGTAATAATTAACATAAAGGGACAAATATGAATTTCGAATTTACAGAGGATCAAATAATGATCCGGGACACAGCGCGGGAATTTGCGCAGGGCGAAGTAGCGCCATCATCCGTCGAACGCGATCTTAACGGAACCTTCCCTGCGGAAATTGTTAAAAAGCTGGGGGAACTTGGCTTTCTAGGAATGATGGTATCACCCGAATACGGAGGCGCCGGGCTTGATACTATTAGCTATGTGCTTGCGATGATTGAAGTCTCCAAGGCTGATGCAAGCGTGGGAGTTATTATGTCGGTTAATAATTCTCTAGTCTGCTTCGGCCTAGAAAAACACGGCTCGGATTATATTAAGGAAAAGTATCTTATCCCTTTGGCAAAGGGCGAAAAGCTGGGTGCCTTTGCTCTTTCGGAACCTGAAGCGGGAAGCGATGCTACAAAGCAGAAGACTACAGCATTTAAAGAAGACGGCTATTATGTTCTTAACGGAATAAAGAACTGGATTACAAACGGCCAGTCGGCAGATTATGTTCTTGTTATGGCAACTACCGATAAAGAGAAAGCCCACCACGGCATATCTACCATTGTAGTGGAAAAGGGTACGCCCGGTTTCGGCTACGGCAAAAAGGAAGATAAGCTAGGCATAAGGAGCTCGGATACTTCGTCGCTAACTTTTGATAGCTGCCGGGTGCCGGTAGCCAACTTGGTCTGGGAAGAAGGCAAAGGCTTTAACTTTGCGATGAATACATTGAACGGCGGCAGGATAGGCATAGCAGCCCAGGCAATAGGTATTGCCGAAGCTTCGCTGGAAGCAGCATTAAAATATTCAAAGGAAAGAAAAGCATTCGGACAGACTATTTCAAACTTCCAGGGCATACAATTTAAGCTTGCAGATATGGCTGTAAAAGTTGATGCGGCCAAGCTGCTTACTCTTAAGGCTGCCGCATTAAAAGATGCCGGGAAGAAATATTATAAAGAAGCCGCTATGGCAAAATTATATTCGTCAAAGATTGCAGTTGAATGCGCGCTGGAAGCTATACAGATACACGGCGGGTACGGTTATGTAAGGGAGTATCTTGTTGAGAGGTATTTGCGCGATGCGAAAATTACCGAGATATACGAAGGCACAAACGAAATACAAAGGATTGTAATATCTAGAGCTCTTTTGGATGAAAAATAAAAAAGCAGAGTTGATAATATCCGTTTTGATCCTGGCCGCGGCTCCTTTGGTAAAGGCCCAGATCAAATCGTCAGAGAATGAATCCCGCTGGGTAAAATGGGGTAAAGCCGATTACTCGTACGAGATAAAGGACAGTTTTGCACAGCGGGATTTTTCTTTTGATGAGAAGAATCCGGGAAGGTTCGTGCTTAAATCCTTGCTGAACACTTACTGGTATTTCATATCAGACGTTGACGGGGACAACTGCTCTTTTAATCCTACGTGCTCTGAATTTTTCCTCCGGTCGGTTAAGATGACAAACATAGCTCAGGGCACGCTGATGTTTTTCGACAGGTTCACACGGGATATGGATATACTGGGCAAGATAGGGCATTATCCCTACGCATCGAACGGTTACTTTTACGATCCGCCTTCGCTTTATACTTTAAATAAAAATAAAATTATCTATATGCCTCCTTCAGCAGTAGTAAGTAATGAATGAGAAAAGCATTTTTAATTGTATTATTAATTTTTTCTACTTCTTTACCGCAGGATAAAAAGCCCGGTGACAGCTTAAATTTATTTTCTCCTCCCAATATAAAAAAGTTTGCCGATTATCTTTTCTGCCAGGGAGATTACCTGCGGGCTGCCGGCGAATATGAGAATTATTTAAAGACCAATTACAACGATACAGTAGAGTTCAAAATTGCAGTCTCGCTTTGCAGTATGGACAAATATAGCGAGGCTGCGGGAAGATTTGCGGATATACCGCCGGCTTCGGCACTGTATCAATTATCTAAATTAGAATTTCTAAAAACGTATTTCCTTAAAGGCAGCTTAACCGAGTACCGCGCAAAATATTCCGCTGCAGGTATAAAGAGCGGATTCCGGTATTCCAATGAGGCCGAATCGCTTTATAACTTTTCCTACCTCTTAAATGACGGACCGCTGCCGGATAAGAATAAATTCCTTGCATCTTACATGGGTTCGGACAGGGATTCGGCAATTAAATTTTACAATTGGAAGGAAGATCCGCCTCATAAAAGCGCCCTTGCCGCAGCGCTTATGTCCGCAGTTATTCCTGGCCTAGGTAAATTTTATACTCATGAATATTGGGACGGAGTTTTTGCTTTCCTATCTACCGGGATACTTGGCTACCTGTCGTACAGTGACTTCAAAGCCGATCATAATTTTAGAGGCTGGTTATTCGCAGGTCTTGCCGCAGGATTTTACGGAGGCAATATATACGGCTCGGCCGCATCGGCGCAGTTGTTTAACGCCAAAGTAAATTTTGATTTTACAAATATGCTGAAGAACTTTCTCTCGTTACGGAACTATTTTATACCCAATATAAATTTCTGCAGGTAAAATGAAAGTCTATCTGAAATACTTTTTACCGCTTTTTCTTTTTGCTGCTTCGTTCAAAATGCCCGGTCAGGATGCACTGCATTCGCAGTTTGATTATGCAAAGAGTTTATACGATAAAGAAGATTATTACGATGCCGTAACCGAGTTTAAGCGCTTGCTGTTTTTTGACGCCGGCAATAAATTCGGTTATACGGCCAATGAGTATATCGGGATGTCGTACAAGATGGGAGGCAAATTTTCCGATGCGATAAGGTATTTTGTTTATTCGGAAATAAACGCCGCTAATTTTGATGAGCTCTTTACTGCAAAGATAAATATCGTCCGTGCAAATATTTTAAGAAGAACAACCGACAGGGCGCTGGATTTGCTGGACTCGATGCATGTGCAAAAAAAATTCTCTTCCAAAACGGGGGACGTTTATTACTGGAAAGGCTGGGCTTATATATTCGCCGATAGGTGGGACAAAGCCGCCGAATCATTTTCGAAGACTGATTCCAGCCGAACGCTTGAGGAACTGTGCAGAAAAGTTGAACGGGAAAGGTATTCGGTACCTTTTGCAGAAATAATATCTCATTTTATTCCCGGTGCAGGCCAGTTTTACACAGGCCATTATTTAAGCGGATTGTTATCTCTAGGCTGGAATGTATTGTGGGGATACTTAACGATAAGTGCATTTAATGCCGGCAGAACTTTTGACGGTGTTATGATTGCCAATTTTTTATGGCTGAGGTTTTATAACGGTAATCTGCAGAATTCCAGTAAGTTTGCAGAAGAAGAAAACATAAAGATTTCCAACAGGGCGTTAAATTATTTGCAGTATAATTATTCCGGGACCAAGCCGTAATTTTAGCCGCGTTTGAAAAAATCGGAATTACTTTGGGAATAAGTTAATAATTTATATTATATTCCTTTCAAAAATAATTTAACTTTTTGAAAATATAATTACGTTCTACAAAGCTTGTTTTTAAACTAAGAATATAAATTCCGCCATAACAGGCCGGCGAGGAGGCTTTGTGTAAAAAAACCTTGGCAGCATTAGATTTTAGCAACAACCTTTCCAGAACGAGCCTTCCGGCTGCAATTAGAAGCCTTCGGCAAGGAAACTAAATTTTCAAAACGAAAACAGCTAACTTCCAATGTAGTACTCAACCATATAGGAGGAATGATGAAGAAAGGAATGATCGTAGGTTGTTCCGTTGCTGGGGGAGTTCTTTTGCTTATAGCAATTTTAATAATGTGGGGGATAAGCACCTATAATAATTTAGTTACCTTAAACGAAACCGTAAACCAGAGCTGGAGCCAGGTAGAAAACCAATACCAAAGACGTGCCGACCTTATTCCAAATTTAGTAAATACTGTAAAGGGGTATGCTAATTTTGAAAAGAGCGTTCTTACCGAAGTTACCGACGCACGTTCCAGAGTCGGCCAGCTTACTGTTTCTAAAGAAATTTTAGACGATCCCCAGTCATTTCAAAAATTCCAGCAGGTACAAGGACAATTAAGCGGAGCTATTTCTAGGCTGCTTGTTACAGTAGAAAATTATCCCGACTTAAAAGCCGACGAAAACTTCCTTCAGCTGCAGGCCCAGCTAGAAGGTACTGAAAACCGGATTGCAGTGGAAAGAAGGAAATTCAACGAGACGGTTCAAAATTACAATACTACAATTAAAAGGTTTCCAAATTCGATATTTGCAAATGTGTTTAGCTTTAGAGAGAAACAATACTTTAAAGCTGTAGCCGGGGCAGAGACAGTACCTAAGGTTGATTTTAACTGAAATGAAATTAATAACATTCCTCTTTTTATTTGCCGCTGTTAGCTTTGCTCAGCCGGAAATGCCGGTTCTAAAATATTACGCCAACGATTTTACCGGCACACTAAATCAAGAGCAGCTTTCTGTTTTAAATGAACGTCTGAAAACTTTTGATGACTCTACGTCCAATCAAATTGTGCTGTTGATTATACCTACATTAAACGATTACCCGCTTGAAGAGTACGCCAACGAGACCGCAATTAAAAATAAAATCGGAACGAAAAAAAACGACAATGGGATTCTTCTTCTTGTAGTAAAGAACGACAGGAAGGTAAGAATTGAGGTTGGGTACGGGTTGGAAGGCGCGCTGCCCGATGCCCTCGCAAGCTCAATAATAAGAAACGTTATGATTCCGTATTTCCGGAATGATGATTATTACGGCGGGATTACAGAAGGGATTAACGCTATTATTCTGGCAACAAAAGGCGAATATAAACCCGATAAAAAGCATAGCTCTCACAACGGTTCGGGTCCGGGTATTTTTACACTGTTGTTTATAATATTTATTATCATATCGTTTTTTATTAGAGGCGGCAGAGGGGGAAGAGGAGGCTTTATTTATTACGGAGGCGGATTCGGGAGCGGAGGAGGCTTCTCCGGTGGCGGCGGTTCCTCCGGCGGCGGTTTTGGCGGGGGCGGATTTTCCGGCGGAGGCGGCAGCTTTGGCGGCGGCGGGGCAAGCGGCAGCTGGTAAGCAGTAACTTTTTTATAATTTATCATTGATGTTTGATTCGAGTTTTATTAAAATTAGCCCCGTAAAAATTATGGTTTATTATATTTAACTTTCTCAATAAAATGTTAAGAGGCGGAGAGTGGATTTATTTTTAATCTTCCCTCGAATTATATATGGAAAGTCTCTCAAACGATTAAGAGGAGAATTTTTCTATGGCTATAATGATAACTGAAGAATGTATTAATTGCGGTGCATGCGAGCCGGAATGCCCTAATACTGCAATCTATGAAGGCGGTGTTGATTGGGAATTGACAGGAAAAACCTACGGCAGCGGCGATGCCGCACCTTCGGGAGCTGTTGGATTTTATTCTACCGATTTCTTTTATATTGTGCCCGATAAATGTACTGAGTGCAAAGGCTTCCACGATGAACCCCAATGCGCTGCGGTCTGTCCTGTCGATTGCTGTATTCCCGACCCCAAACACGTTGAAGACGAGGCTACTTTATTGGCCAGGAAAGAATATCTAGACGGAATAGGACGATAGGCTTCGAAAATGAATGAAAGGGCATGGAAACGTGTCCTTTTTTTTACTCCCTCCAAATTAAAAAACTCCGTAAATTCATACTTAATATAAACAGACCAATATAGAGAAAGCACATTTTGAATTTCTCACAATTGAAAATGTCATCACCGGTAATTCGGTTTTAATTAATTAAACCTGTTTGAAATTTAACAGCATGGAGTAAGCACAAAGCAATATGTAATACTTAATAACTTGGCACAATATTAGCGAATAAAACCCTAACATTATTAAGAATTATAAATATTGAAATCATTTAAAATTTATTTTAACGAACAATAAGGAGTAAAGAAAATGGCTTACAAGATAACCGAAGAATGCATTAATTGCGGGGCCTGCGAACCTGAATGCCCGAACAATGCAATTTATGAAGGCGGTACGAGCTGGGAACTAGGCGGCAAGACATACGGAGAAGGCGATGCAACACCATCAGGCGCTACCGGATTTTTTTCTAACGATTATTTCTATGTAGTTCCCGATAAATGCACTGAATGCGAAGGCTTTCACGATTCCCCGCAATGTGTTGAGGTTTGCCCGGTTGAATGCTGTGTATTAGACCCGAGCCATGAAGAGGACAAAGCAGCGCTATTAGCTAAAAAAGAAAGTTTAGATAGTATTGGCAGATAATAATTAATTGGTGTTAATTTATATTTCTAAGGGCATCCCGCGATGCCCTTTTTTATTTACATCTTATTAGCTCTACACTAGAACTATTTTACAGCACCGTCTCTCCCGCTTTGTCTTTTAAATTTCTATTTTCTTGCTTAACTTGATTGGCAGTTTTTATTTTTTGCGGAAAAAATTTCCTTTAATAGGACAGTCCAAATGAAAATCGGAAGATATGAAATCCATGTTATTAACTCTGGTTACTTTGCATTAGACGGCGGTGCAATGTTCGGAATTATCCCGAAGCCGTTATGGGAAAAAACTAATCCGCCGGATGCGGCGAACAGAATAAGATTAGCCACGCGGAACCTGTTGCTTGTTAACGGCTCTAAAAAAATTCTTATCGATACAGGAATGGGAAACAAGTGGGATGAAAAATCTAGTAGTATTTACAGCATTGCACAGGATGAATTTTCTCTCGGCTCCGAGTTACAGAAGCTTAATATAAAGCCGGAGGATATTACCGACGTCATTCTAACACATCTCCATTTTGACCATACCGGCGGCTCGACAAAATTTGAGAACGGCAAGCTTGTCCCTGCATTTCCGAATGCTACATATTTTGTACAAAAGAAAAATTATGATTGGTCGGTTAATCCATCGGATAAAGACAAGGGAAGTTATATAAAAGATAATTTCGTTCCCTTAATGGAAGAGGGAGTATTGAAATTTACAGACGGCAGTGAAAATTTTGACGATGAGATTGAACTAATTCCGGTTAACGGGCATACGTTCGCCCAGCAGTTAATCAAAGTATCGGATTCGCACAATACAATTTTATACTGCTGCGACCTTTTCCCGACAGCCTCCCATATACCTCTGCCTTATGTTATGGGCTATGATCTTCAACCTCTGGTTACGATTGCAGAAAAGAAGAACATATTAACACGTGCGCTTAATGAGGGCTGGAAATTATTTTTCGAACATGATTCTGAATTCGCTTTTGCGGATATAACCAGAACAGAAAAGGGCTTTAAGGCAAATGGAAAGTTTAAGTCATTCTGACCTTCAGGAAATTGACGGTTATTCAAAAGTGTGCCGATGCGATGATTTGAAAGAGTGCGAAGGGAAAAGATTTATTGTTAACGATTTGGAAATTGCGGTCTTCAAAGTATCGGGAGAGGTTTTTGCATTGAGTAATATTTGTCCGCATCAGCATACTTCATTAATATGTGACGGCTTCATCGAGGACGGATGCGTAGTTTGTCCAGTGCACGGTTGGATGTTCGATTTGAGAACCGGTTTAATGCCGACAAAGAGAAGCGGCCTTACAGCATATCCTATCCGGATTAAAGACAACTACATTTTTATTAAAGCAGATAAGAAAAGTTTTAACTGGTAAGACCAACATTTATTTTAGATTTAATTATTGCGTAATTTAAATTCTTATTATGAAGTTGACCAGCGATATAGTAATTGAGAAGGCAAAAGAGATCGGCTTTGATTTGGTAGGTTTTGCGCGGGCGGATGAACTAACCGATGAAAAGCGGAAACTTGAAGAGTGGCTGAGCAGAGGTTTACAGGCCGGCATGGGTTATATGGAAAGGTACATTGAAAAAAGAAAAGATGTTAGGAATATTTTACCCACGGCTAAAAGCATTATCTCGCTGGCAGTAAATTACTTTACAAGTTATGGTTATTCAGGTAAAAACGATTCCGGGAAAATTTCCAGGTATGCCTGGGGCAAGGACTATCACTTAATAATCTGGGAGATGCTTAGAGAACTGGAGGCGTGGTTGAAGAAAACCGATCCGGATTTTGAATCGATTTCATACGTGGATACCGGGCCGGTTATGGATAAAGTATGGGCTGTAAAATCCGGGCTGGGCTGGATGGGCAAGCATACTAATGTAATAAATAAGAATTTCGGCAGCTGGATATTTTTGGCTTCGATAATTACTAACTATGAGTTTAATTATTCCCAAAGGATACCGGATTTTTGCGGTACCTGCACCGCTTGCATAGATGCGTGTCCGACCGGCGCAATTGTGGATGAGTATGCGGTGGATTCCAATAAATGTATCTCTTATTTAACCATAGAAAACAAGAACGGCATTCCGGAAGAGTTCGGGGGTAAATTCGATAACTGGTTATTCGGCTGCGATGTTTGCCAGGATGTTTGCCCCTGGAATATTAAGTTTGCCATTGAGACTAATAAGGAAGGGTTTAATCCCGCCGGAGGAAATACGGAAATCGATTTGTATGAAATTATGAAAATGACTGATGAAGAATTTAAAACCAGGTTCGATACTAGTCCGGTAAGCCGGGCTAGGTTAAAAGGCCTTAAGCGGAACGCCGGTTTCCTTATCGATTCAAAAAAAAATGGATGAGTTGCGCCATGAAATTTATTTTTGAACCCCTGCTTAAATCAAGACAAAATGTTATTTGTGTAGACGGTGCGTTCGATGCAAAACTGCAGCTTAGTCACTGGCACGGCAATAATTCCCCTGCTGAGCTAAAAGCCGAGACGACAACTCAAATGGCCTTTAAGCTGATTGAGCACGTGAATAAAAGAATGTATCTTAAAGATATTAATATCGTGTCCAACAACCACTTCGATGCAGACGGAGCTTTAAGCGCGTTCGTTTTGTTAAGCCAGGACTTTGCAATAAAAAATAAAACGTCATTAATCAATATTTCGCTTACGGGCGACTTTGCAGAATTTACAACCGGCGATGCATTGAAAGCTTCAATTGTTATTGAGTCATTCGCCGATGAAACCAGAAGCATGTTCAAGGAAATTCTACAGCATGAAAAATACCCGGAAGCCATGCAAAAGATCTATGAAAAAACATTTGAGCTGATCCCCTCAATAATTAATGACATTGACAAGTATAAAGAAATATGGCGGGATGAATGCAGGTTGTTTGAGAAATCGGAAAGGTCATTTGCATTAAGGGAATCCGTTGTTAGCAACTACAGCGACTGCAATTTATCTGTCGTCGAGTCGAATTTCCCGCTTCACCTAACTGCTAAGGTTATGACCGCCGAGAACGATATAGTGCTATCGGTTGTAAAGGGGCAGCGCGGAAACATCTATGAACTCGATTATAAATATTATACGTGGTTCGACACTACCAGACCCCAGCGCACAAGGCGAAAAAGCTTTGAACCTTTAGCCGAAAAACTGAATCATATTGAATTGAATAAAAAAGGTTTGTGGAGGATAACCGGACACAGCCCGGTACTGGACTGGAATTACCGGTTAACCTTTTCCGATGAGAATTTGAATTTGCTGCCGAGCGGGTTGAAGGTATACGAGGTTGAGAATATTCTATTCGATTGGCTGCCGAAACTTAATTGATATTTAATTGAAATTTAAACCGAAAAACTTTTACTGTACAAAGGAGATAAGATGTCATCTGAAAATCATCATAAGGTTGCAATAATAGGATCCGGCCCCGCCGGTTTTACCGCAGGTCTTTATACCGGGCGCGCTAATTTGAACCCGGTAATATTTGAAGGCATGCAGCCGGGCGGCCAGCTTACGATTACTACCGAAGTAGAAAACTACCCCGGATTTGAAAGCGGAATTATGGGACCCGAACTAATGGATATAATGAGAAAGCAAGCTCAAAGGTTCGGCGCCAAATCGATTTATACCGAGGTTACGGAAGTCGACTTTTCCAAAAGACCGTTTGTTCTGAAAACATACGACGATGTTCATACGGCCGACGCAGTGATTATATCCACCGGTGCGTCTGCAAGACTTTTGAACATTGAGAGTGAAAATAAATACATGGGCTATGGCGTTTCCGCCTGCGCTACCTGCGACGGATTCTTTTTCAAGGACTTGAAAGTGCTGGTTGTCGGCGGCGGCGATACCGCAATGGAAGAAGCTAATTTCCTAACTAAGTTTGCTTCCGAGGTTACCATCGTTCACAGGCGAGATGAGTTCCGCGCTTCTAAAATTATGTTTGATAGAGTAAAGAAAAATCCTAAAATAAAATTCCAGACAAGTAAAATAATTAAAGAAGTTCTAGGCAAACAAGAAAACGGTCGTAAAACCATGACCGGCGTTTTGCTTGAGGATACTAAGGATCATTCAACTTTAAAAGTAGATGCCGACGGCTTGTTCATTGCTATCGGACATAAGCCGAATACCGATCTATTTAAAGGCGTACTGGATATGGACGAAACCGGTTATTTAAAAGTTAAACCGGGCTCTACATATACAAACATACCGGGAGTTTTTGCTGCCGGCGATGTAGCGGATAAAACTTACAGGCAGGCTGTTACAGCCGCAGGCTCCGGATGCATGGCGGCTATAGATGTTGAAAGATGGCTTGAAGCCCAGGAATAATTAAACTGCGATTTAAAATTAAAAAGGCATCCCGATTTTATCGGGATGCCTTTTGGTATTAAACAAGAAGTATTTTAGATGATAAAGATTTTACAGGTTGCCTTTCTCTTTTCCAAGCAGCTTTCTAGAAGAAATGTTTGCCACAACAAATCCTATTCCTGTAAATGTAAAGAGTAAGAATGGAACCCAGAATTCCATTCCCGTTGCTTCCTGAAGGTACATCCCCAATCCTAATCCCATTCCGAAGCCGATACAGATAATTCCTAGCTTCATCCATATGTAAGGATCTTTCTTGCTGTTTTTGCCCTCGAAGAATTCTTTAATTGACTGGGCATCCAAGCCCTTTTCAATAAGCATTTGCTTCTCGCGCGACTTTAAGTATATTACCGTTACAATAACCAACCCGGCTACCAATGTTATTACAATCGGTATAAATACTGCTATTATGTCTTGTGCCATCTTTTCCTCCGATACTCTTTTTACTGAATTAGACTAATGCTTCTATTTATTGGTTACAAATTATAAAGTATCTGTTGTTAATTTTTATTAAGTTGATACGGATGGTTTTTTACGTTGAGATAATTAAGCGCCGGTAATCCCCGTTAAAAAACGGGAGTAACCTTTTAATTAAGCGGGAAGTCTTAAAGGTAAATGAAAAACCTTACTGATTTTGAAATTATCGATTCTGTTAAAAAAGGCAATCATTCTGATTATGCTTTACTGATTGACAGGTATAAGAATAAGGCGTATTCCCTGCTGGTAAGAATGCTGAAGAATGATATGGAAGCCGAGGAAGTTCTTCAGGACTGTTTTTTAAAAGCATTTAAGGCGCTTGATAAATTCAGGCAGGACGCAAAATTTTCTACATGGTTTTACAGGATTGTTTACAACACGGCATTAACACGGCTTTCGGCTAAGAAAAGAAAAATTGAAACGGAAATGACGTCTGTAGAAGACCATTTATACCTTGAGAGCGATTATGATTACCATGTCTCCGAGAAAAAAGACCTTTCAAAATTTGTTCATAACGTTATTGAGCAGCTCCCGGTAAATTATGCTTCGGTTATCAGCATGTTCTACCTGGAAAACATGACTTGCGAGGAAATTGCACAGGTAATGGAAACTACTGTTAATAACATAAAAGTAATTCTGTACAGATCGCGGAACGCACTAAGGGACCTGCTTATTAAAAATAATTATGCAGAGGAATTATTATGATTGAATTAACTGATGAAATTCTGAATAAATATATTGACGGAGAGCTTGATTACGACACAATTCAGTTGGTGCGCGAAAAGCTTGCCCAATCCGGGCAGGATAGAAAAAGGTTTGCTGCTTTACAGGCCGTGCACTACCATCTAGGCAAAATAAAAACTTTTGAAGTAAGTCCCGCTTTTACTTCTTCGATAATGTCTAAGATTTTGAAGAATGCCAGAGCTAAGAAAGAAGACAGAAATTTTATTTTGTCTATTTCCTCAATATTAATTGCTATATGCCTTGCCTCGGTTATTTATTTGCTCGTAATTATTGCCGGGCAGGCAGGCAGCGCTACGGCTACAGGGCAAAACATAAATCGTTATGTAGAATTTGCAATAAAAAATCTTTCTTCGCTAAAAGAATTATTTACAAATCAAAATGTCTCCATCCTGGGATCGATTTTCTCCCTTGGGATGCTCGTCATTGCTTATTTCTTCTATGAGAGTCTTAGGCAGACAAAGCGGAGGCTGAGTAAGATGCTTTAATCCAATAGCTTAATAATTCTTTTTTAATATAAGAATCTATTCAAAAGAATATTACAATAACTAGAAAAAAAATTAGAGGTCAGAAGTCAGAGGTCAGAAGTCAGAGATCAGAGGGCAGAGGTCAGTAGTCAGAATCTGATATCTGATTTTTTATTCCGCTTGATCTTGTAATTGGTCCGCCTGCAAATCATCCACAAGGTGGTTGAAAATCGTCCGCCACTTGGTTGATTTTCAACCACGACCGGTTTAAATTGTGCCCATGGTTTTCAGAAATATAACATATTCTGTCTTGGATGCCGTTGCTGATTCTCCCGTAACGCTTATAAACGGAGCCAGGCAGACGGGAAAAAGATGCTTGCAGTTCCGGTAAATTGTTTGTAGGAAAACGGTGAGAAGAATGGATAACAGATTATATACAAAAGCCGGTTACGTTGCAATATTGGGAAAGCCCAATGTGGGTAAATCGACACTACTAAATTCTCTTTTAGGGCAAAAGCTCTCTATTACAACCAGCAAACCCCAAACAACAAGAAAAAGAATTCTTGGGATTTTAACTGAAGAAAATTACCAGATAATCTTTTTAGATACGCCGGGAATATTAAACCCCGCTTATCTGCTGCAAAAAAAGATGATGCAAGCCGTGGAATTATCCTTATCCGATGCCGATATTGTTGTACTTATTATTGATGTTTCTGCCGATCCTGGAGCCGAAGCCACCTTAAAGGAAGATTTTATATACGAATCGGTAGTAAAGAGTAAAAAGCCAAAGCTGGCTGTTCTAAACAAAGTCGATTTGCTTAAACAGGAAAAAGTTCAGGCGATAGTGGACAAAATTGAAAGTAGCGGCATATTCAAAAAAGTTATTCCCGTTTCAGCATCTTTAAATTTTAATATAAGGGCTGTACTGGATACCATTTTGGAACTGCTGCCGCCGGGCCCGAAATTTTATCCTGACGATATCGTTGCAGATGAAAACGAAAGGTTCTTCGTATCGGAAATTATCCGCGAAAAAATTTTCGAGTTGTTCAAGGAGGAAATACCATACAGCTGCGAGGTACTTATTGCCGATTTTAAGGAGAAGGACGATAAAAAGAATTTTATTCAGGCGGAGATAGTGGTTGAGAAGGACAGCCAGAAAGGGATTATAATCGGGAAGCAGGGGGCCGCAATAAAAAAATTAGGGCAAGTTGCCAGGCAGGCGGTTGAAGAGTTCCTTCAGCATGAGGTGTTCCTGGAATTAAGAGTGAAGGTAAGGCATAAATGGAGATCGGATGAGAATATGCTTAAGGCCTTCGGCTATTCCCGCGATAATGATTAGAACCATCAATCAATTTTGAATTTAATATTTTAAGATCTTTTAAGATGAAAAAGTATACCGGCGAAGGATTATTGCTATTGGTTACCTTAATTTGGGGAGCTACATTCGTAATAATTAAAGTTGCTCTTAAAGATGTCTCTCCAGTCCTTTTCGTTACCATAAGGTTTTCTTTCGCAACTCTTCTGCTTCTGCCTTTTATGATAAAGAAATTAAAGAATACGGGCAGAGAAGTTTTTTACGGCGGTATTGTTTTAGGGCTAATGTACTTTACGGGTTTTGCAACCCAAACCATAGGATTAAATTATACTACGGCTACAAAGTCAGGATTTATTACGGGTACGTTTATTCTTTTCACTCCGGTTTTCCAATATCTTTTCGAGAAGAAAAAACCGGGCAAGGGGAACATTATCGGAATTGTATTTGTCTTGCTTGGATTAATTTTATTGTCCAGTAAAGGCGAGTCGATATTCGGTATCTTTCACGAGATCGGATCGGGCTTTAATATCGGCGATTTCTTTACGCTTCTTTGTGCAGTCTCTTATGCAATGTATCTTGTTTATCTAGATATAGTGAGTAAAAAATTCGATTACATGCCCCTTGTCTTTATGCAGGTAAGCGTTACTGCGGTAAGCGGAATAATATTTACGGCGTTGCTGTCTTCATCCGGACTGGAGCCGGCAAGGTTTTCATTTACCGGAAACGTGCTGTTCGCTTTTCTGTATACCACACTTTTAGCTACGCTGGTTACCACAACACTGCAGACACGATTTCAGAAGATTGTAACACCTACTAAGGCGGGAATTATTTTTTCTTTCGAGCCTATCTTTGCAGCGCTCCTAGCCTACTGGGCAATTCATGAAAGAATTTCTCACTTTGGCTTTTTAGGCGGGATACTTATATTTACAGGGCTGTTAGCTACTGAATTATTCGACAAATTAAAATTTAATAATGGCTGAAGACCTTAAAAGAGCTGAAATAATTGCCGGCGGCCTTGTACAGGGCGTCGGTTTCAGGTATTATGTTATTAGGAAAGCTTCGGCGCTGGGATTGAAAGGATACGTTAAGAATTTGTATTCCGGCCAAGTGCAAACTGTTGTTGAGGGAGACAAGGCGATGATCGAAGAACTATACCTACAAATAAAATTAGGACCGTCTCGTTCCTCCGTTAAAAGCTGTATTATGCAGTGGCAGGATTTTAAAAATGAATTTGAAAGCTTTGAGGTGAGATTTTGAATCCTGATTACCGTACCGGTATAGGCTTTGACGTGCATGCATTTGCCGAAGGCAGGAAATTAATAATCGGAGGTGTTAGCATTCCGTACGATAAAGGCCTGCTCGGCCACTCGGATGCAGATGTTCTGCTGCATGCAATTAGCGATGCCCTGCTCGGCGCACTTGCACTTGGAGATATAGGCAGGCATTTCCCGGACACGGATGAAAACTACAAGGATGTCGACAGTATGATCCTTCTGAAAAAAGTATACGAGCATGTTCTGCTAAGCGGCTATTCGCTCGGCAATATTGATGCTGTGGTTACTATGCAGCGCCCGAAAATTTCCCCTTACGTAATGAAGATGAGAGAGAACCTGGCTGGTCTTTTCAACGTGGAATTGAACAGGATTTCTATTAAAGCTACTACAACGGAGAAGCTTGGCTTTGTAGGAAGGGAAGAAGGTGCCTCTGCCTTTGCCACAGTATTAATTCTTAGAAAATAATAAGATGATTGAAAACATTATCGATTTTATTTCGGCATTGAGTCCTTTCTGGATTTATGTAGCGTTATTCTTTTTTGCATTTATCGAGAATGTCTTCCCGCCTTCGCCGAGCGATGTTATACTGCTTATCAGCGGCTCTTTAATTGTCTCTCATTCTATTCATTATGTACCCACATTGCTTTTAACTACTGTAGGAAGCGTACTTGGATTTATGATTCTGTTCCTTATCGGCAAGCAGCTAGATAAAAAGGTAGTAAGAGCAGGCAAGGTTAAATTTATTTCTATTGAGGCTCTTGATAAACTTGAGAGCTGGTATGCAAGGTACGGATATTCGATAATACTGTTCAACAGGTTTCTGCCCGGCACAAGATCGGTTATCTCTTTCTTTGGCGGTTTAAGCGAGCTGGACGCAAAGAAGACCTTCATTTATGCGTCAGTTAGCGCTTTAGTTTGGAACTCATTAATAATTTATCTGGGAATAATTTTCGGCAGAAATTTGGATGTTGTCGACAGTTATCTTTCAACCTACAGTAATATCGTTATCGCAGTTACTGCTTTAATAATTTTAGTTTATGTTGTTAGATATTTTATATTAAAACGGAAACGGCGGTTAAAGTGAGATTATTCCGCAAAAATCAATTTCATCTTTCTCCGGAACAAAAATGGGAAAGACGATACGAGAGGCTGTTGTTAATATTGAGCGGCGTATTGCTCGGAATTGCTTTCCCGCCTTTCCCGTTTCCTTTCCCTTTGCTTTTGTTTATAGGATTGGTCCCGTATTTAAAAGTAATTGAAAAGAAGAAAACTCTTGGCGAAATAAACAGAGCTACATATCTAACTTTTTTTATTTTCAGTCTGATTACTTTATACTGGGTAGGCAGCTGGCAAAAGCAAGCCGATCCGTTTTTGATGATTGGCGGGATGGCTTTAATAATAGTAAACCCGCTTTTCTTTTTAATACCATCCACGCTTTTATATTTTGCGCGTAAATCATTTCCTAAAAGGGATGTTATATTCTTATTCCCACTTTTTTGGATAACCTACGAATATTTATATATGCTTACCGATCTAAGCTTCCCCTGGCTTACACTCGGAAACGGCTTGGCTCACTTCGTCGTATTTATACAGATAGCGGATGTAATAGGCTCTGTGGGTATTTCAGTTGTAGTTATTTATATAAACATCTTTTTGTTGAAAGCTTTCAAGTACTACAGAACAGACAAAAGGCGGTTTGTTATAAACCTATCCTCTGCGGCGTTTATTTTTTTAATTGTTTTGTCTTACGGGATAATCAGATATTCTACTTTTAAAATTTCAAAGAGTACGTTAAAAGTCGGATTGATCCAGCCGAACCTTAATCCCCAGGAAAAATGGCAGGGCGGAAATTTGTTCAAGCTTACCGGTTTGTATCTTCACCTTTCTAAAAAAGCGGCGGATAAAGGTGCAAGATTAATTGTCTGGCCGGAGACCGCTCTACCGGTATTTTTACTCGACGGATCAAATCAGCCGGTGCTCGATTCGATATATAAATTTATAAATAAGAATAACGTATACCTTCTTACCGGCATGCCGGATGTGAAATATTATTTCAGAGGAGATAAAATTCCGCCCGATGCGCTTAAAGCTGGCGGCGGCGCATTTTATTATACAACTTACAACGGCATACTTCTGCTTTCTCCCCGCTCATCAATGATTCAAAGATACGGAAAGATGAAGCTTGTACCCTTCGCTGAAAGAGTTCCTTTTGTAGATACATTTCCCGTGCTGGGTAAAATTATAAAATGGGGAGTTGGAATTTCCGGTTGGAATGTGGGCAGGGATACTACCGATTTTAAAATACCTGCCTCTGCCGCCGATGCTGATTATACTGGGCGGGATTCAGTCAGCATAGACGGGCTGGTTTGTTATGAATCCATTTTCCCTTACTTCGTAACAAATTTTATAAGGAGAGGTGCAAAGATTATTGCGGTAGTTACAAACGACAGCTGGTGGGGCAATTCGAGCGGGCCATACCAGCATAAAGAAATTTCGGTTCTGCGCGCCGTTGAGAACAGAAGAACCGTAATTAGAGCTGCCAACGGCGGCATAAGTTGTATAATCGATCCTCTGGGCAGAACGGTTACAGAATCCAAGTTCGATACGAAAACTTTTATTGTCGGAGATGTTCACCTGGAAAATACTGAAACGCTTTTTACAAGATATCCATTAATAATTCCGAATTTAGCATCGATCATTTCTGTTTGGATTTTCGGTTTCTTTATCCTAAAAAAGATTAAACGGAATTGAAGTTTTATTAAATTGAACTGAAACATAAAGGAGCAATTTTTATAATGGGTAAAAAATATATTGATCTGCGCAGCGATACCGTAACCAGGCCTTCGGAAGGGATGCGTAAAGCTATGTACGAAGCCGAGGTTGGAGACGACGTTTTCCAGGAAGACCCGACTGTTAATAAGCTGCAGGAATTTGCTGCCGAACTGCTGGGTAAAGAAGCGGCGTTGTTTGTATCCAGCGGCGTAATGGGCAACCAGCTTTGTTTAAGAGTGCATACTAACCCCGCCGACGAAGTAATTTGCGAAAGGGATGCTCATATTTTTCAGTACGAGTCCGGCTCGCCCGCGGTTTTAAGCGGGCTTCAGCTAATGCCGGTAGAAGGCAGGATGGGCGTAATTACCCCGGAACAAATTGAACCGAACATTAGGCCTGTTAGTGCATATTATATGCCCCGTACAAAAGTTATCGCGCTGGAAAATACTCATAACAGGGCGGGCGGCACAGTGCAACCTATGGATAATATTGTTAATGTGAAAGCCCTGGCTAAAAAATACAACTTGCGATATCATCTGGACGGTGCTCGTTTGTGGAATGCCTCGGCGGCTACCGGCATACCGGTTAAAGAATACGCTTCTCATTTCGATTCTGTCTCCTGCTGCCTTTCCAAGGGGCTGGGCGCGCCTGTGGGTTCTATTATTGCCGGGACGAAGGATTTTATTACCGAAGCATTTAGAGTGCGCAAAGCCTGGGGCGGCGGAATGAGACAGATAGGTATTCTTGCCGCTGCTGGCCTGTACGCAATTCAAAATAATTTTGAAAGACTTAAGGACGACCATAAACATGCACGTCTTCTTGCTGAGACGATTGATGAAATCCCGGTATTTGAGATTGACATGGATTCGGTTCAGACCAACATAGTAATTTTCAAGCCGCTCAAAAATTCTGTAGAAGATGTAATTGAAAAATGCAGGAACGAAGGACTTCTGTTGTCCGAAGGCAAGCCCGGTTACCTGCGGGCAATTACTCATCTTGATGCTGGCTATGAAGATATATTGAATGCAATTAAAACTTTGAAGAATTTGTTCAAATAGCCGGAAAGATTATGGATGATATAAAACTTTTTAAACATAGAATAAAAATTAAAGTAAGATTTTCGGACCTGGATGCTATGCGCCATGTAAACAACGCAACGTATTTATCGTATCTTGAAGAGGCGAGGATATCATATTTTGCGGATGTACTTCAGCGTACGAGAAACGATCTGAATTTTGGCGCCGTTGTTGCTAGAATAGAAATTGATTATTTGCAGCCGCTGATATTTGGTGAAGAGATTGCGGTTTTATCTAGAGTGTCGATGCTCGGCAATAAAAGCTCGGAAGTTAGGCATCTGATTGTTGTTTATAGAGGCGGGGCTGAAGTAATAGCTGCATCCGCCGTAACCAAGCTCGTATCGTACGACTATAAGACTTTAAAGTCCGCAGCCATACCGGATGATGTTAAAAAGAAAATAAAAGACTTTGAAGGCTTGTAAAAAATAAGGCGTCAAGAATGGTACTGATCATTTACGAAGTTGTTAGAGCTATTCTAATTCTTCCAGCTTTTTAATAGCAGTTTCCAGCGCTTCCATTTTCCCGGCCCTCTCGGCGGATACCTGCTGCGCTACACGATCGGCGCAGTCTGCAATTTTACATTTTTCACAGGTATCGTTAACCGTCTTAAACTCTATTGCCGGATCGTTCCAAAATTTTATTCTCCCCTTCAGTGCATCATCTATTTGAAAACCTATAGTTAAACTGGAAATGTTGTTTTCCAGCAGTCTGCCCTTTTGTGCCACAGAGATGGATAGGTACTCGTCTTCCGATCCGAAAAATTTTGAGTGAAGTATACCGGTGATTTTTTTTTCGAAGTGGTTATCTTTTTTTAACTCGGCCTCTAATTTTTTCAAGGTATCAATTGAAAGCCATCGGCGGCAGTAATGCTCGTCTGTTTGATATCCGCCTGGATTGCGCCGCGTATTTAATCTTAATTCCTTTGATAGATCGAACCTGTTCGATCCGTTTTCATAATTAAAGCGAAGGAAGAAAAATTTATTTAAGCCCAGATGTTTGGAAGATAAATTGGTCAACCTCTGAAAGAACATTTCAGTCGTGCAGTTATACCTCGACATTAATTCCAGCAGAGTATTTCCGTTCCATTCAGGCAAATTGAAGAACAGCTCAAGATCCCGGACAAAAAACATGCTGTTAATTAGAAGTGCGGTAGAAAAATACGATGCTTTAAAATAATTCAGAAGCTGATCGAACGTATTCAGCTTTATGCTAGAGTAGATATAGCTTCTGTCTTTGATCGATAAAAAATTATATGCAAGCTCCTTGCCTATTACAAAAGCCTTTTGGGCATCGGATAATCTGCGGTTAAGGAAGAGCTTGTTCTTTTTGCCTTTTACTACCGCTGCTCTAAGCTCGTCAAGCTCGGGGAAGTTGTTTGTTGTCTCTTCGTCAACAGCATAATTATATTTCTTTTCAAGTATCGAGCTTAGTCTGCCGGATTCGATAAAATTCAATCCGTCCAGATGATTCTCTTCTAAAAATTCTTTTGCGGCGCTTTCCAGCTCTTCAAAGTAATTATCATTAAATTCTTTGAATGTTCTTAGGGCTGTTCTGCTGAAATTATTCTGGCTCATCTCCGAGCTTTTAGCCATTTCAATAAATGTTGCAATCAATGCGCTTAACTGCATCGAAGCCCCGGACATAATGGTAATAAGCTTATTAATCTCAATTCCATAATGGTCAAGGGGAAGCTGCTCGAGTATGTTAGATTCCAGCAAATCGCCTATGGGTGCAAGGTTTCGGAAAAGCTTTAATGAGACTAGATCGTCATAATTTACTCCCAGTGCGCCTGCCAAAGTAGCTATCTTGTCGGCTTTTGGATATTTCTTTCCGGTCTCAATTTCATTTAAATAAGAGACCGATAAATTGCTTTTTACAGCCAGATAAGAAAGTGACATATTTTTATCAATTCTAAGCTGTTTCAGTTTAAGCCCGAAAATAATCTTAATATAGTTTCCTTTTGCCATTTATTCCGCATTTCTTGTGTTTTACGTCTGCAATATAGAAAAAAAGCAGCACAGATGTTAGCAGAATTTCATCATTAGCGAAATTTCGCTTGTTTTTTAAAATTTTGGTAAATATATTGAAACCATTAATTATCTGAAAATAATTAGAACTAAGCTTTGGAGAATACGTGAAAAACATTAAAAGATTGATCGATATTCTGCCTTACCAATTGGAAACATACCCCAGGCCCGATGCTCTGTGCGATAAACAGAACGGCGCCTGGCAAAAGTTTAGTTCAATAAAAATTAAAGAAATAGTCGACTCATTTAGCCTTGGACTGTTGAAGTTGGGCTATAAACCGGGAGATACTTTCGCAATCATTTCTCCCAACAGAACGGAATGGAATTTTGTCGACCTCGGCATACTTCAAATAGGAGGAATTGATGTGCCGGTTTATCCTACAATGACGTTGGATGAATATGCGTACATATTAAACGACGCACAGGTTAAGCTTGTATTTGCCGCTAATAAAGATCTGTATGAAAAAGTTCGCAAAGTTCTTCCAAGGACTAAATCGGTTCAGGATGTTTATACATTCGATAAGATTGACGGGATTAAGCATTGGTCCGATATCTCTTCGATTCAGGATAAGACATTTGAAGATCAGCTTAAACAAATAGAAGATTCTATAAAGCCTGACGACATAGCTACAATCATTTATACCTCCGGCACCACTGGAACACCCAAGGGAGTAATGCTTACGCACAACAACATAATAAGCAACGCAGTGTCGCTTAATCAAATTATGCCGATGAATTCCGGGCACAGAATGATTAGCTTTCTACCTCTCTGCCATATCTTTGAAAGAACAGCAATATATTTTTATCTGATGGTTGGCGGCGCAGTTTATTATGCCGAGGACCTTGATAAAATAGTTGAAAACTTTCAAGAGGTTAAGCCGAATTATTTTACGACCGTACCGAGACTGTTGGAAAAAATATACGAGAGGATAATGGCTAAAGGAAGAGAGTTATCCGGTATAAAAAAGTCGATCTTCGGCTGGGCGGTCAACCTTGCCAACCATTATGATCCGCAGGGTAGGAACAATCTGTTTTATAAAGCAAGGTTGATGGCTGCAAGGCACCTGGTGTTTGAAAAATGGCAGGAAGCTCTAGGCGGAAAAGTTTCCGGAATAATAAGCGGCGCTGCAACGCTGCAACCCAGGCTTGCCAGAATATTTACGGCTGCAGGTCTGCCGGTTAGAGAAGGCTACGGACTTACGGAAACCTCACCGGTGCTTACATGTAACAGGTTTAAAGATGGTGATTATTATTTAGGAACTGCCGGGCTTCCCATACCTGGTGTGCAAATAAAGATAGACGACTCTGGGGAAATACTGGCCAAAGGCCCCAACATTTTTAAAGGATATTACAACAAGCCCGAATTTACAAGCATGGCGTTCGACTCCAATGGCTGGTTTCACACCGGAGACATCGGGGAATTTGTGCAAGGCAGATTTTTAAAAGTGACGGACAGGCTGAAAGAAGTATTCAAAACCTCCGGAGGAAAATTTGTTGCCCCTCTTCCGATCGAAAACAAGATGAAAGAATCCTGGTTCATTAAAAATATTATGGTCATCGGAGAAAACAGAAAGTTTACCGCAGCACTTGTTGTCCCTGAGGCCGTCTTCATATTTAATTGGTGCAAAAAGAAGGGGCTGGATAATCTTCCGCTTGAAGAGATACTTCATAGCCAAATTGTTAAAGACAGGATATGGAAGGATATTCAAAAGTATAACAAGCGGTTTTCTCACATTGAACAAATTAAGAAGTTTGAACTGACCGACCATGATTGGACAGTTGAAAGCGGCGAGCTGACACCGACGCTGAAATTGAAGCGCAAAATAATTTTGGAAAAGAATAAAAATCTGGTTGATAAAATATATAGCGAGTAAAATAATTTTAACACAAAAAAGAAAAAGATATGAACAGAAAAATAAAAGAAGTAGCTGTTTTGGGCTCCGGGGTTATGGGCTCCCGTATTGCTGCCCATTTTGCAAACATAGGCTGTAAGGTTTTTCTTTTGGATATTGTTCCGAAAGAGCCGACCGGTAGTGAAAAAAAAGACGGGCTGTCAGTCTCGGATAAAACAGTGCGGAACAGAATAGTTAACGATAACCTTAAAAATGTTCTCTCGGCTAAACCTTCGCCCATTTATCATAAAGATTTTTCTTCAAGAATTACAACCGGCAATTTTGAAGATGATCTTAAATATTTGAGCAACGCCGACTGGATAATTGAAGCTGTGGTTGAAAACCTGGAGATTAAAAAGAGCGTGTTCGATATAATAGAAAAAAGCAGGAAGCCGGGCTCTCTGGTTACTACGAATACCTCCGGTATTCCGGTTCATCTTATGGCCGAGGGACGGAGCGAAGACTTCCGGAAAAATTTCTGCGGCGCGCATTTCTTCAATCCTCCAAGGTATCTGCAACTGCTTGAACTGATTCCTACTGTCGATACCGGTGCGGATGTAATTGATTTCCTGATGCACTACGGCAGGCTGTTTTTAGGAAAGACTACTGTTCTCTGTAAGGATACTCCCGCTTTCATTGCAAACAGGATAGGCGTCTTTAGTATGATGGCGGTATTCAAGCTGATGGATGAAATGGGGCTATCAATAAAAGAGATTGATACTTTGACAGGTCCGTTAACCGGCAAGCCGAAGTCCGCAACTTTTAGAACGTGCGATGTTGTGGGAATAGATACCCTGGTTAAAGTGGCTGGCAATGTTTACCACGATTGTCCCGATGATGAGCAGCGCGGTATTTTTTCAATACCTGCATATGTAAACAGTATGGTTGGTAAAAACTGGCTGGGAGACAAAACCGGACAAGGGTTTTACAAAAAGATTAAAAAGGAGAACGGAGAGAGAGAGATTCTGGAGCTTGATGTAAAGACAATGGAATACAAGCCGAGTGGCAAAACTAAGTTTGCATCGGTTGGCGCCGCCAAAGCGATTGAGAATTTAAGTGAGCGACTGAGGAGCCTTCACTACGCCAAAGATAAAGCCGGGGATTTCCTGCGCATGCTTTCTTTTTATATTTTCAGCTACGCATCCCACCGGGTTCCGGAGATTGCAGATGAAATTTATAAGATTGACGACGCGATGAAAGCCGGCTTCGGATGGGAGCTTGGGCCCTTTGAAACTTGGGATGCTCTGGGAGTTGAAAAAAATTTGAAGCTGATGGAAGAAGCCGGTTTTAAGCCTGCCGCTTGGGTTAAGCAAATGGCGGAGAAGGGATTTTCTTCATTCTATAAAATAGAAGGAGGTAAGAAAAAATATTACGACTTAAAATCTTCCTCTTATAAAGAAATCCCCGGCATGAATGATTTTATAATTCTTGATAATTATAGAGCCAACAAGCCTGTCTGGCTGAACACCGGCGCCACACTTCACGATTTAGGCGACGGAGTTGTTAACCTTGAGTTCCAAACAAAAATGAATTCTATCGGCACGGAAATTTTAGAAGCTGTGAATAAATCAATTGAAATTGCTGAGAAAGATTTTGCCGGACTTGTAATCGGGAACAACGGCCAAAATTTTTCTGCGGGTGCAAACCTGGCTATGATGCTGATGCTTGCCGTTGAACAG
Source organism: Bacteroidota bacterium (assembly GCA_021813585.1). GTDB lineage: Bacteria > Bacteroidota > Ignavibacteria > Ignavibacteriales > Ignavibacteriaceae > FEN-1297. Next base: position 2,305 of record JAKAJV010000072.1, on the reverse strand, counting down.
GAATACGACGAGATAGACATGGCCGTAAGGACTTTCCAGAACACTACGATGCACATAAGATATTCCAACATCCCGGTTGTTGTAGCACCGCATGCGCTTGCCTTAGGCGGCGGCTGCGAAATTTGCCTGCATGCAGATAAAGTGCAGGCCTCAGCCGAAACTTATATCGGCATGGTAGAGGTAGGAGTAGGAATTATTCCTGCCGGCGGCGGTTCTAAAGAGATGACTCTCCGGGCGTCCGACAGCTATGCAGAGGGTTCTGTAGAAATGCCGGAACTTCAAAAGAGGTTTATGAATATTGCCCAGGCTAAGGTATCCACATCGGCTTACGAAGCGTTCGATCTGGATATATTCAAAACAGGCAGGGATGAAATTACAATTAATCCCAGCAAGGTAATTTATGATGCGAAGCGTTCGGTACTTGCTTTGGCGGAGAAAGGATATTCAATGCCTATTCCGCGCAACGATATTAAAGTTCTAGGCAGGGAAGCACTGGCAATACTGCTGCTGGGCGCTTATTCTTACAGGACGGCAAATTATATTACAGACCACGACAAAAAAATTGCTGAGAAGCTAGCTTACGTAATGTGCGGTGGAGACTTATCCCAGGGTACACTGGTAAGCGAACAGTATTTGCTCGACCTTGAACGGGAAGCCTTCTTAAGCCTTATAGGCGAGAAGAAAACCATGGAGCGGATTGAGTACATTTTAAATACCGGTAAGCCGCTTAGAAACTAATTAGTGATTATTGGATATAGACTATGGGGGGACAGAGATGAAGTAGTGAAATTATGGAATGTTGGAGTAATGGAGTGAAGTGAATTGGAATTAACCTAGATATTCCATTACTCCATTACTCCACTACTCCAGAAAATATTAAAAGTATCAGTTGCAAAAAATAATTCGTAAATAAATTAAATTTATAAAATAAAAGTAGAAATAAAGCCATGAGAGAAGCATATATAGTAGCCGGATTAAGATCGGCGGTAGGCAAAGCTAAAAAAGGCGGCTTCCGTTTTTATAGGTCCGACGACCTGGCCTCGGAAGTAATTAAACAACTGTTAAAATCCGTCCCTCAACTAGATCCACACAGAGTTGACGACCTAATTGTAGGCAATGCCGTGCCGGAAGCCGAACAAGGGCTTCAGATCGGAAGAATGATCGCGCTTCAATGCCTGCCTATTGAAGTGCCCGGTGAAACCGTTAACAGATATTGTGCATCGGGAGTAGATACCATTGCATCCGCAGTTGCCCGCATACGCAGCGGTATGGCGGACTGCATAATTGCCGGCGGTACGGAATCGATGTCTATGGTTCCCGTAACCGGCTGGAAGCTTTCACCCAATTATAAAATAGCTGTTGAACACCCGGAGTATTATTTAAGCATGGGCTTAACAGCAGAGGAGATTGCAAGAGATTATAAAATCTCGCGCGAAGACCAGGATAAGTTTTCTTACCATTCCCATATGAAGGCTGTTAACGCTATACGGCAAGGATATTTTAAAGACCAGATAGCGCCAATTGAAGTTGAGGAAACTTATCTTGAAAACGGCAAAAAGAAAGTAAGGAAGTTTGTAGTAGATACCGACGAAGGTCCAAGGGCGGATACTTCACTGGAAGCTCTTGCAAAACTTAAGCCGGTATTCGCGCAGGGAGGAACGGTTACTGCCGGGAATTCTTCACAGACATCCGACGGCGCTGCGTTTGTAATCGTTATGTCCGAAGAAATGGTAAAGGAACTGAGCCTAAAGCCTCTTGCCCGTCTGGTATCTTATGCGCTGGCAGGCGTAGATCCGAGGGTAATGGGAATAGGCCCGGTTGAAGCGGTACCCAAAGCTTTGAAGAAAGCCGGGATGAAGCTGGACGATGTTGATTTAATAGAACTGAATGAAGCATTTGCCGCACAGTCGCTTGCAGTTGTACGGGAACTTGGAATAAATGAAGAGAAGCTGAATGTTAACGGCGGAGCCATAGCATTGGGCCATCCGCTAGGATGTACGGGCGCCAAGCTTACGGTTCAGATTATTAACGAACTGCGCAGAAGGAACAACAAATATGGAATGGTTACTGCCTGCGTGGGCGGCGGGCAGGGAGTGGCGGCTATTTTTGAGTTGATGAATTAGTTTATTATTGCTCAGTGTGCCGGATGAAGAACGGATGACAGCATCTGGAAGACATATAAAAATTTATTACAAGCTCATGTTATGCAGGAATACATTTTGATGTCCGCATTGTCATTCCCACGAAAGTGGGAATCCATTTTTTATCATATTTTCGCATCTTGGATACCCGCTTTCGCGGGTAT
>JAKAJV010000076.1 GCA_021813585.1 Bacteroidota bacterium | reverse complement strand
AATACCGCCAATTGAAATATTTTTGCCCGGCTGTTGTTTCAACTTCCTCACTTCTTCAATTGCATCATCTTTAATTAACTTTGTATTATTCCATTCAGCCTTCTGAAGACTCTTAGAAAATACAATCTTTGAAATAGAGTTGAATCTGTTCGCGAATTCGAGCTCCCCTCTGGTAGCATTCGGCTCCTGATGAATATTAGGCCAATAACTTTCCATAAGCTGGTATGTTACCCGCCCAAATATTTCGATATCAGTTTCGTCAAGCAGTCTGCTGAAGAAATCGAGCAGTTCATCATCTACAACGCTGCCTGCAGTGTGGTCGGCAAAGCCGTCCAGCGAAACATTAATTTCATAAACTAATTTTCTCATCACAAGCGCTCTTTCTTTTCTAAATAATCTTTTAATGAAGTACCGATAATGTAATTCCATCCTTCAACAAAATTTTCTTTTTTGAATTCAGGTACAATATCTACCGGGAAACTCTCCAGACCAGCATGAGTTAATTTTAATCTTGTATTAATCCCATCGGGAAATAATTCAAATGTTACGAAAGATATTCCGGCATAGCCGTCATATCTCCAACTGTAAGTAATCCTTTTTTGTTCGATGACTTCAGTTATCTTACAAAGATGCAGCCACTTCTTTTCTTCGGTTCCTCCCAAAAATTGGAATTCAAATCCAACTTCCGGTTTGAATTCGGCAAGATCAAAATACCATTTCTTCATTTCGTTCTTATCCGTAATTGCTTTCCAGACTTTTTCAACTGAAGCGTTAAATGTTCGCTCAATTACAAATGGTTCATCTTTCATTTTACACTTCCAATCTTATCAATTTAACTTCAACTGTTGCTGCAAATATTTTTCTAATTTTTCAACATTCTGTTTCATGCCTTCGTCAGCTTTGTGCGCTTTGATTAAAGTTTCTCTCATTTCTGAAGTGTCAAATAACGAAGACCAGTTTATTAATGTTCTTTCGCCTTTGGATTCAAAAAGAAGAGTAGCAATAAAATGCGGGTTGAAATGTTCAAACACAATTTTTTTATGTGTGATAATTTCTTTGAAGATACTTCTGTTAGGAAAATTTGTTCCGTCCGGTCCGTGCATTGTTAAATTCCATTCGCCTTCTACCTTAAAGTCCATTTTGTGAATTGTGTTGGTAAAGCCGTTCGGTCCCCACCAATTTTTTATATGGTCAGGGTCAGTCCACACCTTCCAGACTAATTCAATTGGTGCGTTGAGAAGCCGCGAGATTTTTAATTCTCTGTTTGGAATCTCATTTTCTTCAAAAATAACAAAGTTTTGATTTTTCTTTTCCATACCGATTTTATCCTTAAATTATTTTAAGCTTTTTGCAAGCTTGTCGAATGACTGACTCCAGCCTGCCTCCATTCCTTCAAGCATTTTAGGTGATTGAGCAGAAACGCCTTTTGCAATTGTCTTCATGATCATTTTTCGGATCAGTCCAGGTTTTGAACACTAGTTCCCGACGAGCATTCAAAATACGGGTTATGATCAATTCTTTTGTTTCTGTTTGAGTATCACTTTTTCTTGCCATGCTTTTTCTCCTTAGCCTGTAATTTAACAAAGAATTTTCCGATACATATTTATTATCTTGCCGAAACTTTAACTCGAGTTTTTTAACAAATGTATTTTAATATAATTTACTCATGTTACGCAGGAATACATTTTGATGTCCGCATTGTCATTCCCACGAAAGTGGGAATCCATTTTTTATCATATTTTCGCATCTTGGATACCCGCTTTCGCGGGTATGACACTCAAGCTTTATAATTTTGCGTAACTTGAGTAATTAAGAAATAGCTTGATTATCTCATCATTAAAACGCAAATTTGGACACAATAGAGAACAAAATGAAAAATATAACATTAAATTCAGTACTTGATCAGGCAGAACAATTATCACTTGAAGAACAAATTCTTCTTGCTAACATTTTACATAAACGCTTAACAGAAGAAAAACGAAAAAATCTCATCCAGTCAGTCAAAGAAGGAATGGCTGAATATAAAGCCGGATTATCTCACAGCGGTTCAGTAGATGATTTGTTCAAAGAACTAGAAACTGAAGAATGATACTACACTGGTCTTCAAAATTCAGGCGATCACTTAAAAATATATTGCGCCAAACTCCGCAAAAAAAAGAAAAATATTATTCTATATTAGCATTATTGCAGCAAGACCCATTTATGCGTCAACTGCATACACATAAACTTAAGGGCGAACTTAAAGAATGCTGGGCATGTTACGTTGAGTATGATGTTAGAATTATTTTTACCATTATAACAAACCAAGCAACTTCACTTCAAGAAATCATTCTGCTTGATATAGGTTCGCATGATGAAGTTTACTAACAAAGTATCTGTTCATTTTTTTTTGCCATGTTTTTTTCCCTTAGCTTGTAATTTATCCAAATAATTTTCAAGTGCGTCCAATTTTTCTTCCCAGAATTTTTTATACTGATCAATCCACCGCGACACTTCGCTAAGCTTTTCCATCTTAGCTTCACAGTACCGCTCGCGTCCTTGCTGCTTAACTACCACCAGCCCGCTTTCGGAAAGGATTTTTAAGTGCTTGTAAATTGCCGCCCGGCTGACTTTAAAGTTTTGAGTAACGGAATTTATATTAAGCGGCTGTGCAACCAGCATACTTAATATTTCTCTTCTTGTTGGATCCGCTATGGCTTGGAAAACATCTCTTCTCATAATATGAAACCTTTCGGTTGCCAATATAAACGAAACCTTTTGGTTGCGCAAGCAAAATCTTACAGCTTGTCGCCATTATAAAGATTATCGTGACTAAAATCAACTTAATGCATCTTAAGAATTATTTCCCGGCGGTTGGTTTATAACAAAGCAAAATATTTCCGTTTTTAAATGATCTCGTTTTGATCAATTCAAGATTCAGCTTTTTGTTTTTATTGGCGAACAGCGGAGCTCCTTTACCAAGGATTACAGGGTTTACCATTATTCTGAATTCATCGATCAAATCAGTTTCTATCAGTGAAGAGATTAATTTACCGCTTCCGAAAATGTTTAGATCTTTATCCCAATGATTTTTTAATTTCTGAATTTCATCCGCAATATTTTCTTTGATCAATTTTGAATTGTTCCATTCTACTTTATCCAGAGTTTTTGAAATAACATATTTCGGAAGCGAATTCATTTTAGCCGCTACCAGAGGATCGTCTTCAGCCCCTTGTTTAGTTGACCAGTAACTTGCCATTAGCTGGTATGTAATTCTACCGAACAAAAGCCCTCCGATTGAATTCAAATTCTCAATTGCATACTGATTAAATTCTTCATCTACATTATGCCAACTTATATCATGGTTTAGTCCTTCAAAGAAGCCGTCAAGCGTAATAAAATTGAATACAATTAACTTTGCCATTACTAATCCTTTCTTCTAAACGGGATAAATTGTTTGATAAAATCGTCGCGAAGATATAATCCGCCCCAAACAATTACCGCAAAATAAACCGGGAATAATGTGCTGCTGAAAAGCGGACTCATAATCCTTAAACCGGAAGCTACCGCTCCGCCTAAATATCCCGTAATCAAGATTGCTGCAAATATTGAAGTTTGCGAAATGATGTATAGAATAGTAAGTATAAGTAAGATTAATCCAATGACCGGGATTTCACTTACCGGGTAACCAAGTTTAACAGTCCCCTCAATTACCTGCGGAGTTTTAATTAATTTAGTAATGCTGTCGAAGAGCATAAACAATATGGCAATTCCGCTCAAGATTCTGCTGATTAAAATTTTCGTGCCTGCCTTCTGTTTAGGAAGACTCGATGCTGCAATTGTTGATGATTCGGGTCTCATAAATAACTCCTTCGTAAATTTTCATTATCTAATCTGTTAATAATTTGGAAGCGGAGTAATGAAAGCTTATTCCAGTACTCCAATATTCCTTTATTCAATGAATTCATTTACCGATTGAAACAATACCTTATTTATCTTTCGGATAAGTATAATTTACCATCCATTGAATCCCGAACTTATCCGTAAGCATTCCGAAATAATCGCCCCAGAAAGTATCAGCTAACGGCATTGAAACTTTCCCATCTTTCGAAAGTCCGTTAAAAATTTTCGCTGCTTCTTCTTTGCTGTCGGCAGTAACGCTTAAATGGAAATTGGTCCCGAGAGTTAGTTGTCCCATTGATTCAAGAGCATCGGTAGCCATAAGAACATTGTTTTTGCCAATTGGCAGTGATACGTGCATTAGCTTTTCTTTTTCATGCGGCTTTACATTACCTTCGTCCGGTACATCTTTAAAGCGAGTTAAGCCGACAAACTCACCGCCGAAAACAGATTTGTAAAAGTTAAACGCTTCCTCGGTGTTTCCGGGAAAGTTCAAGTAGGGATTGATCGCTTTCATTTTTTATTTCCTTTCATTATGCTATAAATTATTTTTTCTTTTGAACTTCTTTTATTCTGTGCTTTACAATTTTCTTAATCAATGATAAAGGAAGCGGCTCATCAAGGGGAAATTGAATCGTTCCTTTTGAAGTTTTGTATTCAGATAATTCTTTCTTAAATACTTCAATAGCATCGGCAGTCGGGAAAAATCCAATATGATTCTTGAATGCGCCGTACCATACTAAAATACTATTCATCTTAAACGCTGGCATTTTGTAGCTTATAATTTCTTTAGCTTCCGGCGCCGCTTCTCTTATTGCCTTGCGTAAGCTTTGCATTTTAACTTTAGCTTGATCTGGAAGAACGTTAAAATAAGCTTCGACGGTTTTATCTTTTGTTTTGGTTTCCATTTTAGAATATCTCCTTATGCTTCCTCATATGCTTTGATTAAATCTTTGCTTTCGATTTTTATCATCTTCATCATTGCTTCCATAACGTGCTGTGCTTTTTTCTTGTCCGGATCGCTCATAAATTTCATCAATAAAGTTGGAACGATTTGCCATGTTAAACCGAACTTATCCGTTAGCCAGCCGCACTGCATTGGCTTTCCTCCATCGAGCAGCTTATCCCAAAGCTCATCAACTTCTTTTTGAGTATCGCAGTTGATGAATAATGAAATTGCCGGAGTAAAGTCTTCGGGATTGCTGTCCATCGCCATAAACTCCAGACCATTTAAAGAAAAGACAGCGTGCTGAACTTTTCCCATCGGACCGTTTTCATTTACGCCGAAGCGGCTCAGTTTTTTTATCTCTGAAGATTTAGTTCCAAGCTGTGAAAATAAGGATATGTAATAATTCATTGCTTCCTCAGCTTGACTATTAAACCATAAAAACGGTGTAGACTTTGGTTGAGTATTTGCATAAATCAATTGCCAGGAAATACCGAACTTATCTTCTATCCAGGTGAACTTTTCGCTGAATGGATATTTGCCGAGCGGCATAAAAATTTTTCCGCCTTCTGACAATTTATTGAAAAGCTCGTCCACTTCATCTTTAGTCTCGCATTCAACTAAAAATGAAATTGATGGATTAAAAGTAAAATCTTTCACCGGTCCGCCGTTTAATGCGATAAAATCTTCGCCGAGAAGCTTGAAATTAATTGTCATTACTCTGCCTTTAAGATGCGGCATTGCGTCGCCATATCTGCTGGTGGCTAAAATTTCAGTTTGTTTTTCTTTACCGGAAGATTCGAAAGTAGAAGCGAAAGAAGAAACATAAAAGTTGACCGCTTCTTCTGCACCGTCATCAAACCACAAAAAAGGATTTATATTTTTCATTTGAGAGTTCTTTCTAAGAATATTTTATTTCGGTTATCCGCGTTAATGATTCGCTGGTGCAAATTTACTTTCGTTTGCTGCAAAGCGAAAGGTCTGGCTGCGTCAATTTTGATGGCTGTTTGCGTCAGTTCCTCAAACGTGACTTATTTTGATTCCTTCTTGGTAGTAACTTTTATAAGATTTTAATAATTTATTGTTATATTATTTTGAATATATTTCATTCAGCCTGAATGAGGAATTTTAATGAATAACAACAATGAAATACTTAATGCCATTAATGAAGAGTTAAGCCAAAAGATTGCAGATTACAAAGGCATGTATTTTTTTGGCTCGAGACTAAACAATCCGGAATTTGCAGCTTCCCAAAACAGCGACTTCGATGTAGTCCTTATATTTGACAGCTTAAACTATCAGAAGCAACTTAAGATTGCCGGATTAGTTTCCGACATAGAATATACATTCGATGTTTTTATAGATTGTAAGCTTTTCACTTCCGAAGGATATAAAAGCATAGAATATATTAGAAGAGAGATGAACCCAATTTTTATTCAAAATGCAATAGACAAAGGCGTTTATTATGCCCGAGTATAAAAACATTCTGATTAGAAATTCTCTAGAAAAATCCAAACAGGCTCTTAGCGATGCAGAATACGGACTGAAAGATGGTCGGAAGAATATTATCTTAAATCGTTTATACTATTCGATTTTTTATTCTGTACTCGCTCTCGGTTACAAAGAAAATTTTGTTACTTCAAAACACCCGCAGCTAATGGGCTGGTTCAATAAAAGATATATACACGAAAATAAAATCTTCAGCAAAAGAATGAACGAAATTTATAAGTCGGCATACATTAATAGACAAGAATCAGACTATGATATCACTAAGTTAAAAGAAATTTCTTCAGGGGATTTGAGGAACGCTCTGGACGATGCCAAATATTTTATTGATGAAGTCGAAAAGTATTTAGTAACTCAAGGTGCACTCTAACTAAAATAAAACCCATTCACTTCAAATATTTCAATCTTTTTCTGCACGATGTTTCGAGGAGAAGCGAAGACTCCGACAACGGCAATTTAGGCTGCCGAATACGAGACATTAAGAATTCTAAAAAAACTATCTCTGGTTAAATCTTTCTACGTACTTTTCTTTCAAACATTAAACTGACGTAAATGATGATCGGTATGTTTATATGCTAATTTACCAATCTGGTCTTTATCCATCTTACCGAAAAAAGGATGTATTATTGTGTAGTCATCAGACTGTGCGAATTCGTTTATTTGTTTAATCCACTTTTGCTTGTTCGATTCCAAATTACCGGTATGATCTTTTATAATTAATGACGGTAATGTAGGCATGTTTTGCGGCACTGGCTTTTCGTCTTTTAGAAGTTTTCTTAATGCCAGTTTCCCGAAAAGAAATCCGAAGAATGTTTGTTTGGAAGGTATTCTTCCCAGCGAAAGATCATTCCATAAAATACAATGCCTTACCATTTGATCGACTTTCATCTTTCCCCATTTAGGCGTAGAATCTTCTCCTAATAAATTAATTCTTTTGATTAGACCGCTTCTGATTTCTTCGTTTAAAACAGACTTCATTTTTGACAAGGTATAAATCTTTAGTAATTATTTGTATCTATAAATGCGATATATAAATTGCTACAAGAACTTAAATTATATTTTAAAGCGCATTACTAACTTTAAGTTATTTAGTTTCAGCTCTCGCAAAGCAGCATCCAGTTCGTTCCGAACTTATCTCTAAGCATTGCAAACCGCTTAGCAAAAAATGTTTCTTCCATCTTCATAAAAATTTGACCGCCATCTGAAAGTAATTTATATGTTCTTTCGGTTTCTTCAATGCTATCGATAGTAAGAGATAAATAAGCGCTGCGCATTGGCTCGGCATTCGGAATATCAGCACCCATTAACGCTGTACCGCCAATCTCAATCCGTGCATGCAGTACATCATCTTCTTTAGCTCCATTAGGAATATTAGCCGGGTCCGGCAGATCTTTAAAAGTTGAAATCGATATTATTTTGCCGCCAAGACGTTTCTCATAAAATTGAAATGCTTCTCTGCAATTTCCCTTGTAGTTTATATAGACATCGAGTTTTAGTGAATTATTTTTGTTCATGATTTTTTCTCCTTATTTATCTAAAAACTCTTCAATTATTGCCACAGCGGCAGCCGTGATTTTACTACTCGCCTTCACCGTGAATTTCATAATAAATTTTAATAACGTTTACGGGCGCATATCCGCTTTTAGATTCTTGTGTAACTGTCATATTAACTTCAGATATTAATTGAATTTGATTTTCATAATGATTTAATATCCTTCGCTACCACCGACTGATTGTTGTTAACCGCCTTATTCTCCAACGGTGCCTGTCTTTACTTCTCCAGCCCGCAGGTAATAAGCGAAAATAACACCGTTTGATGTAATCAAACTATCAGTTAGTGTGAAGGCTCTAGGAATACTACCCTCACCGAACAAACGTTTACCTTTACCCAGTATTATAGGGAACATCATGAGACACAGCTCATCGACCAAATCATGTTTGAACAGTGTCTGAGCCAGGTTACCGCTACCATGTACTTTGATATCGTATCCTTCAGAATTCTTAAGCCTTTTAATGTCATCGACGCTTGTAAGCAAAACTGAGTTTTTCCAACCAGACTTTTCAATATCTAACTTTTTCTTGATAGTACTTACAACATATTTGGTGACATCATTTATCCCAGGCCACATATCTGCATGTGAAGGCCAGTAGGCAGCAAAGATATCAAAAGTCTTTCGACCTAAAAGAATGTCTGTCGATTCCATCCATCTTTGCATGAACTTACCAGCCGCTTCGTCAGCTTCGTGAAAATACGGGGCAACCCAACCACCATATCTAAAGCTGCTTGATGTATCTTCCTCAGGTCCGCCGGGTGCTTGCATTACGCCATCTAAAGTTATGAATTCTTGGACGATTATTTTTCTCATTTTGTTTTTCCTTTTATGAATTTAAAATTTAAATGTCAATCAGGAATTACCGGTTCTACAAGTTTAGTCAATTGATCAAGTGATTCCTGCCAGCCGAGGTAACAAAATTCCGGAGGAATAACATCCGGTACGCCATCTTGAGTAATTGTAACTTCCGATCCGCAGGAAACCAGTTTGATTGTAATCGTGGTAATCATTTCTCCAGGCAAATTCGGATCATCAAATTGATCTGAATAGCGAATATGCTTTCCCGGTTCTAGTTCAAGAAATTTGCCGCCAAATGAACTGCTTTTGCCCGTTGAAAAGTTTGTAAACGACGTCTTATATGTTCCACCGACTTTGGCATCCATATGATGTACCCTGCAAGTAAAGCCGTTTGGCGGAAGCCATTTTGCCTGGGCATCGGCATCAAGAAAAGCACGATAAATTTTATCCGGTGCTGCTTTAAATACTCTATGAAGCGTTATAGTTGACATATTTTTTCTCCTTAAAATTAATTTTAGTTGTTTATTTTTTCACAGTCCAGTTGCTTCTCAAGGTTAATACGAACCATGTTTCTTACATCCTTCCCGTTCAAATACATTTCCACACAGCACCCGTTCGGATCGATCAAAGGATCTTTAAGTTTAATATCATCTTTGAATATATATTTTTCCAATTTAATCTCCGAATATTTTTAATTGTCCGCATCGTTGGGTTTCTAATACAAACATACTCCCGTAACTTTCAAGGCAAAAGGTACAATTACGACAGTTTCGATGGTCGATTGCGCCAATTGAAGATCAAATTCTTCTTTGTGGGTAGAAGTATTGTATTAAGTCGATGAGATACAAGAAACACACATTATTGGATGAATAAATTATATTCAACTGTTCATGTTAAAAATTTATCGAATAAGAACGAGATTTGTTATGAATAAAATGAATGCAGGCGAAATAATTCATCAGGCAATGATTAAATTCGCTGGAGTCACTTCCAGCATTCATCAGTTTGGCGGTACTGAGTACAAACTTGGTAAAAGAGAAATCGGGCATGTCCACGGGAATTTTCTTGTCGATATTCCTTTCCCGATGAAAATTAGGAACGATATTGTAGGAAGAGGCGAAGCAGAGCCGCATCATATTCTGCCTGACAGCGGTTGGGTCAGCATCCATTTAAGAAATGAAAGCGATATTGAAAGAGCAATAACTCTTCTGGAAAAATCATATAAGTTAGCTCTTGAACAAAAGGCGAAAAGAATAAATGAAAAAGAATACTGAACCGATATCTACTTTTTCTTTTAAAACTAAAAAAGAATTCCGCGATTGGCTTGAAAAAAATTATAATTCTCCAAGCGGGATCTGTCTGAGGCTTTATAAAAAGGATTCAGGTATTGTTTCAATAACGCATGACGAGGCTTTGGAAGAAGCTTTATGCTTTGGATGGATTGACAGCCAAGCTAACAAATTTGATGATAAGTCCTGGCTTCAAAAATTTACTCCGCGAAGATCAAAAAGCATTTGGTCCCGGAAAAATGCGGAACGGGTTGAACAATTAATTAAGCTTGGAAAAATGAAACCGGCAGGATTGAAAGAAATTGATGCAGCTAAAGCAGACGGCAGATGGGAAAAAGCCTACGACTCACCGGCTGATATGAAAATACCGGAAGATTTTTTGAAGCAGCTTTCCAAGGATAAGAAAGCATTTAAATTTTTCCAGACTCTTAACCGCACTAACTTATATTCAATTGCCTGGCGTCTTCAAACTGCTAAGAAACCGGAAACAAGAGAAAAACGGATGATGCAGATTATCGAAATGCTTTCCAAAGGAGAAAAGTTTCATTAAAGACGACATTTCCTCTAGTATCAAATAAATCATGCCTTTGAATAAAAGAAGTTATTTGTTACATTATCGCTAACAATTTTAATCTCGTAAAAAAATTACAGGCAACTACAAAATGGATTTGAAAAAGTCATATATTGTCGATGAGAAAGGCAAGCCGAATGCAGTTATAGTTGATTATGAAGACTTTATAAAAATCGAAAAGCTTTTACTCGATTATGGTCTTGCTAAAGCCATGGAAGAAATTGAAAATGAGGGTGAGGTAGATCTGGAAGAAGCAAAAAAAATCATAGACAATCTAAAAAAATAAAAGCCGATGCTCATTACCTTTAAGAAAACTTTTTTAAAGATTTTCAAAAACTCCCCGGTGAAATTAAGACTAAAGTAAATCAATTAGTATTTCAATAAATCCCTGCCGCCAAGAATTTGCAATTACTAAGCAATATTAAAAAAATTACAGGATTTGAACATTACTATCGTATTCGGATTGGCAATTACCGCCTTGGTCTAAAATATGAAGATGACAAAATAACAATTTATAGAGTACTTCATCGCAAAGATATTTACAAATATTTTCCGTAAGAGGTTTAATTTTTATACCGGTAGCAATTGTGGACTCCACAAAACTTCCCACAAGTGTCCGTCCGGCTCTTCAAAATAACCGCGGTAACCTCCCCAAAAAGTTTTTTGAGCATGATTGGTTATCTTTGCACCGGCATTCTTTGCAAACTTTATTACGGATCAACTTCTGTCACACTCTTAACATTTATATAAAAAGTTAAGGAAGTAAATTTTGATCATTTGTATTTCCGGGCATGGTTAAACTCAAAATAAATAAATACTATTGAATGAATCGTTTTATATTTTCATGTATAAAAAATATCCGAAATAGATTTATGCAAAAGTACGTTGCTTTTCTTCGCGGCATTAACGTCGGCGGAAATAAAAAAGTTCCAATGGCGGAACTTAAAAAAATTCTCGAGAAAATTGGTCTTAAGAATGTAAAAACTTTATTAGCATCCGGTAATGTTGTGTTTGAAGCGGATTCAAATAAGATTGATGAATTACAGACTTCAATTTCATCGGCAATCGAGAAGGCATTTAAATTTCGGGTTCCCGTTTTGCTAAGATCATTTTCCGAATTACAAAGGTTAGTCGCTCTTGATCCTTTTAAGAAAATTACAGTAACACCGCAAACAAGATTGTATGTTACATTCCTTACTGAAAAAGTAAAAGATAAAACTTCATCAAACTTTTTTCCGCCGAATAATTCATTTACTATTCTTTCTAAAACAAAATCGGAAGTATTTTCTGTTCTTGATCTTTCAATAACAGGCACACCCGAAGCAATGGGCGCGCTCGAAAAAGAATTCGGCAAGGAAGTAACAACTCGAAACTGGAATACCATATTGAAGATTGCAAAGCTAAAATCGAAAAATTCTGCGTAAATCGAGAAACCTTAAATTTTCTTTGAGATTCACTTGTAACCTATTAGGTTGCAGCTTATAATTATATTATCATTGAAATAAAAAAATTATGAAGAGAAATATGAAACCGGTTCATCCGGGCGCAATACTTCGAGAAGATATTTTAAAGGAAATGAACATCTCTATTTCTAAAGCGGCTGAGAACTTACATATTAGCCGTAAGCACCTTTCGGAAATAGTAAATGAAAATACTGGCATTACCGCTGAAATGGCTTTACGCCTGGAACAAGGATTTGGAGTTGAAGCTCAATTTTGGCTCGACCTTCAATCTAAATATGATCTCTGGAAGATAAAAGTTAGTGGAAAAATGGTTAATGTAAATCGTATTGCTTCTTAAATCGTATCTAATGAAACTAAAAAAATTATATAACCTGAAATTATTATTAGCAGTAAAACAGCTACTATAAGGACTGCCAATTATGAAAAAGCTTTCGGGAAGTACGTAAACTATTCGAAACCAGGATATCGTACTAAAGATTACCGGCAGCACTGTGCAGTAAAACACAGTGTAATCTTAACTACTGCAATTTCAATACTCATTCTATAAATTTTTATTATTTTAACCCCGCTTACAAACACAATCCTTAAGAGAAAAAATATGAAACACGTATCAATATTAATACCGCGCGGGCATACGAGCTTAGTTAATATTGAAGGCACTCATCAAATACTTGGCGAGGTAAATAAAATATTATCCCAAATGGGACGCGATCCAATTTTTAATGTGAAGCTTGTCGGGCTTTCCAGAGCAACTACGCAAACGTCTGGCTTGTTCACTGTTAATCCGGATGTGCTTATTAATGACGTCAAGAAAACTGATTTAATTTTTATTCCTGCTTTGCACGACGACCAGGTTAGAGCACGCGAGATGAACAAAGAATTTATTCCGTGGATCATCAATCAATATAAAAACGGCGCCGAGATTGCAAGCTTCTGCATCGGCTCATTCTTTCTCGCATCAACCGGGCTGCTGAAAGGTAAGCAGTGTACGACCCACTGGATTTTTGCAAATGAATTTAGAAACATGTTCCCGGATGTAATTCTTCTCGACGACAAAATTATGACGGCGCAGGACGGCATCTACACAAGTGGAGGGGCTTATTCATATCTTAATCTTCTTTTATACCTGATTGAAAAATATGCCGGTAGAGATGTTGCACTCATAATTTCAAAAGCCTTTATGATTGATATTGATAAAGACAACCAGTCTCAGTTCATTATTTTCAAAGGACAGAAGGGACACGACGATGAACAGGTAAAGAAAGCGCAGGAATATATAGAGAAAAACTTCAATGAAAAGATTACAATCGAACAGTTGGCCGGTATGCTTGCACTGAGTCGGAGAAGCCTTGAACGCAGATTTAAGAAAGCAACCTGCAACACGGTAACGGAATACGTCCACCGCGTAAAAGTTGAAGCTGCAAAAATTAACCTCGAATCGTCCCGGGAAAATGTGAACGAAGTAATGTATAACGTTGGCTATCAAGATCCCAAAGCATTCCGCGAGACATTCAAACGCATTACAGGATTATCTCCTATTCAATACAGGAAAAAATACAACAGGGAGATGACGCCGTAGAATAAAAGAGGAGATATTATTAAAATTTCCTTCTGCGCAGAAGCAGCGAATTTGAAACTACGCTGACCGAACTGAAAGCCATTGCAGCTGCTGCGTAAATAGGATTTAGAAATCCCAGCGCCGCAACCGGAATGCCGATTACATTATAGATAAACGCCCAGAACAAATTCTGCCTAATAGTGCGTATTGTTTTATGGGAAAGGTTTACCGCGTGCACTACGCTCTGCAAGTCTCCTTTTATTAAAGTGATGTCCGAAGTTTCAATCGCTACGTCGGTCCCTGTTCCAATAGCAATACCTACATCGGCTTGTGCAAGAGCGGGGGAATCGTTTATGCCGTCTCCTACCATCGCAACTACTTTCCCTTCGCGCTGCATATCTTTAACATGTTTTGCCTTATCCTGAGGAAGCACACCTGCAATTACTTTTTCAATGCCGGCTTCTTTAGCAATTGAATTAGCAGTTTTCTCGTTATCTCCGGTAATCATCACTACTTCAATTCCCATTCTCTTAAGCTGCGATATTGCATTTTTAGATGATGGCTTAATCGGGTCTGCGACGGCAATTACTCCGCTAAGCTTACCGTTAACCGAAACAAACACCGGAGTTTTTCCTTCCGATGAAAATCTGCCGGCCGTTTCTTCTGCATTTCCGGTGTTAATCGAGTACTCCTTCATCATTAATAAATTACCGATTGCTGTGGCCTGCTCGTCAACTATTCCTGTAAGTCCTAGCCCGGTTACGGAATTAAATCCTTCCACATTGCCTGTAATAATATTATGATCCTTTGCATAGTCTGTGATGGCTTGCCCTATCGGATGCTCGGATTTATTTTCAATTGAAGCGGCAATCTGCAGCAGCTTATTTTCATCGAAGTTATTTAATGCAGCAACATCCGTAACAGAGGGTTTGCCTAAAGTAATAGTTCCTGTCTTATCCAGTACAGCAATCCTGATCTTATGAGCAAGCTCTAGGCTCTGGGCATTTTTAATTAGAATACCTTTCGATGCGCCTAGGCCTGTACCGACCATGATGGCGGTAGGAGTTGCAAGCCCTAAAGCGCATGGGCACGCAATAACAAGCACTGCAATAAAATTTATCATCGCATAAGTGAACGAAGCGCCGCCGGCAAATAACCAGAGCATAAAGATTATTACGGCAATGCTTATTACAACCGGAACAAACACCGATGCTATTTTATCCGCTAGGCTTTGTATAGGCGCTTTCGATCCCTGTGCCTGTTCAACCAATTTAATTATTTGAGCAATGAATGTATCTTTACCTACGGCAGTGGCTTTAAACTGGAAGCTGCCGTTTTTGTTTATGGTACCGCCGATTACTTTGTCACCGTTCTTTTTATCAACCGGAATGCTTTCACCGGTTACCATCGATTCGTCAATTGAAGAGAAGCCGCTTGTAATTATTCCGTCGACAGGAATTTTTTCGCCGGGCTTAACTATTACAATATCTTCTGCACGCACATCGCTTATCGGGATGCTTACCTCTTTTCCTTTTCTTATTACGAAGGCATTTTTAGGCTGAAGCCCGACAAGCTTTTTAATAGCTGAAGAGGTCTTATCTTTTGCGCGTGCCTCAAGCAGTCTCCCCATTAAAATCAGGGTTATAATTGTTGCTGTGGTATCAAAGTAAATATGGTCTGCTGCATTTGTTATTGAAAGTATTTTTGGGAATAAAACCGCTATTGTGCTGTAGATGAATGCCGTCGCCGTCCCGACAGCTACCAGTGTATTCATGTCGGCGGAAAAATGTTTTAACAGTCTCCATGAGATTGTATAAAATCTCTTGCCCGATATAAAAACTACCAGAGCCGTTGCAATAAACAATAGCCTGTCGATATATTCCATAGGCACGGGGACCAGCCGGTGAAACCATGCCGTCATATCAACCATGCTGATGACCATTATAGGAATTGTTAAAATTACTGCAAAGATAAATTCGGATTTAAGCTGCCGGTACGATTTCTTCTGCTCCAGGTCTTCCGGCATTTCAACCCGGCTTTGAACCTGGGATTCGATTTTTTCTTCTTCATGAGCAGTTAAGAGCTTATATCCTGCGTCTTCAACAACAGCAGCAAGCTTTGCCAGATCGGTCGATTTATCATCAAAAGAAAGCGTTACCTTTTCGGTTGCAAAGTTTACATTTACACTGCTTACGCCTTCAACCTTTTTGAGGGCTTTTTCCACTCTTGCTACACAGCTTGCGCAAGTCATTCCCTCTACCGGCAGGGTAAGTGTTTTTATCTCATCAGTTCCCATCATAGTTCCTTCTTAAAACAGACTGCACATATTAAACATAAATACGGCGGTGCAGTTTTTATTGCACCTAATAAATTTTTAATTGACTAACTTATATCCGGCCTCTTCTATTGCATCAGCCAGCATTTTGTCAGTGACTTTAGCTTCATCGTATTCAACCTTTGCGCTGCCTATCTGCACATCTTCAACTTTTAGGTTTTCAATTCTACTTAATTCTTTCTTTACTGCCATTACGCAATGATGGCATGTCATGCCTTCAATCTTTAATTCCGCAGTTTTCATTTTTATTTCCTTTCGTCATTAAATAACTTTTTTTACGGCTCAAATTTAATAAACCTATCCGGTTAGAGCGTTACATAATTTTAATAAAATGTTATAATTTTAGGTTACAGTTATGTAACGCTCTAACCATACGCTGCTGAATTTACATTTATGAATTTGATAAAGAGAAAAATTTAGACGCTTCCAACCTTGTCCAGCGGCTTGCGGATGTTTTCAGTCATGTTCTTAAACTGGCTGGCAGTTAATCCCGTAACTTTTTTAAACTGATTTGATAAATGCTGAACGCTGCTGTAGCCTAGCTTATATGCAATCTCGCTTAATGTAAGTTCACCGTACTTTAACAGTTCTTTTGCTCTTTCTATTTTCTGAAGAATTATATACTGCTCTATTGTAATGTTTTCAACAGAAGAAAAAAGACCGCTCAAGTAGTGGTAATCCATACCAATATTTTTTACAATGTAATCGGAATATTTAATGTCCTCCGCATCCGAACCGGCATGGTTTCTTGCAAGCTCCAAAATGACGAGCTTAATTTGTTCTATCAGCTTTGCCCTTTTATCCTCAATCAACTCAAAGCCGTTTTGCTCTAGAACTGCTTTTATCCTTTCAACCGGAAGGACATCGTATTTACCATTAACCACTACTTCTCCAAGCACAATACTTCTTACATCAAGTCCAAGTTTTTCAAGCTCTTCTTTTACTACTTTTATGCATCGGTTGCACACCATATTCTTAATTAGAAGTTTAGATGTCCCGGTATCGGGAAATTGTTCATTTGCCATATTATTTTTAATCACGGTTTAATTTAAAACATTATAAATGATATTTATTGTTCATTAGAAGTTCATAAAAAATATTTTACTCAGCACTTAGCCTCCTTCCTTGGCAAGGGAAGAGAAAAAATGTAAGGTTTTATAACTTTGTCTGTACAAATATATTTTCAACACTTGTTTAATGTTAATAAAATATTTCAATTTTTGCATTGAATGTTATCAATCTTATCTATAAATATGTGCTGAAGAATAAAATAGCTCGAATTAAAAAAGGTGAAGCTTAAAGAGAATTTCTACAAGGTTAATTATAAATACTAATTATTATTAAACCGAGAGGGAAGTTCTATGAAAGCATCATCTTGTTCGTTCGTCATCTCAATTTTATTATTCCTATTTACTTTTTTCCTTTTAACTCCTAAAGACTTTGCTCAAACCGATACATTAAATTTCCAGACAGATGCCGTTAGGCATTATGAAAGCCAATGGGCGTTCCTGGCTGATGTTTCAAAATATGCCGACTTTACAAATACTACCGATTTTTCAGTCGGCGCAAAAAGATTAATCGGACAATCAATGTACATAATGGGGGAGGTAACATTTATAGGCTTGCTGAATGATCTAAGCAATTATTCTACTATCAGCCCGAATGGTAGCATTCCCGTTGCCTTCAATTATGGCGCCGACCAAATTAAGGGCACAAAAATTAACATGTTGTTTATTTATTATCCAATTGCAAACAAGACGCTGAATTTCTATGTCAGCTGTGGTCCCGTGTTTCTAGCCTACAAGAAAAATGAAAAACAATACAGTTATATCTTAAATCAGTCATCAGTTGAACATACTTACGCGAATATAAATGATGATGTGTGGGGAGCGGGCTTATCTGCGGGAATTGGCGTAGAATGGAATATTGCAAATCCATTCAGCGTCATTGCAGAATATGGGATGATAGCAATAAGCAATCATCATTCATTAAATGAAACAACGGGAAACTATGAAACTCCATTAACCGGGCAAAGCGCTGTCTCAAGAAATTTGTTTGAGGCTCATCTTTCTAATCTGAAATTCGGAGTTATGGTTTATCTGTAATTAGTAAAATTAAAAAAGAATTTAACTTTAAAATTTTATGAGGAAAAATATGCGCTATTCCAATCGTAATGCTATTACGGTAAATATATTGTTATTTATACTTATTTTATCTTTAGCAACGTCTGTAAGAGTTTATGCTAAAGATAATACGGCAGAAGACAGTGTAAAAAATAATTCTTTAACCGTTGATACCTGGTCAATGGAGTTTCAAATAAACAAACTGTTTCAGCCTAAAAGATTTAATGGCTTTACGATGTATGCAAAATATCAGAATGACCTGCACGATGCAGTTAGGCTAGGTTTTGGATTTAATTTTATAAACCTTCAATCCGCCGATATTATTGACCTCAACAACATTGGGATTATTCTGGAAGATCCAACCAAAGTAGATTTAAATACTAGGTATAATTATAATTCACAGAATTACACAATAAGTTTTCAATTTGTGAAGTATCCGTATATCAACTCAAATGTCCTTTTTTATTTTGGTTTAGGGCCGGAGTTGGGATATTCCAAAAGTGTCTTGAAAAATAATTATTATGATTTTAATTCCGGCAATCCATATTATATCAGCAATTCACTTGAATTGTGGTCTGCTGGAGTTGCAGGGTTCTTGGGGGCAGAATGGTTCTTCACCCAAAATATGAGCCTAAGTGCTGAATATGAAATCAAGACTTCAGAACAATGGGGGACACTTGCAGTGGTTAATAGAGTTGCGGTTTATAATCCGGTTAGTAAGGCTTATTCATTTCACGAAGTACAAACTTCTCATTATCCAAGCGATTTTAAATTTTCTGCAGATAATGTAGAATTCGGTATAAGCTTTTATTTCTTATAAAGGAACCATCATTTTGTATTTAAGCATTGCCTCTAAACTATTTTATAAAGTCGTTATTTATAAATTGAACGCAGAGGAAGAGGGTATTAATTTATTTCGGCAAAATAATTACGAAACATTTTCCTGGATGTAATATCCCATTTTAAGCAGATTCAGTTCATCAAATTGTTTTGCAAACAGCTGCATTCCTATGGGCAGCCCGGCGGAATTTTTTGCGATCGGTATATTAAGCCCCGGAATGCCGGCTAAGTTTGCTGAAGTAGTGTAGATGTCGCTTAAATACATTTCAAGCGGATCGCTGGATTTCTCGCCTATCTTAAATGCAACAGTCGGCGAGGTAGGCGCTAAAATAATATCCACTTTCTTAAACGCCTCGTCAAAATCATTTTTTATAAAGCGGCGCACCTTCTGCGCCTTACGGTAGTATGCATCGTAATACCCTGCGGAAAGCACATAAGTGCCTAGCATTATCCTTCTTTTAACTTCACTGCCGAATCCTTCCGAGCGGGAGGACCTATACATTTCCATCAGCGAAGAAGAATTTTCAGAACGGTAGCCGTAGCGCGCGCCGTCGTAGCGTGCAAGGTTTGATGAAGCTTCGGCGGTTGTTAAAATGTAATAGGTTGCAATTGTATATTCGTTATGCGGGAGATGAATTTCTTCAACTTGAAAGCCCAGCGATTTTAATTTGGCTATAATTTCTTCGACTGCTTTTTTTATTTCGGGAGAAAGCCCCTCGCCTAAATATTCCTTTGCAATGCCCAATCTTAATTTACCGGCGTTTAAAACCAAATTATTTATCATATCGGGAACAGGCATAGGCGAAGAGGTTGAATCGTTTGTATCGTGCCCAGCCATAACCTGAAGCACCTGGGTCATATCTTCTATATTATTTGCGAACGGCCCAATAGTATCGAATGAAGAAGCAAAAGCAGTTAATCCGTATCTTGAAACTCTTCCGTATGTAGGTTTAAGCCCGAAAACTCCGCAGAAGGCAGCAGGCTGTCTTATTGAGCCGCCGGTGTCTGTACCGAGTGAAACATCGCAAAGCCCGGCTGCAACAGCAACAGCAGAGCCGCCGCTTGAACCGCCTGGGACTCTTTCATTATCATAAGGATTTAACACTGGCCCGAAGGCAGAATTCTCGTTGGAAGAACCCATCGCAAATTCATCGCAGTTCGTCTTGCCGATTATTATTGCATCTTCATCCAATAATTTTTTTACAACCGTAGCGCTGTACAGGGAAGTAAAATCTCTAAGCATATTTGAGGAACAAGTTGTCGGTTTGTCTTTAATCGACAAAACATCTTTTACCGCCAGTACCAGTCCGGCCAGCTTTCCGTGGCTGCCTGATTTAATCTTTTCTTCTATTTTTACTGCTTGTTCCTTTGCCTCGCAGCCGAAGACAAAGTTGTATGCGTTTAGATGTTTGTTCTCTTCAATCCTATTCAAGAAAAAATTTACATTATCCAACAGCGATAACTTACCATGTTTAACCAACTGGAGCTTTGACGAAAAATTTTTATATGGCAGCAAAGTAAACCTTTATAATTTGATTAATAATAAAAAACCCGCTTACTCAAATTAAAATAAGCGGGCTAAAAATAAAAACTCAAAAAGATCAAAATCTATTTAATTTCCTTGTTCTCCGGTTTTGTACCGGTATTATCCTGAGTCTTTATATCATCGTCGTCATCGCGCATTGCTTTTTTAAATTCCCTAATTCCTTTGCCCAAACCCTGGGCCAAATCCGGTATTTTTTTAGCGCCGAATAAAACCATGATTACCAGAACGATTAATAACAGCTTTCCGAAGCCTAAATCCTCTAACATTTTTTTGCCTTAATTAAATCTCATTAAATACTTAGCCGGCAGACAGCCTAAAGACTAAGCTTGTTTATTGTTTTTTTTATCGGAGTCGTTAACAGATACTTTTATGTCGTCTTCAACGTCTTTAATTGCTTTTTTAAATTCTCTTATACCTTTGCCAAGGCCCTGGGCCAGGTCCGGAATCTTTTTTGATCCGAATAGAACAAGGATTACCAGCATAATTAAGAACAGCTCACCGAATCCTATATTATCAAACATTTCTTCACCTTTAAAATAAAATATTTACTTTGCCAAAAAATAATGAATTAAAATTGAAAATAAAGTGCGCAAATTCAAACTGTAGAAAATTATTTTTTATCGCCGTTCTTCTTCTCTTCCTTCGAATCCGTAGCATCCTCTTCAATATCTTTAGCCGCCTTCTTAAATTCTCTTATTCCTTTACCTATTCCCTGCGCAAGATCGGGAATTTTTTTTGCGCCGAATAGGATCAGAATTATAAGAACAATAAGAATTATTTCCGCTGTGCCGAAATTACTGAACATTTTTAAGCCCTCTTTAATTTAAAAAACTGTTTAACAAAGAGTCAAAGACCAGCTTTCCGTCTGTTTTTCCCAGTACAGGATCGCAAGCTCTTTCCGGGTGAGGCATCATACCCAGCACATTGCCGTTTTTATTTATTATCCCGGCTATGTTCATGGTGGAACCGTTTGGATTAAATTCTTCCTCAGTCTCGCCGTTTGCAGAGGTATATTTAAAAACAATCTGGTTATTCCGGATTAAAGAATTGAGGGTCTCTTCATCGGCAAAATAATTCCCGTCTCCGTGAGCAACCGGTACTTTTAAAATTTTACTTGGTTCAATATTTCTGGTAAATACGGTTTCTTTGTTCTCAACTTTCAAATAAATATCCTTGCAAACAAACTGCAAAGATTTGTTCCTTATCATTACGCCAGGCAGAAGCCCGGCTTCTAAAAGAATCTGAAATCCGTTGCATATACCTATTACCGTCCCGCCTTTTTCGGCAAATTCATAAACAGAATTCATAATGGGGGAGAACCTGGCAATCGCGCCTGAGCGCAGGTAGTCGCCGTACGAAAAGCCGCCGGGTAAAATAATAACGTCCGAGTTCTGCAACTCCTTTTCTTTATGCCATAAGAACGTAACTTCTGCACCGATAATTTTTTTTAGTGCATAATATGCATCGTGATCGCAGTTAGAGCCGGGAAAGACAACCACACCGAATTTAGGCTTCATTTAATTGCCGCCCTCCGAATCGGCAGGTTCTAAGGTAAATTCATAATCTTCCATAATAGGATTAGCCAGTAATTTGTAGCAGTAGTCGTTCACTTCCTTTTCTGCGGCTGCTTTATCGCCCGTATCAACCATGAATTCTATGTATTTTCCAATCCTGGTATCTTTTATGTTTGTAAGCCCAAGATGGAAAGCTCCTTTTTCCACTGCTTTGCCCTGCGGGTCTAATATTGACGGTCTTCGTTTAACTAAAACTTTTACTTTATACAAAATTAAAATCCTTGATAAATTTAGTGAAAGTTAAATGATTAGAAAATTGCTTTCAGAATTTTTTAGCAAGTATGTAAAACACGTGCCTAAAAATACCAAATAGGAGAATGAAAACAAATATAAAGAACAGTGCCTTGCCTACGGTAATAAAGCTAATAATTATCGATATAATCACGAAGATGATCTGTAATGGCTTTTCTTTAAAACCTTTTTTTGTGAACTTGGGGCGAGTATCGTATCTGATTGTACTTACCATAAGGAACGAAACTAAAAGTACAAGCGGAATAATGAACGACGAATACGGCTGTTCGAATCCGGTTTTGGAATTAAAGTAAGTAAGGATGAACGCCGCAATTGTAATTGCCGATGAAGGGATCGGCAGCCCCTTAAAATAAGCTTTATCAAAACCGACAAGCTGTACGTTGAACCTGGCCAGCCTGAATCCGCCAGCAATCATCAGCATAGAACTGATGATAACCCCGATCGAATTGAAGTCCTTTAAATAAGTCTGGTAAATAAGGAATGCTGGCGCAGCGCCGAAGCTGACAAGGTCGGATAGTGAATCTAGCTCTACTCCAAGCTCGCTGCTGGAGTTGGTTAAACGAGCCACCATTCCGTCTAGCGCATCGAATATAGCAGCGATTACAATAAGCCACGCAGCGTAGTTATACTTTCCCTCGCTTGCATTAAGCATTGACAGGTAACCGCAGAACATGTTCATTGCGGTAAAGAGATTCGGAATAACCGAAGGAGTAATTCTTAATTTATTCATTTTTATTTAATAAACTCAAAGAGGATTGATTCTCCCGCCAATACTTTATCTCCTTCCTTTACTATTGCTTGCCAAGAATCGGGTACTACAACATCAACTCTGCTGCCGAACTTGATCATTCCGAATCTCTTTCCCATTGTTACGCTATCGCCCGGCTTAATTGTGTAAACAATTCTTCTGGCAATAAAGCCGGCAACCTGAGTAAACAATACCTTGCCGAATTTGCTCTTAATGCCGAATACTGCTCTTTCATTTCTTACCGAAGCTTTATCTTCGAATGCGGCGATATAATCACCCTGGTAATATTTTAAATAGTCTACAACGCCGCTTACGGGAATCCTGTTTACATGAACATTAAGAGGCGACATAAAAATTGAAACCTGCTTGGCCCTGCCGTTTATGTATTCATTATCCAGTACGTCTTTTACCAAGATCACCTTCCCGTCGGCGGGCGATAAAATTACATTTTCTTTTTTCGGAATCTGCCTTTCGGGGTCCCGGAAAAAATACATTGTAAACAGCAGCAGTAGTAGGGAAACGATAATTATTGCGGTTTTAATAAAATTATTTTGAATGAAAAAACTAGTTGATATCAAAACGAACGTAATTATAGAGATAATACCCAGAGTAGAATAACCGTATTTAGTAAACATTTTTTAAGCGCTCATCAAATTATGCAAATGATCGGTATAGTGCTTTATTTCTGCGGATGTGTTGAACTTGTACGGATCAATTCCATCTTCATCTTTATTTAATGGGATTATTTTTAAGCTGTGGGGAGTAAAATCGTCGACAAGAAATATTTTATCATCCGATTTGCCGAAGCTGCAAGAAACCTCTGCAAGATGGAAGCCTCTTCTTTCAAAATAGGATTTTAACACTGCATTTACCTTGGAACATATCCTATAAATTATTTTTATTTCTTCGTTTGTACAAAGATCGAAGGCAATTAGATGACTCTCTGAAATTAATAAGTCTTTGCTGTTGCCGTAATGGATTTCAAAAATCGGCAATCCTAAGAACTCGCTTTCCTTCTTACCGAAAATCCTTGCGGTTTTTTTATCAATTACATTCAGAATTTTTATAGAGAACGGAAACCGCTTGTGCTTAATAAATTTAAGAGAAGTCTTATCATGATGTTTTACAAATCCCGCAGGTATGTGGTATTCTTTCAAATAATCGAAGAAAAAAGAATTAATAGAAGCAAACTTTTCACCCAGGTCTTTTACCTTTATCTTCTTGCTTCCGTTGTTGCTGTAAAAATCAAAATATTCAACAACAAAATAATCCTGCATATCTAAAGGTATTTCCCTTTTATGAAATTCTTCTACATGGTTATGATTATTTTGTAACTTATTTTGATTCAAAACTTTCTTTGGATTTTTTTTACTGGAGAAATTATAAAAAATAGGTATAAAAAGTCAATCGAATATATTATATTTGCACGAAAATTAAAAAATACAAACAAAAAAAGTGTAGAATAAATTATACAGGAGGATTTTAATGAAGGGCGGAATGCAAGGAATGCTAAAACAGGTGCAGAAAATGCAGGAGGAGATGCAAAAGGTTCAGAGCCAGCTTGGTAATTTAACCGTTAGTGAAGAAGCCGGAGGCGGAATGATTAAAGCCAGTGCTAACGGCAATAAAGAGTTGATATCTATTGAGATTGACCCCCAGGTCATTAATCCTCAAGAAAAAGAAATTTTGGAAGATCTGGTTGTTGCAGCCGTAAATAAGGCGCTGCAGTCTGCCAATAAGCTTGCCGAAGAAGAAATGGCTAAAGTTACCAAAGGAATGCTTCCGCCAGGAATAAATATCCCGGGATTGTAAAATTGCAGATAGCCCAACCTTTGTTAACCGCAATTGAAGAGTTGAGTAAATTACCCGGGATAGGTAAAAAAACCGCTCAAAGACTAGCTCTTCACATTTTAAAAAATGATCAGGTATCGGTTGATAGTCTTATAAAATCTTTGCAGGAATTAAAAACCAGGCTAAGGTTTTGCTCGAGATGCTTTAATTATGCCGAAGAGGATTTATGCGAAATATGCAAAAACCCCAAGCGGGATAATTCACTCGTTTGCATCATCGAAGAAGCCAGTGATGTTATCGCGATAGAAAAAACGAATGAGTATAACGGTCTGTACCATGTACTCGGAGGAGTGCTCTCGCCGCTATCCGGCGTCGGCGCCGATTCTCTTAAAATTAAAGAACTGCTTAAAAGATTTGAGACCGAGAACATTCATGAGGTAATACTGGCTATAAACCCGGATACCGAAGGCGAGACTACAACTCTATACCTTGCAAAGTTAATTAAGCCTCTGGGCGTAAAAGTTACAAGGATTGCACGAGGTCTGCCAATGGGCGGCGATCTTGAATTTGCCGATGAAGCGACAATAGGGAGAGCGGTTTTAGGAAGAATTGAAGTTTAATGACTGAATGGTTTAAGGATTGGTTTGATACACAGGAATATTTACAAGTCTACCGTCATAGAAATAATGACGACGCACAAAAGCTTGTTGATCTAATTTTAAATAATATCGAGCTGCCTGCATTTGGCAATATACTTGATATGGCATGCGGCAGCGGCAGGCATTCAATACTGTTTGCCGAAAAAGGATACCCGGTTACCGCAGTCGATTTAAGTACAAACTTATTAAATACTGCAAAGCATGCAGCGGAAAAAGCAGGAGTAAAAATTAACTTCATCCAATCCGATCTAAGAACATTTTCCATCCGCTCAAAATTCTCTCTGGTTGTTAATTTATTTACAAGCTTCGGATATTTTGAGGACGAATGCGAGAACCTGAACATACTGGTAACTGCATTTGACCATCTAGTTAAAAAGGGATATTTTGTAATCGATTATTTTAATTCAGGTTTTATTACAAGGAACCTCGTAAAAGAATCGTGTGAAGATTTTGAGGATGAAAAAATAATTCAAAGAAGATATATCGAAGGTAACAGGGTAAACAAACAAATTATTATAAGAAAAAATGATGGTGAAAGATATTTCAGGGAATCCGTAAGAATGTATACTAAGGATGAATTATTTAACGCTATTCAAAATGCTGGATTTACGATTGTAAATTGTTTCGGCGACTCATGTGGGAAGCCTTTTGACCTAGAATCTTCTCCCAGAATTATTATTATTGCCCGCAAATGAGATTGTTTGTTTTTATATTACTCTGCATTTCAATTAGCGGATGCGATATATTCAGCACGCGCAGCGCCGAGCCGCCGAACCAGCCGCGTTCTAACTACCAGCAGGCGGTAACTCCGGACATCTTGATTGCGAATCTCGTAAATTCATTAAAGGATAAAAGCGTAGAAAATTATCTTTCCTGCCTGTCCGATTTTTCTTTTACGCAAAGAGTTTTTGTATTTTCACCCTCAAGCGGCGCTCTTTCTCAGTTCCCGTCTCTTTCAGAGGATTGGGGTAAGAAAAATGAAGAACAGTATTTTACAAACATGGCTGCAAAGGTCGGGCAGGACATTCCAATCACTCTTACTTTGACTAATGAAAATTACAGCCCGCAGGGAGACAGCCTTATTTATACAGCTACCTACTCCTTAAATGTTCCGACAAATGATCCTAATTTACCGCAAAACTACCAGGGCGATTTGAGATTTAATATGATTAGAGATTCCAGAGCAATTTGGAGTATTTATTATTGGCAGGACTCGAAGAACAGCGATCTGCCCAGCTGGAGCGAATTAAAAGGCAGAACGTATTAATATTTAGATAAAGATATTTTTAATTCATTAATTTAATTTTTAATAGCTATATTACTGCAAACCCTTGGGAGAATTATTAAGAGGCAATTAATAAAATATTTTATAGTGCTGATGCTTTTTACCGGCTGCAAAAATCCCTTTGCGCCTGCGCTGGATACAAGTGCAGGCAGTGCCTCATCTACAATTTCAGACCAGAAGACCATAGACGGCGTCTTCCAGAATTTTCAGTACGCTTATACATTTAAGGATACCATTATTTACGGTCGGCTGATAAGCGGAGATTTCGTTTTTACATACCACGACTACGACCAGGGGTTCGATGTTTCCTGGGGCAGAGACGACGAAATGAAAACCACGTACGGCTTATTTCAGAATTCGCAGCGCCTTGCACTTATTTGGAACAATGTTATCCTGGCTTCCAGCGATTCTTCAACCGCAAACATAGTTAGAGGTTTTAATCTTACAATAACTTTTAATCCGACCGATGTGGTACGGCTGGACGGGAGGGTGAACATGTCTTTAAGGAAGGACCCCGATACTCAAAAATGGATGATAACCAACTGGATTGATGAATCTAATTTTTAATTCATGTAATTTGAAGATATAAAAAATCGTTTTCTTTTTTTATGATTATATTCTGGCTGAAAGAGTCATTTAAACTTATCGGGAGAGCAAAGTCTTCTTTTTTCCTTTCTTTAATTTCTACAAGCATCTCCGTAAGCCTTATTGCGGCTTCGGTTATTTCTATTCAACTGTCAGACCATTTCCAGAGATCGCTGAAACGCAATGTGAGTATAAATGTTTTTTTAAAAGATTCTCTTTCCGGGCCCGAAATAAAACAGATGCAAAGCTCGTTGAAAAAAAATTATTATATAAACACGGTTAAATTTATCGATAAAGACCAGGCGGCGAAGAACTTTATTAAAGAGACGGGCGAAGATTTCCAAAAGGTGCTGGACTATAATCCGCTGCCAGCATCCTTCCTTTTAACTCTTAAAGAAAATTATGTCGAGAAAGATTCGCTGGACAAGGTTGTAAAAAAGCTTTCTCAAATACCCGGTGTTGATGACGTAGTCTTTCAGCAGGAATTTGTTTACAAGCTGTTAAGCCTGCTTAACCGGATTAAGAAATATATTTTCGCTATTACCGCCTTGCTTCTTTTGATTTCTTTATATATTGTTTACAGCACGATAAAGTTAATTACCAAATCCAAATACGAAGAGCTTGAAACAATGAAGCTGGTTGGGGCAAAATTATCTGCCATTAAAATGCCGATAATACTGAACAGCATTTTTATAGGACTCTTTGCCGGCATAATTTCACTTGCCGTCTTTTCGTTTATTATTTATTACTTCGGCAGCTTGATTGATCTGCAAAGGTTCTTGAACTTTAGAAGCGGACTTTATATTTTAATACTGCTTGCCATAGGGCCTGTCATCGGAATTATTGTAAGCATATTCTCCTTAAGGAAAATAACATTAAAGATTTGACGTGAAAGAATTATTTTCTAATTTTTATTCCGTGAAAATAAAATTATTCTTGTGCATATTATTGTTTGCATCGGCCTCATGGTTCCAGGCCAGTGCACAACTGTTCCCCGATTACCAGGAAAGAGCATTTACCGGTAAGCGCGATTCGGCTGCTGCAGGTATGTTTTATACCGGAGTTTCGGAAGGCAGCGTCGATCCTAAAGAATATATTGTAGGTCCGGGGGATAAATTATTTATCTCCATTAGCGGTATGCAGGATATCTCTCTAAGCCTTGTAGTTAACCAGGACAGCTATTTATTTATCCCTAAAGTCGGCGGAGTAGACCTGAAAAATTCGAGCCTTACCCGGGCCGAAGTAACAATTAAAGATGCTATCGATAAATATTATAAGAATGTCGACGTCTTTGTCTCGCTAATCGATTTTAGAAAAATAAAAGTCTCGCTTATCGGCGATGTAAAAAAACCGTCTTCTTATATTATACCGGGCAACTCCAGGCTTATGGACTTGATAGGGAACTCTTACGGATTAAGCCCGACTTCAAATTACAGAAACATTAAAGTTACCGGGGCAGACGGAAAAACAAAATATTACGACTTCCTTAAATTCCTCAGATTCGGAGATAAGGCAGAGAATCCTTTATTGCAAGATAACGATATCGTTCTTGTGGATAAGGTTGATAAAGTGGTATCGATTAGAGGCGAGGTAAAATATCCCGGCGTTTATGAATATGTTGACAGCGAAACGGTTACGGATTTAATTAAGCTTGCGGGCGGCTTCTTAAGCAAAGCCAAGACGGATTCGATTGAAATCGTTCGCTTCCTGCCTGACGGTAAAACCCAGCGCAGTTTTTATTTTTCTTACAATGAACTTGTTGACGGCAGAATGATTCTTGATAACCAGGATATGGTCATAGTCAGAAAAATCCCGCTTTATTATATCGATCATTACGTGGAAGTTAAAGGCTGGGTAAAATACCCCGGTACTTACAAGATAGTTGAGGACAAAACTACGCTTACCGATATTATTAGAGAATGCGGCGGATTCTTAAAAGACGCTTCGCTGGAAGATGCAAGCCTTTGGCGTTCTCTTGGTACCGAAGAATACGACCCTGAATATGAGATGCTGAAGCAGATGCAGCGCAAAGATATGAGCGACGACGAGTATGCTTACTTCAAGGCCAAATCAATCCAGAGGAAAGGAAAAGTTGTTGTAGATTTTGCTAGACTGTTCCTAAAGCACGATACATCCGAAGATGTTATTTTGAAGAAGGGTGACGTTATAAATATTCCTGAAGCAAAGAACTATATTGTTATGCTGGGACAGGTAGTAAACCCGGGGAACATAATTTATCAAGAAGGCTTGACGGTGGACGACTATTTAAAATTGGCAGGCGGATTCGGATGGAGAGCGGAAACCGGCGATGTGCGGGTAATAAGAGTAAACTCGGGTGAATGGATAGACGCGGATAAAGTTGATTCCTTGAAGCCGGGCGATACGATTTGGGTTCCCGAAAAGCCTGCGCCTCCAAGATTCTGGGATGTATTCACAACAGCTTTGCAGGTGGCCGGGCAGGTCGCTTCGATTATAGCCGCAACGGTTGCAATAATAGTAGCATCGAGGAAATAACAGTGACGTACCACGATATCTTAAATATAATAATTTTTAACCGGGGAAAAATTTTAAAGGTTACCATCTTATCCACGATAATTTTATTTTTCGTCTTGCTCTTTGTGTACCCGGTTACTTACAAAGCTACAGTATCTGTTTTGCCGCCGGAAAACAATACGCAGCTTGGCGGACTAGGGAGCTTGCTGAGCGGGCAGGACTTTTCTTCCATATTAATGGGCGGGCTGCCGAACGCAAACTCGCAGCTTTACATGGAAATATTGAAAAGCCGCACCGCCGCTGTTTATGTAGTTAAAAAGTACAACCTGGTAAGCTACTACAATTCGGATAATATTTACGAAGCCGCTAAAAAACTGGATAAGAACCTGGAGATTGATATTACGAAGGAAGGTATAATAGAGCTTAGCGTTGATGTGAATACTCCCTGGTTCCCTGTGTTCACCGGTATGAGGGATTCGATAAAGAATCTTTCCGCCGATCTTTCAAATTGCTTTGTGGAAGCTCTAGATAAAATAAATAACGAAAAATTGTCCTCCAAGGCGGGCCGGGCAAGAAAATACATCGAGACTCAGCTTGTTCAAACCAAGGCCGATCTTGATTCAGCCGAAAATAAATTAATGATATTCCAGGAAAAGAATAAGGCTGTTGCTTTGCCCGAGCAGCTCTCCGCAGCCATAGATGCCGCTGCTAAATTAAAGTCAGAGATTGTAAAGACCGAAATGGAATTGAACTTAATGCAGACGAACCTGCGCGAGGACAATAAGACTTTGATCGCTCTTAAAGACAAGCTGCAGCAGTTGAAAGACCAGTATAATAAGATGGAGATGGGGAACCAGGATTATCTTCTTGCATTTAAAGACGTACCGGAGCTCGGCAAGCAGCTGGCCGAATTGCTGCGGCAGGTAAAAATTCAGAATGAAGTGTACTTGCTTTTGCAGCAGCAGTATTACAAAGAAAAAATACAGGAGAACAAGGATTTGCCTACGGTGCAGATTTTAGATAAGGCAATACCTCCGCTTAAAGCCGCCGGGCCCAGAACAATCTTTTCAACGGCGGTTGGAGGAATTTTTGTTTTTCTATTAATGTCTTTCATCTTTGTTGCAGGCGAAAGGAAGACATACAGCTATAAAAAAGAAGGAAAGGAAAAGTAATTTTGTATAAACCTACAGCGGTTGTTACAGGCGGGGCAGGCTTTTTAGGCTCTCATCTTTGCGATAGATTATTAGCGGAAGGATTTAAGGTAATTTGTGTAGACAATTTAATTACCGGAAATATAAACAATATTGCCCACCTTGCCGGCAACGAAGATTTTTCATTCGTTAAACATGATATTACGAATTATATATTCCTGCCCGGCAGGATAGATTACATACTCCATTTTGCCTCGCCTGCCAGCCCAATCGATTATTTAAAGCTTCCGATTCAAACTTTGAAGGTTGGTTCGCTGGGAACCCACAAGGTGCTCGGCCTGGCAAAAGAAAAAAAGGCGAGGGTGCTGCTTGCTTCTACCTCCGAGGTTTACGGCGATCCGGTTGTTCATCCTCAGACGGAAGACTATTGGGGCAACGTAAATCCTATTGGCCCGCGCGGCGTTTACGATGAAGCCAAGCGCTTTGCTGAGGCGATAACGATGGCTTACCACCGCTATCACGGAGTAGATACCCGGATAGTAAGGATTTTTAATACCTACGGCCCCCGGATGCGCCTTGATGACGGAAGAGCATTGCCGGCATTTGTAGGCGAGGCATTAAGAGACGAAGACCTGACCGTGTTCGGAGACGGCTCCCAGACCCGCAGCTTCTGCTATGTTTCGGATTTAGTGGACGGAATTTTCAAGCTCCTTATGTCTAATGAAACTGATCCGGTTAACATCGGCAACCCGGATGAAATTACAATTAAAGAATTTGCCGAAGAAGTTATAAAAATAACCGGGACAAAGAGCAAAATAATTTATAAAGAACTTCCTGCGGACGACCCGAAAGTTAGGCAGCCGAATATAGAGAAGGCCAAGCGAATACTCGGCTGGGAACCGAAGGTGGGAAGAAGCGAAGGTTTGAAAGTTACAATTGAATACTTTAAGAGTGTAATAGGTAAGAGCTAGTTTTATAATGACGAAAAAATTCACCTCTACGGTTGCCGGCGCATCGCTGCTTATTACCGTCGTCGGGTTAATAGGAAGAGGGCTTGGCTTGGTTAGGGAAGCCATATTCGCAAATTTTTTCGGATTAAATATTCAGTACGACCTTTATCTTGTGGGTGCGGTTCTTCCAATTACTATTAACACGGTTATCCTTTACCTCGGGCAGAATTATTTCATCCCCAATTACAACAAAATAAAAATCGAATCGGAAGAGAAAGCGTTAAATTTTGTTAGCGCTACCTTTTGGCTTTTCGTTCTGGGCGGAGTAATGCTGCTTGCAATTTTGTTTTTGTTCTCTCGCGGCATTGTCGATCTGTATCTTCAGAACGGCCCGTCATCTTCAGTAGCCACTGCCGTAGTTGTTTTCCGTATTTTTATTTTAACCGTTCCGTTAAATGCAGCGGTATCCGTCTTGTCTGCGTATCTTCAATCGGAATACGAATACAAATTTCCGGCATACTCACAGCTTCTCTTAAATATAGCAATTATTCTTTTGGTATTATTCTTATCCGCCGGCTGGGGAGTCTACACTATTCCTGCCGGCTACGTGCTGGGCAGCCTGCTGCAGGTTTTGTATCTGCTGGCTTATTCAAAAGGCGCGGTAAGCTTTAATTTGGTTAAAATATTAAAAGACAGGAGCGTAATCGTCTTTATCAACTCCTCATTCCTTTTAACGGTGCTTATCGAGTCTATCAGCCAGATATATCTTATTGCCGACCGCTACCTGTACAATGAAGTTGAGAAAGGGGGAATTGCCGCATTAAATTATGCTTTGAATTTATTCGTATTGCCTATTACCATTTTTTCAGTAGCTCTGTCCACTGCGCTTTTCCCTAAACTGTCCAGGTCATTCAGTGAAAATTCACATCAAGAGCTGGAGAGCAGGATGAATAATTTCTTCAGCATGAATTTGTTCCTATTCGTCCCGATAAGCGTAGTATTTATTTTTTACGGAGACCTGATAATAAAAGTTCTCTTCGAGAGAGGTGCATTTAATATTAGCGATACGAGGATGACGTTTGAAGTATTAAAAATTTACTCGCTCAGCCTGATATTTTATTCTTCCTATGTGGTTGTTAACAAGCTGCTCTACAGTACCGATATGGTAAAGCATCTGCTGGTGATTACTGTTGCCGGCTGCCTTTTAAAGATAGTACTCAACTTTATTCTTGTTTTGCCCCTGCGCCAGGAAGGGCTTGCGCTGAGTTCAACTTTGAGCTACATGTTCTTCTTCATCGCCAGCATCCTGCTGGTTATTAGAAAGATAAAGATTAACGATAAAACTGTCTTCGTTAAAGAGTTTGTCTTTTGCGCGGTTAATGCCTTGGTAAGCTACATAATAACTGTTATAATATTCTCCCCTGCAATAACCGGCGGCAGCTCATTAGACAGGATTTTCCAAATAATTATTTTCATTTCAATTTATTTATTAAATTCATATCTAACCGGTAATAATTCTTTAATCCAATTAATTGTAATGTTTAAAAATTTAAAAGATGTCGGATTCAAAAACATTTAAACGGCGGAAGGTTTTTATCTCGGAAGCCTTGAGAAAAAATAAATTCTTCAGCGGGGCAGTGTCTTTTGTACTGTCGGTTTGTGTTTTTGTAATAAGAAAAATTTTTTTGATGAAGAAGGCAGATAACGAAAAGGTTGCCGTTATTGTTATGCGCAAGTTAGGTGATGCCGTATTTACCATTCCGGCTATAAAGGCATTAAGGAAACATTGCAAAGAGAACATGGTTTTAATTTGCTTTGAGGAGACAAAGCCGATTTACAAAATTGTTTTCGAAGACCTGGACATAATAACCGCAGGCCACGATGCATTCTATTTTAACGACAGACTGCCTAAGAAAAGTTTGATAAAAACAGTTGCCGGTTTAGATGCTGGTGTGGTAATCGATCTGACCGGAGTAATAACTTCGGCGGCTATGCTATTGTTTACGAGGGCAAAGAAAATAATCGGTTCGAACGAAGATTATTTTTATCCGCTGTACACAAAATTTATTCCGGCAAAAAAATATTCTCATCTTACCGAAGGGTATCTTGAAGTGGTAAGAAATTTTTTAGCTTATCCGGAAGCGGAGCCAGATGAAGAGCCGGAGCCGGAGTTAAGCAGCCTATGTATTATCCTAATTCATCCGTTTGCGGGCTGGCGCGCTAAGGAATGGAACCTTGATAAATATATTAGACTTGCTGCCGAATTGAATGAAGAATACGACTGCCGGATTATCGCTCCGTCAGGTACAATTTCACAGGAAGTTTCCGGTGAATTGATAAAGAATAACCTGAAATATACTCTAACAACAACAGTTGAAGAATTGATATGCGAAATAAAAAAATCATCATTGTTTATTTCAAACGATTCAGGACCTTTACACATTGCAGCATTGCTGGGCAAGCCTACTTTTACCATCTTTGGACCGACGGACCCGTCGATGCATATTCCGTTGGGAAAGAATCACCGTTATGTTAGGAAGGAAATAACATGCTCGCCTAAGCCGGGAGAAAAATTTTGTTTTACCAACGCCGGACGAAACGGCTGTCCTTCTTTTGAATGCATGAACCAATTAAGTTTTGATGAAGTCCTTGGCAGTGTTGAACGCTTTGTTACCTCGTTAGGATTGACAAAAAAAATATCAAAGTAAATTTTTCATATGGAATCGGGCTTTCTAAATAACAGGACTGCATTGTTAAGCGCACTGGCGCTTGTGTCTTTTATCGTTTTAATTTTACCGTATTCATGGATTGCTGTTGCAGCGCTTATCCTTGTTTTCTTATTGTACCGTTACAAGCGTTATTTTATTTTAATTTCAATAATACTTGCATACCTTGTGGTAACCGGCGACGAAGCAGAAAAGATACGGAGCGTAATTAATATTATAGCGCTAGGAGCTCTGATAGTACTTTTTTTACAAAATTACGGATTCATAACAAAAGATTACCCCAAAGTACCGGCTGAAATAATCCGATTCCTGGCTTTTTTATTTTTCACTTTGTTTATTTCTTCTGTCTTTTCAATAGATAATCTTTCCGGTGCGGTTTCAATTCTACGCATGGCAGTCTTCTTCGGCATCTGCTATATCTTCTATTCATTCATCGAAAATAAAAAAACAATTTACATTTACATAGCGGCACTATTCATATCGGTGGCTGTTTTAGGCGGAAGCATATTAGTTTCTTTGGCCGGCTCGGGATTCTCGTTCTTAATGCTGCAGGGAAATCTTGCAAGGTTTGCAGGCTTTTATGAGAACCCGAATTATGCCGGACTATTGCTCGTAGTCTCCGTGCCGTTTTTAATTTCACTCTTCTTCTTCGATTCATTTAAGCCATTTAAGATGAAAGCCCTGCTCATCATCTTCCTTTTAATAAATTTAATTATTCTTTTGCTCGCAGACTCGCGGGCAAGCATGCTGTCAATAACCTTAAGCGGCATATTCATAATCTTTACCTTAAACCGGCCGTTGTTCTTCAAAATATTTTTTTCGGCATTGGCTGTTTTTCTAATTTTGTTGTTCATTCCGCCTGTCCAGGATTTTATATCGTTGTTCTTAAGACTAAACAGGATAAGCAACCGCGATTACTTCTGGAGTACAGGCATCGACATTATAAAAGCATATCCTATCTTCGGCGTGGGCCCAGATATGTTCCAAAAATATTTCTTTACTTACATGCCTTCCGCTGTAACCAGATATTACAGCTCCGGCGCATGGATTGTCGGAAAGCCGCATCCGCATAACTTCTTCATCTTCTTTACAGCCGAAAACGGCATACTGGGATTTATATCAGCGGTCTATTTCTGGATTTTATTTTTCTATCTCGCTGTTAGAACACTTAAGCTGTCCAGGCCTGTTTCAAAAAATGTTTTTATCATTAGCGTTGCTGTAACTAGCATAGGGATAGGCGTACTAATCAGATCCTTCTTTGAAATTACGGGGTATTTAACTTACGGATTCATAACCAGGGATCTCCCTTTCTGGCTGGCCTACATAATTTTAATTTTCATATACTCAAGGCTAAGCACAGGCAGCACTAAGGGACTGGCGTGACGGCTTATTGTTTTTTTAACAGCGCTTCGTAGTAAGCTTCCCGCCTAAGGATTATTGCAAGCAGGTCTACCGGCAGAAGAAACAGGTGCAGCCAGAATCCTTTTGCAGACGGTTTATATTTTCTAAATTCGAACCTGGAGGCAAAGTTATGTGTCGCTGCAACTTCGAAGTTTGTTACCTGCGCGATTTTAATAATTGATTTTTTGTTAAAGCCGCCTACGTGGTAAGGAAGCATGAAAGGCTTAATCTTTGAAGATATATTTTTTTTGCCTGTTAGGTTGTATAAAATCCTTTTTACTATATTGAATAAAGAATCCTCGTTGGGAACGCCTATATAAACAACGCCGTTTCTTTTTAGAATCCTGTTCAGCTCAATAAGATATGCTACGGGATCGGTAAGGTGCTCAAGCACTGAATCCATATAAGCGCAGTCGAAATATTCGCCGGGGAACCGTGAACTGATAAGATCTGCGTTAATAAATTTTATTCCGTCTTTTTTTGCGGGTTCAATTCTGTTGTCGGTAATATCAATTCCTTCTGCGCTCCAGCCTCTGCTGTCCGCTTCAACAAGGGCAAGTCCTTCGCCGCAGCCGACGTCTAAGAAATTTTTTATCTCGAAGTTGCAGTTCGATTTTATCCAGTCCAGCCTTTTTTTAGCGTCAACTACTCGCTGTTTCTTATGCCAGGCGGTCATTTGCGGGAAGTAGGAATCGCCGTAAAGCTTATTCCATTCCTGAATCGAAAAATCAATCGGTGGATAAACAAAATAGTAATTGCACGCGGAACATTCGGCTACAAAATAATTATGCCTTATGAAGCCTAAAGACTTATCCTCAATTTCCGGCTTCCCGGTCTTCTTAAAAGCTTTCGAGTTGCAAACCGGACAAGATATGTTATTATCCTTCAGCTGCTCATACATAAGATTAAAATTTCTTGTATTTGATTTTAATTTAAAACCCGGAAATAAATTTAACATAGGAAGACAAAAATACAAATCATTATAATAATTCCGGCTTATTCAAATTCTTTTTGCTCTTAAAAGAATTTTAATTTTTATAGACAAAAAGAATATCTTAAATTCGCAGCTATGAAAGTATTATTTTTAGCAGATCCTTCTGCCTCTCATACAATAAAGTGGGTGAATTCATTGTCCGGTAAAGGCCTGGATATTACTGTTTTCGGATTAAAGGAATACAGCAAACCGGACTATCTGGAGCTTGATAATCTCAGAATTATCGGGTCCGGATTTAAGCCTGAACTGTTCCAGAAGCAGGACGGCAGCCTTTCAAAGCTGGTTTATCTAAAGGAATTTCCCCGGCTAAAAAAAATTATAAAGGACTTTAAACCGGATATCCTTCACGCGCATTACGCCACCAGCTACGGGCTGCTCGGCGCATTGGCAAATTTCCATCCTTATTTAATTTCGGTTTGGGGCTCCGATGTTTATAACTTCCCGGGCAGGTCGTTAGTTCATAAAAAAGTTTTTAAGTATATTCTCTCCAAAGCCGATAGAGTCCTTTCCACCAGCAGAGTAATGAGTGCGGAAGTAGGTAAGTATTCCGGGAAAAAGATTTTCGTAACGCCGTTCGGAATAGATCTGGAAAAATTTTTCCCGCAGCAGGTTGATAGTATATTCGGGAAGGATGATATTGTAATCGGCACAATAAAGACGTTGGAAAAAAAGTACGGGATTGAATATCTTCTGCAAGCTTTTAAAATTTTAAAGGATAAGCACCCGGAGCTTCCGCTAAAGCTTTTAATTTCCGGCCAGGGCACTCAAAGAGATGAGTTGAAAAACCTAGCGGCCGGTTTAGGTATTCTTAACGATACAAAATTTACCGGGTTTATAAACCATAATGACGTCCCAAGGTATCAGAACATGATCGATATTTTTGTCTCGTTATCTGTGGAGGACAGCGAAAGCTTCGGGGTTGCCGTACTTGAGGCATCGGCCTGCGGTAAGCCTGTCGTCGTTTCGAATGCAGGCGGACTGCCGGAAATTGTTGCGGATAACGAGACCGGCTTTGTCGTTGATAAAAAAAATGCCCGGCAGGCTGCTGGTGCAATTGAGCGGCTTCTGCTGGATAAAAGCCTTAGAGCAGCTATGGGGAAGAACGGCAGAATGAGGGCAGCCGAGTTCTATAATTTATCCGATAACGTTGATCAAATGATGAAAATTTATAAAGAGGTTTTGGAATAATGTTTACTAACTCTATCGAAGGACATTATGCTGATTAGCGTTGTCTGCCCCGCGTATAACGAAGAAGAGCACATAGGGAACCTGCTAGAGTTTTTTGTTAATGCTAAACCCGAGGATAAGGAATTAATTATTATTGACGGCTCATCCAAAGACCGGACTGCAGCGATAGTTAAAGAGTGGTCGAAGAAGTATCAAAATATTAGGCTGTTGGAAAATCCCCAAAGATATGTGCCGTTCGCGTTGAACTTAGGCATTAAGCATTGTAGCGGAGATGTAATCATCAGGCTTGATGCTCATTCGGATTATTCACCGGATTATTTCGAAAAGATTTTGCAGACATTCAAGGAGACCGGCGCGGATATTGTTGGCGGTCCCTATTTAACAAAGAGCAAGACAAATTTCCAGGAAGCAGTGGCTAAAGCTATCTCTAATCCGTTTGGCATCGGAGATAGTAAAGCACATAACCCGGATTTTAAGGGTTATG
Organism: Bacteroidota bacterium; assembly: GCA_021813585.1. Taxonomy (GTDB): domain Bacteria; phylum Bacteroidota; class Ignavibacteria; order Ignavibacteriales; family Ignavibacteriaceae; genus FEN-1297. The sequence goes on along the minus strand of JAKAJV010000076.1, from coordinate 2,536 downwards.
TTGACAGTGTTCCTTACGGCGCATGGAAAAAAGAGCTCTTTAGCCAAACCGGATTTTTCGACGAAAGACTTATTAGAAACCAGGACGATGAATTTAATTACAGGGCAAAAAGCCTGGGCAAGAAAATTTTCCTTAACCCGGAAATAAAGCTGTGGTATTACCCGCGCAGTTCTGCCGGAAGCTTGTTCAAACAATATTTCCAGTACGGCATTTATAAGCCCCTGGTGCTGAAAAAAATAAAGTCGGAAGCTAAGCTGAGGCATCTTATCCCGTCTCTTTTCGTTTTGTACTTATTATCTCTTCCACTTGTGTATTTAAATTTTTTATGGCTTCTGCCTTTGATTTTTTACTTATTTATAGATATAATAATCTCGCTTTTTACTAAGGGAAATTTTTTAGCTAGGTTATTTTCGGTTATTGTATATCCTATAATCCACACAGCTTACGGTGCTGGATTTTTGGCAGGTCTTTTTAGATTGAATAAATCCGGTTCTTTCTCTTTACTTAAAAAAGATAAGATATGAATGAAGAGCATCAAAATCCCGATTTCGATCTTGATGAAATAAAACGGATAAAGGAGCAGTATAAAAGAAGAGACGGGAAAAACTTTTCCAGGTACGGCATGTTGAATCCCGATGTTTATAAAAGCCGTCAGGAAAAAGAGAGAGCCTTGGTAAGATGGCTTAAGTATTCGGGTTTATCTTCCGGAGTTGATAAATTGAAGCTGCTGGAAATAGGCAGCGGATACGGTGATAATTTGCTGGATTTTATACGGCTCGGATTCGATCCGAAAAACCTGACCGGCAATGATATTATACATGAAAGGGTAGAGACTTCCGGAAGCAGGCTTCCATCCGGGATAAAAATTATAGAGTGCGATGCAGCGGCATTAAATTTGCCTGAAAATAATTTTGATGTTGTTTTTCAATCGATGGTTTTTAGCTCGATATTGGGAATTGAATTGAGAATAAAGTTAGCAGACAAAATGTGGAGACTTGCAAAACCGGGGGGCGGCATTCTCTGGTACGATTTCATCTACGATAATCCGCAGAATGAAGATGTAAAAGGAGTCCCGGTAAGGCAATTGAAGAGTTATTTCCCTTCAAAGGAAATTAAAATATGGAAGATTACTCTGGCTCCTCCCATTGCTAGACCGGTATCCAGGCTTAATCCTAATTTCTATAATTTGTTAAACTTATTCCCGCTGCTGAGAACTCACGTTTTATGCTGGGTTAAAAAAGCTATTTAAGTCATCTATGGAATGGAATTTAAAACTTAAAAATGAAAAACGATTATATACCCTTTCATAAGCCGCTTGTAACCGACGATGAAATTAACGAAGTCGTTGATACAATTAAATCCGGCTGGTGGACAACCGGGCCGAAGACTTTGAAATTCGAAAATGAATTTAATTCCTTTATCGGCTCCAAATTCTCTCTTGCTGTTTCATCCTGGACGGCGGCTGCCCATCTGGCACTGGAAGCAATAGGACTTCAGACCGGAGACGAGGTGATCGTTCCTTCTATTACGTTTACCGCCACCGCCGAAATAGTTTGTTACTTTAAGGCTAAGCCGGTTATTGTTGATGTACAGGAGGACTCATTTAATATCGATCCGGAAGAAATTGAAAAGCATATTACAAATAAAACAAGGGCAGTTATCCCTGTCCATTACGGCGGCAATCCCTGCGATATGGATGAGATATTAAAGCTGGCGCGGCTGAATAATTTTAAAATAATTGAAGACGCTGCCCATTCTCTGCCGGCAAAATATAAAGGAAGAATGATCGGTACGATTGGAGATGCAACCTGCTTCAGCTTTTATGTTACAAAAACTCTGGCAACAGGCGAAGGCGGAATGATAAGTACCGACGATGAGGAAATTGCAAGCCGGTGCTCGATTATGCGGCTGCACGGAATTAACAGCGATGCGTGGAAACGTTACACCTCTGAAGGCTCCTGGTATTATGAGGTTGTAGCTCCCGGGTTCAAATATAACTTTACGGATATACAGGCCTCGCTTGGTTTGGCGCAGCTTAAGAAGCTGGAAATTATGCAGAGTGCACGGAAAAATATTTTTAATAAGTACAACTCGCTTTTGGCAGACAACGGGCTTTTAAAATTGTATAAGTATAAGGACGATGTTGAACCTTCTTATCATCTGTATCCAATCCTTCTGGATATTGAAGGATTGAAAATTACCCGGTCGCAGGTGATTGACGAATTAAAGAACATGGGTATTGGAACGAGCGTGCATTTTATTCCCCTATACCGTCATCCTTATTACAGGGAAACTTATAATCTCGATATTAAAAATTACCCGGTTTCCGAGTATATTTATCCCAGGATAATTACGCTGCCGATTTGGCCTGGCATTAGCGACAGCCAGATTGATAGAGTTACGGAAGGCCTGAACAGCATAACAAGGAAATTTAAAAAATAACTCATGTTACGCAAAATTATAAAGCTTGAGTGTCATACCCGCGAAAGCGGGTATCCAAGATGCGAAAATATGATAAAAAATGGATTCCCACTTT
>JAKAJV010000013.1 GCA_021813585.1 Bacteroidota bacterium | reverse complement strand
ATTCGGATTTCTAGCTGACGTTTGAAGTCAGCTTTAGCGCTACGGTAAAGCCGCTTCAATTTTTATTAGATGATGAAACCGCCAAATCAATTATTGTAAGCTTCGAGTCCAGGCATCCGAGGGACTTTGGAGAAAAGGCAAAGTTCGGGGTCGAGTATCATTTTCTGGATTACTTTACCGCGAGTGCAGGGTATATGTTTAATTACGATGAAAGAAGCTGGACGGCAGGCGTTGGCGTTAAAGCCGATGTTTCCGGTATTCCGCTTAGAGTCGATTATGCAATCGAGCCCTTCGGACTTTTCGGAAACGTCCATTATATATCGGTCGGCTTCGCTTACTAAAAATTTAAAAGCGCGGTCTTCACTGCTGAAACTTTGAATTTGTTCATACCCCTCTCCTAATACAGCATAAAAAGCCGTTAGGAAACTAACGGCTTTAATTTTTATTCGTACCTTAATGCATCAATCGGGTTAAGCATTGCGGCTTTTCTTGCCGGGTAAAAACCGAAGAACACTCCCACTGCGCCTGAAAAACCGAAAGATAGAATTATTGATTCCGGTGAAATCAGTGTTGTCCATTTTGCTATAGAAGAGATTAAATCCGAGGCTGTTATCCCCAGCAGCACTCCTATTAAGCCACCCAAAAGACTCAGCATAATGGCCTCTATTAAAAACTGGTATAGTATATCTTTCCCTCTGGCTCCTATAGACATCCTGATGCCGATTTCCCTCGTCCTCTCTGTTACCGAAACAAGCATAATATTCATTATACCAATGCCTCCTACTATAAGTGAGACGGACGCAATGCTTGCCAAGAGAATTGTTAATACCCTCGATGTCGATTCGGCGGCGGTTGCTATATCGGTTTGAGTCCTAACAGTAAAATCGTTCGGCTCCCATGTTTGCAAATGATGCCGCGAGCGTAGGACCTCAGTTATCTGCTGCTCTGCGTCGTTAATAGCCGCCGAAGATTGAGCCGAAGCCAGGATTACATTAACCCACGTCCATCCCAGCATTTTTGTCTGCACTGTAGTAAAAGGGGCTATTATAATATCATCCTGGTCATTACCCATTGCCGTTTGACCTTTTGCATTTAAAACCCCGATAACTTTAAATGGCAGGTTATTTATTCTTATTAACTGGCCTACAGGATTAACGCTTGTGCCGAATAAATTCTGTACTACTGTCTGCCCAAGCAGGCATACGTTGGCATCGCTCTTAATATCATTCTCATTGAAAAAATTGCCTGATTGAAGAGTCCAATTTCTAATTTGAAAATAATTTGTATTGCCCGCTTGAATCTCGGTTCTCCAGTTCATGTTCTTATAAATTGTCTGTGCGGAAGTATGAATGACCGGAGAAACATATTCAACCGATGGGCATTCGTTAGCTATGGCAGCAGCATCTTCAGGCGTTAGCTTAATGCTGGTGCCGGCACCCGTACTTACACCGCCCTGCGAAACAGCCGACGGGAAAACTATGATCATATTGGTACCAAGGCTTTGTATCTGCGTTTGTATTGCAGATTTTGCACCTTGTCCCACTGCAAGCATTGCTATTACAGCCGCAACGCCAATTATAATTCCAAGCATAGTAAGGAAGGAACGCATTTTATTTCTTCCCAGGGAAAGTATTGCTACCTTAATTACATTTAGTATATTCATACTACTTCCTCTTCAATGTTAACCGGCATCGATTCTAAGACAAGGTTTGCATTTTTCCTAGGATTAACCTGCATATCCAAGTTAATCCTGCCGTCTTTAAAGAACACGTTTCTTTTAGCAAACTCGGCAATATCCTTTTCATGAGTTACCAATACAATTGTAATATTGTTGTCGTTTAGCTTCTGAAATATTTCCATAATTTCGACACTGGTGCGGCTGTCCAGATTTCCGGTCGGTTCATCGGCTAAAATAAGAGACGGCTGTGTTGCTAGGGCGCGTGCAATAGCAACTCTCTGCTGCTGTCCACCCGATAACTGGTTGGGAGTATGGTGAGCCCGGTCCTTCAATCCAACCGATTCTAGAGCCTGCATTGCCAGCTCTCTTCTCAGCTTTGTACCAATGCGCTTATAATATAACGGGAGCTCAACATTCTCAATGGCCGTTGTTCTAGATAAAAGGTTAAATCCCTGGAAGACAAATCCGATTTTATTATTTCTGATTTTTGCCAGTTGATCCCTTGTTAGCTTACTTATTTGGGTTCCTTCTAAAGCGTAACTGCCCAATGTAGGAACATCCAGGCAGCCAAGGATGTTCATGAACGTAGATTTACCCGAGCCGGAAGCACCCATTATCGCAACAAATTCTCCCCTGGTAACTTCTAAAGAAACACCTCTAATTGCAGGTATTTCTATTTCTCCTACTTTATAAACCTTTACCAGGTTTTCTACTTTTATAATCGAATCATTTGAATTTTCGGATTCCATAATTTTACCTGCCTTTGTTTCTACCGCGAAATCTGTTTTGCGGTGCAAAAGGATTCACATTTTTCGACTGTGGAACGCTGGCACTTAAAGTGCCTAGAACAACTTCCTCGCCTGCTTTTAAATTCTGGTTTTCAATTTGAGTATATGTCCCGTCGTCTAATCCGGTTTTTACTTTTACCGGATAAACTTTCTGATTTTTATCCAGCAGCCAAATGGTCTGTTTATTCTCTTGAACCAAAGAATCATTTTTGCCGCGGAAATGTTTGTTATTGCCTGCGCCGAATCTTTTTCCTCTTGTCATCTGCTGCTTATCGGGATTTGCACTATTGTTGTTTTCATTATTAGAAGTATAAGAATGCTCAATAATATTTTCAGAAGGCTGAAAATAGAATGCTATATCCGGTATCTCCAAAACGTCGTCCTTATGAGCAACGTAGATTGACACCGTTGCAGTCATTCCCGGCATCAGTAATAATTTATCGTTATTTACATTTATAATTACAGTGTAGTTAACAACATTTTGAATTTCCTGTGGAGCTAATCTTACCTGGGAAACTATTCCATGAAAGGTTTGATCCGGATATGCGTCGACGGTAAAGCTAACTTCCTGACCAACTTTCACTTTTCCTATGTCGGATTCATCTACTTCAGCCTGTACCTGCATATTCTTAAGATCGTTCGCAATTGTAAAAAGCGTTGGTGCAGAAAGGCTGGCGGCAACGGTCTGACCCACATCCACGTTCCTGGAAATTACTATTCCGTTTATCGGAGCTTTTATGGTAGCATATTTAAGATTTATTTGCGCTTTCTGCAGGTCTGCTTTTGCCTGTTGTTCCTGAGCGATTAGGGATTTGTAATTTGAAAGCGCTAAATCATAATTTATCTGCGAGTCAAGTTTCTTTTCGTATAAGGATTTTTCTGTTTTATAATTGCTCTTGGCTGCAATAATTTGTGCCTTAATATGATTTAGATTTGCCTCAGCATCTTCAACTGCAGCGTAAAGTGTTGTAGTGTCGAGTACGGCTATAATCTCACCTCTATGAACTTTAGAATTGAAATCGGCATTAAGCTTTACTATCGTGCCGGAAACTTGAGTACCTACATCGACAGTAGTAACGGCGCTAAGTTGGCCGGTTGCCGTTACAGTTAAATTTATGTTTCCGGATTTGATTTCTGTTGTCCTGAAGTTGACTTTAGGCGCATCTTTGCTTTTTATAAATATAACTGCGGCAGCGATTAACAAAATTGCTATAACGCCGGTAAAGATTATTTTCTTTTTCATTTGATTTACCTTAATATTTGTAGCGAAGATAATGAGGTTCCATAAACAATTATTTCTGTTTTCCTTTCGTTTCCTTGTACTGGTTTTGACATGATTTATTTTTGTCCAGTTTAATAAAAATAAATCGATGTATTCTGGTACACATTGTTTATAGGTAATAATTATGCATATATACTTTTGGCTTAATGCGCAGGATGATTTTTAATTACTAAAAAATTAAATGTTTTATGACTTAATAAAGCTTGACAAATTTGGCATTTGTCTTTATTTTTGATCTCCGTTTTAGAGAGATTATATAATAAAAATCTTTAAAAGAGGATAAAAATATTATTCCGCGATAGCTCAATGGTGGATCCCGATTGATCGGGATGTTAACCGAAGAGTAAACGGAAATAAAAAAAAAGAAAATTATTCCGCGATAGCTCAATGGTGGAGCATTCGGCTGTTAACCGAAGGGTTGCAGGTTCGAGCCCTGCTCGCGGAGCTAAAGAAAACCCCAAAACAAATTGGGGTTTCTTATTTTAAAATGAAATATTATTTATACATATTAAAATCAAAAACAGCAGATAAATATTATACCGGAATATCACAAAATCCTGAAAGAAGACTGACTTATCATAACTCGATAGAAAGAGGATTCACGTCGCGGTATCGTCCGTGGGCAGTAGAGTTCACAAAAGAATATGAGAATAGGGAACAAGCACATCAGGCAGAATTAAAGGTTAAGAGTTGGAAGAGTAAAGAGATGGTAGAGAAATTGGTAAGAGGAGAGATACAGTTTTAGGGCATTCGGCTGTTATCCCGATAGCTATCGGGATGCAGGTTCGAGCCCTGCTCGCGGAGCTAAAGAAAACCCCAAAACAAATTGGGGTTTTTAATTTTAAATACAGTCTTCCCGATACTTTGCTTTAATTTTAACTGAACGGAATAATGCATGATTTACTCAACCTGTTTAAAGCAAAATTATTATCGTATTATATGTGATTTTGCTATCATAATTCATTATCGGTAAAGAAAAATAAAGAAGCGGGCTTTATATTAAAATTAAAAATTTTATCTTTACAAATATTACCTGTATGTTATATTAAATTACACGCATGGTTAAATAGAATTGATGATAACATTTTTTGGGGTTAAGATAATATGATGATAAAGAAGCGGTTAGCTATAACAACAATAGCAGTGTTTATAATTTTCATAAACGATTTATACCCCCAAAACTTAAGCTATAACTTAAGCAGAGTAGCAGGTGAATACGCACAGTCTTATCTGCAGCCTTTTATAAATTCTTTCGGTGCGGATTTAAATTCGGGATTTTACAGTGCAACCAGCTCGTTGGCCGACAGACAAACAGGTTTCCATCTATCTTTCGGTCTTAAAACAATCGGTGCATTTGTACCTGCAAATGAAAAGACGTTCAGTGCCGTTTATTATGATACCGTTATGTACAACCTTTACGGACAGGAATATCCGGTATCTGGAAAAGCGACTGTAAAAGACGCACCGACAATATTCGGGAGCGCAGACCCGGCAAATGCTACTGTGGAAATAAATGATACTATTTATGCTGCTTTAATTGCATATCCTATTCACGAAACAAGGCAAGAAAAAACTATTGGAGGATTAGTCCCGACGGATTTTGTACCGCTAGTCGTCCCACAATTAAATATCGGTACCTATATGGGGACAGACATTTTTTTACGATGGCTTCCTTCTATTAAACTTGGAAGCTATGGGAATACAAGTTTCATCGGGTTTGGTATTGAGCATAATTTAAATCAATACTTGCCCGGTCTGCCTGTTAATATAGATTTGCTGTTTTCATATCAAAATATGGGCATAACCGATACGACCGGCTACAGGTTTATTAACCTTAATGCACTTGCCGTTGATGCATTGGTAAATAAAGCTTTAGGAATTGTAAATGTTTATGGCGCTGTTCAATATGAATCCGAGAACCTTGATGTAAACTATAAATACATACCGCAGAATTCAAACAGCAATTCATTTACGACGAATATAAATTTTAGTTTAAAAGGCGAAAATACTTTTAGACTTATTACAGGCGTGTCGGTAAGCCTTGGAATTTTTAACGTTAATTTGGATTATAACATTTCGAAAATAAATGTCCTTTCTTTGGGACTGGGGTTTAACATACTTTGATCATTTCACAATTAAACATTCATTAGCGAAAGATGAATGCGTAGAAAATATAAGTGATTTATAATTTGAAAAAACATTTACATAGATTAATTTGGAAATTGAAATCTTGATTGTTTTAATCTATTACCGGTAGGCATAGTGATGTACAAATTAAAATTTGTAATTAAGAGGACAGGAGCGGTTGTACCGTTTAATCCAGACAGAATAACAAACGCAATATACAGAGCCGCTGTTGCGGTTGGCGGGCGGGATAAAGAAAAAGCCGAAGAGCTGAGCAAGCAAGTTATTGCAGTTCTGGAAGAAAAATTTGAAGAGGGCTATAAGCCTCACATAGAAGAAATACAGGACGTTGTTGAGAAGGTGCTTATAGAAAACGGTCATGCAAAAGTAGCTAAAGAATATATCCTTTACAGGGAGGAAGCAGCGCGCAGAAGGCAGTCCGATTCGATGCACTTTTCAAAGCCTTCTGAATTTATTCCGTGGGCAAAGGTCTGGCGCTCGCTAGATTGGGCTGTTTCCCATAACCTCCACACTATTGAATCGGTCAATCAAAGAATTCGCAAAGGAGATTTTCCGCAGATTGTACATGAATCGGAGACTGCTTATGAAATACAGTTGGATACTGCTGCAGAGCTGATTAAGGGAAGGGCTAACGATCTTAAGATGGTAATGGTAAGCGGACCTTCTTCTTCGGGCAAAACAACTACTACGCTAAAGCTGGAACAGCGCTTGAAGAAAATGGGGATGAGCTTTGTCCCACTGGTTGTTGATCATTATTTCTTTGATCTCGAGCTGCATCCTAAAGATGAGTTCGGAGACTACGATTTTGAAACGCCGCAGGCGCTTGATCTTGAGTTGATAAATATTCACTTAAAAAAACTTGCTGCCGGCGAAGAAGTAAAAATTCCGTTCTATGATTTTAAAACCGGAAAAAGATTTCTCGATAGAACGCCAATGCAGATACATAAGAACGAAGTACTTTTGATTGACAGCCTGCACGGCTTGTATCCCGAGTTCAGCATAGAAATCCCGGCTTCACAAAAATTCAAACTCTATCTGGAGCCTTTGCTGCAGATGAAGCAAAATAATAATGAGTACATACGCTGGACGGATTTACGTTTGATCAGGCGTATGCTGCGTGATTCGGCCTTCCGGGCCTATAACCCCGAACAAACATTGCTGCACTGGCATTATGTCAGGTCATCCGAGAAAAGGAATATTTTGCCGTATTGCAACAGCGCCGACTATATCGTTAATACATCGATGCCGTTCGAAGTGCCGATTTACAGACCTCTCCTTTTATCCCAGTTTACCGAGTGGGAGAGAAAATATGCAAACGATCCTTTAAGAGAAGACGCATACAAACGTGCTGCTAGAATAAAGGAAATGCTGGAAGCTATTGAACCGGTTGCGGATACTTCGCCCATTCCCGGCGATTCCGTACTACGCGAATTTATCGGGGGAAGTTCGTTAAATTATCATTAATCTGCGTTCATTTCATCATCTACATTAATGTCCTTGGACCTATCTTTTTGCTGCTTAAAGTTATTAAGGTTATAAGTAATCCCTAAATAAAGAATACGCGAATCTCTCTGTCCTGTATTGAATAGGGTAAAGCCGTTCCCATAAGTTTCAGAGCTGTATTTCATTGTATTGAAAATATCACTTAGCCTTAACGTAGCCGAAAGTCTGCCATCCAGGAAGTCCTTTTTAACGGCAACGTCTGTAAAATAAATTGCATCTGTTCTGCCTTGAGGTCTTACTACCGGCGAATTGTATGTAGAAGATATTTGCAGTGATAGAGTCTTATCAAGCATCCAAGTAGAATTTATTCTGCCGGTCCAGCTATAGCTGTAATTTGAAGTGCCGGTAACTAAAATTGGATCGGTGATATCGGCTCTAAAGTAGGAAGCATTTGCGTTTAATCTCCACCATTTAAACAGACTTCCGTTGGCAACCAGCTCTATACCGTAGTTTTTTTCACTCGATACATTTTCAAAAGTTGATTCAGTTATATTATTATTTGTAAGCGTGCTTATTTGGGTAATTAAGCCGCTGGTCTGCTTTAAGAACAGCGAAGAATAGATATTAAAGTCGAAGAAGATGGTACTATATCCCATTTCGTAGGAGTTTGTATATTCCGGCTGCAGACCGGGATTACCGTAAGTAAGATTCAGCGAGTCGGAATAATTTGTAAACGGATTCAACTGCCAGGGCTTCGGTCTATCTACCCTTCTGCTGTAGCTTATTTTAAATTCTTCAAGCGGCGTAAAATCATAGGCAAAATAAAAAGATGGGTAAAGGCTGAAGTATTTCGAATCATATGAAACACCGCTTGTAATAAGCTTTGAATTTGTAATTGCATCTTCTGCTCTTACTCCGGCCTGATATTTAAGATTTCCGATTCCGCCGGTATAAATTCCGTAGACGGCGTGTATTTGCTCTTTATAGTCGAAGTTGTTGCTTCTTAAGTAATTGTTTGTCCATTCGTTTAACGACGGATCAAAATTATAAAAGTTATAATTCATTCCTAAATCGCTGAACGAGCTTTTGAATCCTGCTTCCAGCCTGTTATTATCATCAAACGGCTGAATGTAATTGGACTGCACAATAAATTCCTTGTGGCCGTTATCGTAAGTATTGTTTATCTGTGAGGGAGGAATATTGGCCGGATTGCCGTTGATTGTGAAATAATTGTAATCCGTTCCGGCTAAGCTTTGCATCGAAATATCGTTATACATTACATCAGCTGTAAATTGCTGTTCCTTCCGGTCAAAATCTCTTTTATAGCTTAATGTATAATTAAGTGCATGAACATTTCTATCGCCGGTGCTGTTATCGATAAAATAATTTTGAAGCGAGGACTGGTCGTTTAATAAATAATTGTTTATTCCGCCGGAATTATTTACATGAAACTTTCTATACTGTACGGATAATGATAGCGTATTGTAATCGTCGAATAAATACTCGGAGCCTAAATTTATATTAGCCATATTAAAATTGTATCCGGATGAAGAGTTCTGGTTTAGATACGATGTACCGCTTTGAAGAAAATTCGTCCTGTTGGATATTCCTGTTCTGTTAAACTGAAAAATTCTGCCGGCTATATCGCCGAAGAAATTTAAATCACCGGTCCTATAATTAAAGTTAGTACCGCCGGTATATTTATCACCGGTGCCTGCGTTCAAATTAAAGATGCCGTTAAATCCTAGATTTGTCCTTTTCTTTAATACGATATTGATTATCCCGGCTGTCCCGTCAGGGTCATATTTTGCGGAAGGATTAGTTACAAGCTCTACAGACTTTATGGAACTGGCAGGTATGCTTGTAAGAACGTCGCTGCTGTTCAATCCCGCTAGGCCGGTCGGCTTGCCGTCAATTAAAATAGTTACATTGCTGTTGCCTCTAAGACTAATATTCCCGTCGATATCGACAGTAAGAGCGGGGATGTTCTGCATAACATCCAGTGCGGTGCCGCCTGCGCTTGAGAGATCTTTTTCAACATTTATAACTTGTTTGTCAAGGTTTGTTACTACCATATCGCTGCTGCCTTTAACAACTACAGCGCCCATTTTAATTGAAGTAGAAGAAATTTTTATAATACCCAGCTCCAATGTTTTATTTTGCTGGGTGATCGAAATGTTTTTAATTACATTTGTCTTATACCCGATAAAAGAAACTTTTGCAAAATAATTACCCGGTCTAATATCGCCAATTTGGAATTCTCCTTTCTCGTTGGATATTCCTCCTGTGGCTGTTGTTGAGTCGCTTGCTCTAAATAAAGTAACATTTGCATAGTCTATAGGTTTGTTTGTAGAAGAATCGATAACCTTCCCTTTAATTGTTCCGGTAAAACTTCCCCTGTTAATTTCACGCCTATCATCTTGTCCGAACAAGATCATATTCATCAAAATAATTAACGATAAAATAAAATATTTATTCATATTCTCTCCGTAAAAATTCACAATATTTTTTATTTTTAATTCGACTCTTTGACACTGCGCTATCGAAGGTAGTTTAATGTTCTCTTGCTGTAATGACGGGCGGTAAATAAGATATGTATACGGCCAATAGTTTTGATGTTGGTCCGGAAGAAATTTTTTTATGGGATGAAATACTCTTAAACTCTAAATGAGCTTTAACGGAAATAATTTTATTGGATGTTATTAAGAACTGATTGAATCCTGTTGAAAGTAATCTCAGGATTAATTGGTTTTAAAATGTAATCGCTAATGCCAAGCTCAATCATTTTCTGAATTGAGTCCTTATCGTTATGGGCTGTTATTACAAGTATAGGTATTGAAGAAAATTCAGGTTCGACTTTTATTTTCTGAAGGAATTCTATTCCGTTCATAACGGGCATTGAGATATCTAAAAAAATAATATCGGGTTTTGACTTTTGAAGCGCCTCCAATCCCTCACTTCCGTTTTCCGCTTCGGCAATATTAAATGAAAATTTAAGTTGAATTATCCTTTTAAGATACCCCCTTACTGTGGCATCGTCTTCTATTATTAACGCTTTATGCATTACTCTCCCATAATATTTTATAGAATTACCACTTTAAAAATAATGCTTTCCTGGCATTAATAACTAATAGGAATAAAAAAATCTTTAGCACCGTTCTAAAAACAAACTATGATTGTAAAAGTTAATCCACTTAACTTTAGTAATGTTAAAATCTCTACGAGAATATGAAACTTTAAAATAAATATAAAATTTAATTTTAATTTTCAGTGTGATTTGAAACTGTCGTAAAAATCTTTCAAGACATAAAAAGCTTCTTTTTTTTCTCTTCGGTTGGAAATTAATCCTTTACGGTTAAAAAAGTTTTGGATACTAGGCAGCGGCTTTCTGGGTAATCTAAAATCCATTAATATCCAGGGGCTCATGCTGCATATTTTATCTTATTTATAATAGATGCAAAAACTTGGCTGATGCTTTCCTTCCCCAATTTGAGCGATAAAGAATAAATAAATTCTCTGTTGCTGTTAAAAAAAATACGGGATATTCGATAATAGAGTGTAGAAATATTTCTTCGCGGTAAATTTGTGCCAATATTGATTTTAATTTTGCGGGATTATTTATGGTAACTTAACTGCGTATTTAATGCTATGGAGAGTAGATGGGTTTATTTTCAAAAGTTTTTTCGAAGAACGAATGCGAAAGTATTTTAAAAGCGGGTAATGATTATTATAATCAGAAAGAATATAATTCGGCGATACAAGAATTTTCAAAGGCTGTTGCGCTTGACGCCGGCCTATTACAAGCCTATTACGGCCGCGCTCTCTCATATCTGGCTGTTAGCGACCTGGTTAATTCCAAAACGGATTTTGAAACTCTTCTAAAGCTTAATGAAAATTTCCAGTCTAGAATTCTTCTGTATCTTGGGGATATTTGTCTTGAATTAAAAATGCTTCCGCAGGGATTAGCATACATTAACAGATACCTGCAAAGAGTTAACAATGACCCGGAGGCCTATTTTATAAGGGGAAAAATAAGATCGCTTATGAATGAACCGGAAGCCGCTATATATGATCTTACAACCGCAATTGAAATAAATCCCACAAATTCGGATTACCTGGTGCGCCGTGGGATGGAGAAAATAAAATTAAAAGATTATAAGCAGGCTATTATTGATTTTAATGCCGCCGTTAAAATAAAGCCCAACAACGCCCTTGCCTTTGAAGGCCGGGGAGTAGCAAAATTCTTGCTTAAGGAAATAAAGGAAGCTGAAAAGGATTTAGTTACCGCAATTGAATTTAACCCTGGCGCTGAAAGCGCATATTATAATCTGGCAAATATAAAATACGAATTAAATAAAGTTGATGAAGCTGTTCAGTTGTTAAATCAATCATTAACCATTAATAATAATTATTCCGAAGCCTATCTGCTACGGGCAAAAGCACATTCCGAGCTTGATAGGCCGGATGAAGCGCTTCTGGATTATGCAAAAGTTCAAGCGCTCCAACCTGACAACGTTAATGCATTTAGGGCAAGCGGCTATTTGAAGAGGAAGCTTATGGACTTTGAAGGCGCAGTTGAGGATTTTACAAGAGCTGCCGAACTAGCGCCGGATGACGAGGAAAATTATTTTCAGCTTGCCGAACTGACCATCGAGATGAAGGACATCGAAGCCTCGAATAAATATCTTGATAAAATAATTTCCGGCCGCTTTTCTTCCGGAAGAGCATATAAATTAATTGGCATTAACAAATTCAACCAGGAAGCGTATAACGATGCAATTATAAATCTGTCAAAATCTGTTGAAATTAATCCCAAGGACCCGGAAACATTTTATTTCCGCGCTAGAGCCAAACAAAAATTGAAAGACTACCACGGCGCAATGGCCGATATAAACGCAGCGCTTCAAAATCCAGATTACTTCAACGCTTATTTGTTTAGGGGATATATAAAACTGGAAACTAAAGATGACTACGGGGCAAGCCTGGACTTTACCAAAGCTATAAAATTAAATCCTAAAAGCGTTATAGCATATTTTAACCGGGCAAAGGCATACAAGAATATGGAAAACTTTAAGGATGCCGAACACGATATTTCAATCGCATTAAACATCAATCCTAATTTTACCGAAGGATATTTTCTAAGAGCACTAATTAGTTTCGAAATGTGGGATTTTAAACAGACAATTTACGATTGCGAAGCGGCTATTAAGCTTGATAAAAATTATGAGAGCATTTTATTGCCATTGATGGAAAAAGCAAAAAGCAAACTAGCCAGCCGCAGCTAACCTTTAGCTTCTTTAAATTATATTTGATAAAAAAAAAGCCCGGGATTTTACCGGGCCTTAAAATATAGATTAAGCAAGTTAAATTATGCTTTCCTTTAATCTCCTTGAAACAGATATGAAGAAACCGAAGACCATAATAACAACGCCGGACCAGACTAAGTTTACAAACGGTTTGGTGCTTGCCGAAATTGAAAGTACTTCTTTTGGCTTCGAAACAGCAGTATTATCGCCGCTGAGCTTACTGAAAATTATTTGAGCATTCTTTGATGTAGGATCAATCTTTTGAAGCTGAATTTTTAGATTAGCATCCTTCAGCTCGATAGGAACGAAGTGAACATCCCTTCCTTCCTTTTTCATTAGAGCCTCAACACTGTATGTTTTGCCACCCTTCATAACTGTAAGATCGGCACCCATCTGGAAATCTCCTCCGCTCGTCATTACGCTCATATCCGGGGCTACAAAATTAGTGTATGATATTTTGGCCCCGTCAAAATTAGTTTCATCTCCGAGATTTAAAGAAATTGTCTGTCCCTGTGTAGCTTGATCGGAGGATGTGCCGTTATCATAGCCGAGGGGTGAAATGTAAAAGTCCTTTGTAAGCATAGATAATATTGCCGGTTCTCTCATTAAGCCGTTATTAAAATCGCTTATATACATAACCGGGCTTATTGTAAATTCCTTATCTCCCTTTTTAACATTTATATCGAACGCATATTTAGTATCGTTATCAATTGATCGGTAGCCTGTAAATGTCATTTGATAGCCGAAGGCATCTTTAGTCTGGTTCTTTACAAGATCCAAATCCTTTTCGCGGCTGTATATAGAAGAGCTGATTACACCTAGTAAAAACAAAGCGATTCCTATGTGAGAAACATAAGCTCCGAGCATTTTCTTATTGCCGCGAATTATCTTAACCGCAATCTCCAGATTAACTATTAAAGCGAATGTAGTTGTAAGAGTTAAAAGCATAACAAGAACATCGCTTATCCCGCCCAGTACAATTATTAATGCTGTTACGATTATTGTAGCTGAGACGGAGAACAAGGATTTTTTTAACAGCTCCTGCGGCTTGGTAGTCTTCCATTTAAGCAGCAAGCTTCCGCCGTTCAACAAGCCGATAATTATAGCGATAGGGATATGCATTTGATTATAGAATGCAGCATCAACCGAGTGGCCGAAGATTGGAGCTGATGTGCCGACGAGAATTATCGTAGCCGATGCGCATAATACAACTGCAGCAGTGAATAAGGACAGCTCCCTGGATAATAAGTTTTCTTCAGACTTTTCATGCAACGTTAAAAATTTCCACCGGTAAGCCAAAGTGCCTAGCCCCAACAGTAGAAAGGTTCCGACAAATATTACTAGAAACAGATAGACCATAGTTCCCGGATTAACAAAAGAGTGAACCGATGCGTCGCCTAAAACGCCGCTGCGTGTTAAAAAGGTACTATAGATGACCAGGACGTACATCATTATTGCAAGTATTAAGTTCGTCTTTGCAAACTTGCCTACGTTGTCTCCCTTGGCTTGGCTCTTCCTTTGAACCAGCAGAGTATGAATTCCCGCTACTCCTACCAGCCAGGGTATTAAGCTCGAGTTTTCAACGGGGTCCCATGCCCAGTATCCACCCCAGCCTAACATTTCATATGCCCAGTAGCCACCGAGCATAATTCCCAATCCAAGTATACCTGCGGTGGCCAGCAGCCAGGGAAAAGCCTGTCTAACCCAGTCTTTGTAATCGTTCTTCATCATTGCTGCCATTGCAAAGCAGAACGGAACGGTTGACATCGAAAATCCGGTGAAGAGAATAGGCGGATGAATTTGCATCCAGAAGTTTGTAAGCTGCGGGTTCAAGCCTCTTCCGTTAACTATAAATTCTTTAATCGGTATTCCGTTGGAAGTTAAAATACCGAAAAGGCTGGAATTCATTTTTACAAATTCCTGTCCGGAAGAACCGTCGCTGAACAGAAAATTTTGGATTATAGGCAAATGAACCAGCGAAGCATTTATATCTTTTATGCTGATAAAGATAGGCTCGCTCCAGATATATACAAACGGATTTTTGAACATTGGAGAAACCATGATGAGAATAAACGATGTGGCTAGAGCAAATACAGACATTACTCTGGGCTCAAGGTCTCCGCGCTTGGAAGCATAAGATTGAAGGATCAATCCGACGATTGAGGTTAATAAGAGCCACAGCATAAAACTGCCTTCCTGGCCGGCCCAAAAGGTTGCCATCAGTATTCCCTTGGGAAGTTCGTTGCTGCTGTATTCATAAACATATTTGAAGCCGTACTGGTGCGTTAGTAGTAAATATTCCAATAATGCAGCTGCAACAATTACCAGCATAGCCATTGTATGGTATGCCAGCCTTCCGAATGTTAAAGCATTATTGTAACCTCTGTAACTGAGGTAATACATTACCATCGCAATTATACTGCTTGCTAGCGCGATTGTTAAAATAATACTGCCGATCATTTATGCCTCTAAAATCTGGTTTATACAAATAACATGTTCAAAATTAAAATACACTAAATTATTAAGCTGAGCTATACCTGGTTTAATCAGTCGAAACGTCTTCGAAAAGAATTTATTGAATTGCCGTATTACAAATTTGATGTCTTAACATCTGGTGTATTCTGGCCTTCATATTTGCTTGGGCATTTGGTTAAAATGCTGCTAGCATGGAAGTAGCCGTCCTTATATTGCCCGGTAACAACTACGCTTTTTGCCGATTCAAAATTATTCGGCATCATGCCGTCATAAATTACCTTCATCTGGTTTCCGTTTGAATCGGTAATATAAAATGTAAAAGTCTGGTTGTTCCTGTCTATAACATAATTTTTATCTTTTACCCAAGTACCGGTAGCTCTAACAATTTTATTCTCATTCATTACTTTTGCAAAATTGCTTTCATATTTGATATTGCTCTGGGTAAAAAGGTAAACCATAAACCCGAGGAATACCACAATAATAAAAGCGCCGAAAATATATTTATTTTTCATCTTTCACTCCGTCTAGTTCCTTCTCAACACTTTTGATTCTTTTATCCAAATTGTACAGGTACAAAAATATTCCCGTCCAGACAATTAGGACAATAATTACTACGATGTAAATCGCGTTGTTGTTTAGAAATTGGTATAAGCCTTGCAATGTTAATCCCTTATTGAATGTTTATTAATTCTGTCTTTATATAAAATAGATTTGTAGCCAAGCTGCCACATCCAGAAATAAAGAATAGTGAATCCGATTAAGGATAAGAAAAATATCAGCTGCATATTCGCATTCATTTTAAAGTCAACTACCGGGCTGGAGCTCTGAACTATTCTACCTTTGGATGGATCAATTTCCTCTGCGCCGGGGTGCAACCCTAGCATTATCCTGGGCATAATAAAAACGAAGAAGGGCACAGTAAGGAATGCTATAATAGAGTACACAGCAGAAAGAGTTGCCTTCTTTTCTTCAGACTCTATGGAAGACCTTAGTGCAAACCAGGCGCCGTAAATTAGCAGTAAAGCAAAAATACTTGTCTGCCGCGGGTCCCAGCTCCAAAAGGAACCCCATGCAAATTTAGCCCAAACCGCGCCGGTTACCGTAGCCAGCACGGTAAAAATTATTCCCAGCTGAGCGGCAGCATACGATTTTGCATCATCATCCAGGTTTTTATTTTTGAGATATCTAAAACTATAGATAGTCGACATCAGAAACGCTACTACGGAAAGCCATGCTGTAGGCACATGGAAAAAGATTATCTTTGCATTCTCTTTTAAGCCCGGAATTAATGGAAATTCGTACCATGTATGCGGAACCGGCACAATAGGAAACGCTACGCCGGCTACAGATACAAATGCCAATAAAATAAAAAGAAATATTTTCCAAGCCATAGAATTATCCGCTGAATATTTGTAAAATTACTAATCTTTCCATACAAAATCGAACAACATATAAGAGCCTGTGAGGATTATGACATCATAACAAAAGACAATCGCCAATTCAAACTTTGCATCTCCAAAACCCGCACCTTGATTCGCTAACAAAGTTAGCTGTACCGATGTTAAAATTAAAGGTAATAAAATTGGAAATGACAGTACAGGGTATAATGTACCTTTGGCTCCTGCCTTCGATATGATTGCCGCTATAATTGTTGATGCAACCGCAAGCCCTATATTTCCAAGTATAAACGATACTGCAAACAACGAAAAATTTCTTATAATAAAAGCCTCGAACAGCATTGAATATAAGAAGGCAATAATTATATTCATACAAAATACCAGTATTACGTTAAATAGCAGCTTGCCCGAAAATATTGTTGAAGGCGCTGCTACCAAATGCAATGCTAAGCTTGTGCCTCTTTCTTCTTCTGAAACAAAGACACGCGACAAGCCGGACATTGCTGAAAAAAATATAACTACCCAGAACAATCCCCCTGTTAAGCTCTGAGATATTTTCTCATTTCCAATAGAAAACAAAATAACACTAATAGCTACAATAATAAACATAGCCAAGGAATTTACTGCATACCGGGTTCTAAGTTCCGAATTAAAATCCTTTTTATATAGTGCGTATGCTTTTGTATTCATCAATCAGATTCTCAGCTTTGGGAATTTTAGTTGTGCATTAATGAAAATTTTTAACAATGATAAAATTAAAATATTAAAATTATTTATAAAATTAGGATTTTGTTAAATCCATTTACCATTTTGTCATTCAATAAAATTAAACTTGCACGTCATTATAAATAATTACAACATTTATGCCGCAGTAATAATTTATATTGCAGAATTAAAAAGTCAGGTTAAAGGTAATAAATTCAACGGGCGAAATTTTTTTCTGATGTGTCGAAATGGTTGTTATGGGCAATTTTAGCTATGGTTCATTTTGTTATTCTTGAACTTTTCCAGTTCGATTATGCTTTCACAAATTGCAAGATCAGACTTTTCATTTGAGGCAATGACCGCAATGCTTGTCTTACTTTCACTTTCAATTATTTTATACACCGATTCTTTACCCTTATCGTCCAAATTGGAAGTGGGCTCATCGAGAATTATTAACTTGGGGGAATGCATCAGCGCAAAAATAAACTTCAGGCGCTGCTTCATCCCGGAAGAATAGGCTTTAACGAAATCATTTCTTCTGTCAAAAAGAAGGAATTCATTTAGTAAATAATCTATCTTCTCTTTATTTAATTCAACGCCCCTTATCCGGGCAAAGTAGGATAAGTTTTCATATGCAGAAAATTCTTCGTATAAAACAAGGTAAGGAGATACAAAGCCGATATAATTGTGCAGATTTTCCGGGGGAATTTCTTTATGGTCTTCTTTGTGAATAATTTTACCTTGAGTCGGCGAAATTACACCAGCTATTATTTTAACCAGCGTGGACTTACCCGAGCCGTTCGCGCCGGAAATTCCGAATATCCCCTTATCTTCAAATTCGAAATTAAGGTTTTTAAATATAAGCCTTCTTCCGAAAGTTTTGTTTAGTTCAACAGCTTCTACAGAATAATTACTCATTAAAAATTACCAGTTTTCCTTCTGTGGTATTATCTCCGGATTTAGTGATGTAAATATAAATCCCTGAGGGGAGTTTTTCATAATTATTTTTAAGACCATTCCATTTGACGGCTTTCTGCCCGTTAACATAAACAATACTTAAATTAGATGAAAAAAACAATTTCATCGCCGGGGAATAGATATTTAGCTCAACTGTGCCGGAAGGATTCGGGTTTATGGGAAAATATAAATACTGGTTCTTACCGTAAATAAAGGGCGAAGGGAAAGCATAATTTAATGCAGCGATGACCGGGCTGCCTTCATTTATTATCCGATTGTTTAGAATCTCGGTAACATACCAGATTGAATTATCCGGCGCTGAAAACTTTGAAAAATATTTATCGGAAAGATTATTACCGTTATCTATTTTATGGTCGGCCAGAGTATAATTAAACGGGTACTTCGCAGTTGAAGTGTCAATTCCGTCTTTAGTATTAAAGTTTGTAAGTAGAGTAGTTAGCGTATCAAAAATATTATTATTGACGAAAGTGATATAGTTGTCGGAATTAGCATTAGCATAAAACTGTACTGTTTTAACAGATGAATTGAAAGGAATAACCGATACTGGAATAACCAAGGGATAATTTGCTGCATCGGTAAAATATTTTCCTGTTATCGCTCTGTAATTTGTATAATAACACCATATCCCGAAATTTTTCAGCTCTTGCCCGAATGATGAACCGTTTTCAATTAAGCTTTGGGCTACGGCGTTTAATGCCCTCATCTTCGGCATAAGTTCCCATTGCCTTTTTATAATACCGTAACCGAATTTATTCTTAAGCATAAAATTCCAGATGCATAGGGCATACTCTCTCAATCCGTTTTTAGTAGTAAAAGGTAAATCGAGAGAATAGAAAAGAGCTGGCAGATAACCGTAATAATCTTTAATCGACGGATATACGAAATGTTCCATGGAAGTAGAAGTAATTTCGTAAAAATAACCGTCCACATCGGTTCGGTCTATATAATTTCCCAATTGAATTGCATGGTGAAATTCGTGTGCGGCAGTTACTCTGGCAGCATTAATTCCGTTTGTATAAAAACCTGTAAAATCATTATTAATTAAAATATATGAGGTACAGGTATGATTGCTTGAATAATTTTCAGGATCTGTCTCTCCATATTCCTTATCAAGAGTATTCCCAATACCGATATATATATCATATTTATCATCACCGCCTGCGCCTAAATCTGAAGGCGGGGGAGGGTACCCCAAATAATTTACTTCAAAATTATAGCTGGAGTCAAATGCGTAAGCCAGCTCTTGAACGCTGTAGGTAGGCGCAAGAACTCCTGCAGTATCGTAGTGAATTCTGAAGAATCCCGAAGGCGAAACTATGCTGGTATCTGTTATAGGCCTGGTAAATAGTTCTTTTAATATTTTTTGCTTATCCGGGGGAAAATTTTTTAAATTTCTTTTAACCTCTGCAGCAAGAAGAGTTCCGCATTTTAAATATCTTTGCTTTAACATATACCGGGGCAGCACTATTCCTTTTTTATCTAGATCAAGCTGACGTACACTTAAATAGGAATAGTAAATTGAATCCAACTGTGGTGGAGTTAGTTCTTGAGAAAAAGCAGTGGTAATGGAAATGAGTATAATTGGAAAAATAATTTTAATCATTAAAGATTACTAGTTTTCCCTTCGTAGAATTATTACCGGACTTAGTGATAAACAAATAAACTCCGGACGAAAGCTTGGCGTTGTGCATGTCAATCCCATCCCATCTTATTACCTTTTGCCCCGATATTAAAATTACATGCTTATAAGCGGAGAATACTAATTTCATACTGGAAGAATAAATATTTATATCTGCATAGCCGAATGCATCCGGCTGAGCAGGTATGTAAACGTATGCATCCTTTGTATAATAAAATGGAGAAGGGAATGCATAGTCTATGTTGGAAGCGACGTATTTTCCCGCTTCAAGGATTTGGTTGTTAAGGAATTCTCCGTTTAGCCAGAAGGACGGCTTATCAACCACAAATTTCTGGTAGTAATCATTTGTTAATTTTACTGCCCCGTCCTGCGATTGACTTAGCAGACTGTACTCAAATGGAAGAACTGCATTCGTGCTGTCTATCCCTTCGGCAATATCTGCGTTCGTAATTAGAGAGACCAGTGTGTCCTGGTTTATGGAATTAACAAACTGTATAAACGAATTGGTTACGGGCTGCGTGGATAATTGAACTGTTTTTGCCGGCGGTGAGTATTGAAGCGAAGTGACCGGCCTTATTAGAGGGTAATCTGCAGCGTTTGTAAAATACTTGCCTGGAATTGCACGGTAGTTTGTAAAGTAGGTCCAAATACCAAACTCATTTAATTCTTCCCCAAAAGAAGTATTATAATCTGCCAGGCTGTTTGCAATAGCTTGCAAAGCCCTCATCTGGGGCATTAGCTGCCATTGTTGTTTTATAATATCGTAACCGTATTTATCTTTTAAGAATATATTCCATATGCCGAGCGCATATTCATTGGTAGTTTGGTTCTGGCCGAAGCTGTTCTGAGTTTCGTTAAAGTAGCTAGGCAGGTACTGGTAATAATCGTGGATCGAAGGATAGACAAAATGTTCCATGGAAACCGAAGTCAGCTCATAAAAAAAGCCGTCGTTATCGTACCTGTATATATAGTTCCCGGCTTGTATGCTGTGGTGGAACTCATGCGCTACAGTTACCCTGGCAGCGTTAATTCCGGTTGTATAAAATCCGGCAAAGTCATTATCAATAACCATGTAAGAAGTAAACCTGTTGCTGCCGGGAATTACTTCGTCTTCTACTTCAGTATAACCGTAAGTATCTCCCAGGTTGAGAATATAAATGTCGTACCTATTATCTCCGCCGTTGCCGTTGTCCGGTGGTGGCGGCGGATAACCGAGATAATTAACCTCGAAGTTGTAGGCGGAATCCAGAGCAATGGCGAGGGAATCGAGACTATATTTGGGTGCGTCGCTGCCGCTTAAATCGTAGTGAACCCGGAAAAATCCGTTGGGCGTAACAAAGCTGGTGTCGGTAGTTGGCCTGCTGAGTAAAGATTTTAAAATAGTTCTTTGCTTAAGTGGAAATCTGTTGTAGTTAAGTTTAATCTCATTTACAATACCGAAGGCGCACTTAATATGCACAGTGTCGGCGGATTGGATTGTAAGCTTTACACCGTCCGGTGTATAGCCCCTTATTCTTAGAAATTGATTATAGAGGGAATCTAGACGACTGCTGCTTAGTTCCTGGGCGGAAACTATTGCAACACAGCTAAGCAAGAAAAATAGGATTAAAGATGATTTCATATTTATAATAGTTTAATTGTAATACAGTCGTTTGCCTTATTTGTGTAAACTAGGTGATAATTTCTAAAGCTCATATTCTTTACAAAAAAATCCGAGATATCACTTACTTCTGTTACCTTGGTAGCGATCAGTTCTTTCCCTTTATTTATAAAGTCCAGCCTATCGATTACTTTTTTTGACGGTACATAGACAAAGATTTTCTTCAATCCGTTAATTTTCGTTTCGCCGAAAAAAAGTTGAACGTTCTGGCTATCGTTCTCAAATGAATTTAAAAATTTATTTTTAATTAAATAAGTCGATTTATAGGTAGAAACCAAAGTCACGTTTTTATTCCCTGTTTCTGCAAAGCTTACCGTGGCGTCATTGTCGTTATTCAATAAATCGCCGCTGAAAGAAATAACCTGGGACATATTTGAATTGGTGTAAGAATACAATTGCTGGCTTGTATTGGCGCCGTTGCCTATTATTATTCTGTACATGTTTGCGGCGTTACCTGTGTTTTTCCAGTAAACAATGCCTGCATAATTTTGAATAATCAGACTCGGTCCCATAGTGCCCTGTGCAATATTCGGATAGTTTGAAACAGTATACCTGTAATCCTTATACTCCATAAGGCAAAAGCCCAGCTCTCTATTCTTCGTATAAGCAGCGTAGATGTCGTCATAACTGCCGGCGGTTCTTTTTATCTTTAAATCGTTTATTACACCGGGCGCATAAATGGAAAGCTTCTCGGCTTTATTCGTCTTGAAGTCCTCTTTTACAATTTCAATTAATTTTTTCCCGGGAGTAAAGCAATAGAAAATTTTTATTCTTGGGTCCGTATTATCTACAAGTATATCGGAATGATTTTCAAACAAGCCGAAAGAATAGAAAAGGTTTGGTATGCCCGCCGTGTTCCTTACAATCAGATTTAACGACCTGGTAAAGCTGTCGATATAACATATATCGTTTATTCCGTTATTGCCGTCATCAAAAAAAGAAATAGCTGTGGGCCTTGCGCCGGTTGTTATACTTACGTTGTTGGATATTGACGGCAGATTTGTTACAGTGTATAACTCTCCTCCTTTGCTTACGGATGCAATGCCCGTAATAAATTTGCTGTAGAAAGGTATTAAGTTCCTCAAGCCGTCCTTAAGAAGGTAAATCATCTCTGGATAGAAGCTGTTATTGGTTTTACCGAAAATTACCGATAAGACATTGGCCTTATAATTTATATAAGCGATGTCAATTTTACCGTCTCTATTAAAGTCGCCGGTTATTATCTGATCCGGGAAGTATTCGGTAGGGAGAGTTATTTGGTTTTTATATGAAGAAGCGAAGTCTCCGTAAATTATGTTAATTGAATTGCCTTTTACAAAGAGCAGATCTGCGTAGTTATCCAGGTTTAAATCTACTGAACGTAAAAGAGAAACCGGCCGGTCTTCCTTAATTGTTCTTACTTTATAAAACGTACCTTCGCTGTTGTTATAGTAGAATTCTAATGAATTAGTTAAAGCATTAAATGCAGCAATATCGCTGTAGCCGTCGTTATTCAGATCGGCAAAGACTGCCTGCGAGAAATTTGTATTGTCGACTATCTTTCTTTCTCTAAAAGCTGTCCCCTGCCTGTAAAGAATGGAAAGTCCGTTGAACGCGATACCTGAAATCAATATTTCGTCTCTGCCGTTTTTATTTACGTCGGCCGTACTAATGTTTTCCGGGTACGATTTAAATTTATAAACGCCGGATAAAATTGCTCTCCCTGTAGAAGTAAAAGAATAAATTCCGACCTTCCGGGCTTGCCTGCTTGTAAATGCATATCTTTTTATCACCTTGTTCGCTTCAATTAAGCTCTGGATGTTGGTAATAGGCAGGGGGATTCTAGATATGCGGGGCGTACCGAAGCCCCCGTTCTTCTCACCGGCAATTGATACGATTTTATTTGTATCGGTATTAAATAATACCAAGTCGGTATATGAATCGTTGTTGAAGTTTAATGAGAATAAGTTGTTAAACCCGGGTTCCACCTTAAAGCTGCCGTATTGGCAGAAGCCGTTTATTGGTACTTGAGAAAACAATTCATTCGATAAAAAAAAAGCGAGAATTAAAATATTAACTTTCTTTAATTCTATTCTTAAGCCTATTCTCTCTTCTTTGCAAAGCTTCTTCATACCTTCTTTTTTCGTCTTCTGATTCGGGAATTAAAGCGGTTGCTTTAACCGGCTTACCGTTGCTATCAACACAAACAAAAGTTAAGTATGCCGTATTTGTATGAACCTTGGTTCCGTTTTTAAATGATTCGGCAAAAACCTTAACGCCAATTTCCATTGATGTATTAAAAACTCTGTTTACCGATGCTACTAAAATTACTGCATCGCCTAGGCTAATCGAATGATGGAAATCTATTCTGTCCACCGAGGCAGTAACACAAATCCTGTTGTTATGTTTAGCTGCACACAATGCCGCACAAATATCTATCCAGTGCATAAGCTGTCCGCCCAAAAGCTTTCCCAGCTGGTTGGTATTGTTGGGTAATACAAGCTCTGTTTTTATTATTACCGAATCGCTTACTCTTTTGGCGTTTTGCATTTACTTAGCTATTGATAACTTTTCTTCCAGCGTAGATTTCAGTTTCTCCAAGGACTTAACATTAGGATCACCGGGATATTTTTCAATGAACTTGGGTATCTCGGAAAGAGCGTCGTTATCTTTCTTGGTCAACACAAGCATGTTTATTTTTCCGTAAAGAGCCAGCGGCGCATATTTTGTATCGTGGTAAGTATCAAGTACAAATTCGTAATACATTAATGCGGCCTTATAGTCGCCGAGCTTTTCATAAATGTATGCGGTATGGTATTCCTTATGAGCCAGCTTATCATTCATCTCGGATATCTTTTTTTCTGCTTCCGGTACTTTAGAATCGGTTGGGAAGAAATCAATAAAAGCCTGGAATTCTTCAATCGATTTCTTAGTATACTTCTGGTCCAGTTCGTAATAGGGAGATAATTCATAGTAGCAGTCTGCAAGCATATATTGAGCCTGCGGTACGAATTTACTGGAAGGCATATTTTTTATCAGCTTGCTGAACTCGTACGCGCCCAAAATATATTCCGTCCGGTTAAAGTGGCACATACCCAGGTAGAACTGGGCGCTGTCTACAACCAGATTGCCAGGATACTGCAAGGTAATAGCCTGGAACTCTTTAATGGCTTCTTCATAATCTTTGTCGTTGTATAATTTCATGGCATAGTCAAGTCTTTGGCTTGGTCCCATCATCGATGTATTTACTGAAGTTGCGCATCCCCATATTCCGGTTAATGCTGTAAGAATAATTAAAAGATATTTCATTCTTTTTACGGTGATTTCCTTGAAAATTGAGTTACAATAATAATTAAAAACTTATAGGCATCAAAGGTAAATATTGCTACTTACTCCTGATAGTGAAAAATAATATTACAGCTAATGCAGTTGCCCCGACTGCAATAACCGGCTCAAACAGGCTTGCAAAAAACGGCTCGGGGGGTAATTGGCCCATGGTAAATGGATAAGAAGTATTTTCCAGCGATTTTACATCGTCAACCTTTATACTGTCCGAATAAGAAAAATTAAAATCGTGCATTGCGGTGCCCGATGGAAGAACTAGGAAATTGCCGGATAATTTTACGATGCGGGGCACATAAAAATTTCCGAATATGCTCTTCCTATACATTTCACCATAGGTAACATCGGCTTTGTCTATGGTAATATCTACAACAGCAGTGCTGCTGTCCGGCGTACTGCCTTGAATAACTTTTTTGCCTCCCCCAATAAACCTGTTTAAAATTTTGTCTCTTAAAACCGAATATGAACTACCAAGGTTCAGATTTAACTTGCATTCATTTTCCTGCGGTGGAATCTGCTTTAGAACCATACCGGCAGCGGAATCTGCTAGATCGTAGAAAATCTGTAGATTGCTTTTTGTTTGGGCGTGTAAAAGAATGGACGGAACCAAGCCTATCAACAAAAAAATAAAAACCGGGATGTTTAACCTTTTTATGATATTTATTTCTTTTGTTTTCTTAGACATTAATTCCGGTAATCTCTTATGTTAAAGCTTAAGTTCCTAAGCGGAAATATAAGCACATGCATTTTAATAAGCACTCTTATTCTTCTATCAATCCTAATATTCCGGATAAAATATTAGCTTTAGCTAGGCTCTTCCCCCGGCCATCATTTGAAGCTTTTTTATTCTTTCTTCAATCGGCGGATGAGTTGAAAATAATTTCATCAAAGATTTTCTGCCCATCGGATTAACGATAAACATATGTGCCGACGCCGGGCCGGAATTGTTTACAGGCTTTATTTGGTTGGCTTCGGAAATCCTTCCTAATGCTGAAGCCAGCGCAAGAGGATTGCCTGAAAACTGCGCGCCTCCCTGGTCGGCTAAGTATTCCCTCGATCTTGAAACGGCAAGCTGCAAGAGTGTACCGGCTATCGGTGCAAGGATTATTAAAAAGAGCGAGCCAAGTCCGCTGTCGTCATCTCTGCTTCCGCCTCTGCCGCCGAACATCATAGCCCATCCGGCCATTTGTGCAATAAACGTTATGGTTCCCACTAATGTTGCAGCTATAGTTCCGATTAAAATATCCCTGTGCTTAATATGGGCCAGCTCGTGTCCTAACACTCCGGCTAATTCCTGCGAGTTCAACCCTCTAATAATTCCGGTGGTCGCAGCTATTGCGGCGTGTTCCGGGTTCCGGCCTGTTGCAAAAGCGTTGGGAGTCGGATCGTCAATAATATATATTCTGGGTACCGGCAGCCCGGCGTTCTGCGCCAGATGTTCTACTATTGCATAAAGCTCGGGTGCAGTTTCTTTATTCACCTCTCTTGCTTTGTACATTGATAAGACAACTTTGCCGGAGAACCAGTACGAGCCGAAATTCATGACCAAAGAGAAGATAAACGCAACGGCCATTCCCGTATCGCCGCCAACCAGATATCCAACCAAAAGGAACAAGATCATCATTACCGTCATTAAAAATGCTGTTTTAAGCGTATTCATTTTCATTCCAAAATTATTTTTATTTTAAATGAAAATTAAATAATCACCATTCTTTTATCAAGGCAGACGAAATTGGCATAACAGCGCCTGCGGTTATTTATTGTTGTGAAAGCTTTTAATTTATAGTTAAATTTGCTTAAAAGGTTTTCAAAAAAAATTAAGGAACGCTTATTTGTCTTGCCTTTATTTTATATTATAATTAAATAAGAGCCGGAATTTTAGGAAATTTATGAAGAATACTATCCGTTTATTTTTTATAACAGTTTTTTTATCACTTCTATTAATAAATAAATCCTTCAGTCAGACCTACCAGTTTTTAAAACTGGATATGAGTGCGCGTGCGGCGGCACTGGGCGGCAGCTACGTTGCCAACAGCGATGACCCGGATGTTATCTTCTACAATCCTGCCGGCATTGAATTCCTTGAGAATAATCCGGTATCCTTTTCCTTTGTAAAGCATCTACTGGATATAAATCTAGCAAGCCTTTCCTATTCAACTAATTTAAATGGAATAGGAAGAATTGGCGCGGCGGTAAGATATATTAACTACGGCAAGTTTACCGCAGCCGACGAATTCGGAAATAAAACCGGCGAATACGGCGCAGGCGAAGTTGCTTTTATTGCCGGCTACGCTAACCTGCTGGATAAAAATTTTTCTTACGGTGCCAATTTAGAATTTATTTATTCCAAAATTGCAGACAGGTATTCTACTGCCTTCGCTTTCGATGTCGGCCTTCACTACTCTTTACCTGAAGAAGAAACCGATTTCGGCTTTTCAATTCTTAATGCCGGTACTCAAATAGCTTCCTATTATTCTACAAAAGAAAACCTGCCTCTTGATATTGTTTTCGGTGTATCGAAAAAAATGCAGCATATACCGGTAAGGCTTTCTCTCGATTTTCATAACCTGAATGAGCAGAGAGATAATTTCTTACAGAAGTTTAAAGCATTCAGCTTAGGCGCAGAGTTTAGCTTAAGCAAGGTCTTGAAACTAAGATTCGGCTACGATAACGAGCAGCGTTCCGAATTAACGGTAGGCGGATTTGCCGGCCTGGCCGGTTTTAATGTGGGTTTAGGCGCAGTAATTTCTAATTACAGGTTCGATTACGGATTTTCATCGCTCGGCTTAATAGGCGCTTTGCATAGAATTAGTATTTCAACATCCTTATAGGCCTTAGCGCTTATAAGGATATTTTAAGTATTGTTCGGCAAGTTCATGCGAATTCCCGAATTCCTTCATATCTAGAAGCTTCTTATAATATTCCACAGCCTGGCTTCTGTTACCCTGCTGGTCGTTTATCATGCCGAGGTATAAGTAGCAGTTAATTATAAAACCCGAGTCTTCTTTCTTATCTACCATTTTGGAATACTTAACGCATTGGTCAAAAAAATATTTTGCCGAATCCGGCTTGCCGAGCAGCTTGTACTGGTAAGCAATGTAATAAGTTGCCTCACGCTTAATACCCGGAAAGTTATACCCGAAAAAATTGCCTGCAGCTTTTTTCATTACGTCTTTAAAGATGGAATCGGCTGCAAAGTAATCGCCTCTTTTGGCCGCAATCCTGCCGCGCCATCTTTCGAAGACCGGGTTGTTGGGGAAACCTGTGGTTAATAGCCTTGCCCACTCATCGGCTTTGAACGGATTATTTTCGTAGCTGAAGTACAAGCTCATTAAGAAGTACATTGCCTCGTACTTTGCATACCTGCCGTTTACTGCAACGTTCGTTAATTCCTTGATGCCTTTCTTTTTGTCTCCCGGAGGGAAGAAGATCATCAGTGGTTTGATGAGCGGGTTTTCTTCCGGTATAACGGCTGCGTAATAATCGTAAATGCCGAAGCCGAGCTGTACATCGACATTGGACGGATTTATCTTTGCAGCCTTCTCTACAATAGGCAAGGCCTGCCTGCCGTCGTCGGCTGCTTTAAGCCAGCTGTCCCGGTAGGCTCTAAGTCTTCCCCGGAATCCGATAGAGCCGCCTTTGAAGAAAAGCGCGTCTTCGTTATTCGGGTCTCTCTTTAATATTTCATCGCATTGGTAAATAACGTCTTCAAGCTTCTGGTAAAAGATATCGTCATACGATTCATTTTCTGGATTCACTAGAATCTTCCACCAGTCGATCATAGCCAGAAAGAATCTACCCTGGGGCTTTTGCGGATAGTCGGCAATCAGCCCCTTAAATAACTTCTCTGCATCATTGAACTGAAGATTATAAATCTCCTTAATGCCTGTTACCACGGTAGAATCGAATGACGCTCCCTGCGGGTAGACCCTTACACTGCAGAATAAGATTAATACAAACGCAAATATCTTTTTCAAATTTTCTCGGTTAAATTAAAAAGAATTTAATTTGTCCAGAAGGTACGAAAGTATCTTATCCGAAGATACTCTTACCTGTTCCATCGAATCGCGTTCCCTTACAGTAACTGTTTGATCGGTCAGAGTCTGGGTATCTACAGTAATGCAGAACGGGGTTCCTGCTTCGTCCTGCCTTCTGTATCTTCTGCCTACGGCGCCTTTGTCGTCGTAAAATACTTTTATACTCCGCCTCAAGTCCTGTTCTATTTTCCTGGCTATTTCCGGCATGCCGTCTTTATTTACGAGCGGGAAAATTGCGGCCTTTATAGGTGCCAGTCTCGGGTGGAATTTAAGCACCGATCTTGTCTCGCCGTTTACTTCCTCTTCGTAATATGCATCTACAAAAAACGCCATAAATGATCTGCTTGCCCCGGCTGAAGTTTCAATAATGTACGGAACAAACTTCTCTTTTGATTCTTCATCGAAATATTTTAACGACTTGCCTGAGTATTCCTCGTGCCTGCTTAAATCGAAATTCGTCCTGTTATGAATCCCTTCAATCTCGCCCCAGCCGAACGGGAATTCGTATTCGATGTCGGTAGCTTCTTTTGCATAGTGCG
Organism: Bacteroidota bacterium; assembly: GCA_021813585.1. GTDB lineage: Bacteria > Bacteroidota > Ignavibacteria > Ignavibacteriales > Ignavibacteriaceae > FEN-1297. Next base: position 12,261 of record JAKAJV010000013.1, on the reverse strand, counting down.
CCAGTTTGTTTTTGGGATGATCGTGGTATCTTAATTTTTCCTTCGTCATCCCCAGGGAATAAAACCATTCGAGCCGCTGCTGCTTCCAGTAGTCGTACCATTTCTTATCTTCCGATGGCTTAACGAAGAACTGCATCTCCATCTGTTCGAACTCTCTCGTCCGGAACAGGAAGTTCTTAGTATTTATTTCGTTCCTGAATGCCTTCCCGATCTGAGCAATACCGAACGGGAGCTTTTGCCTGGATGCGCTTTGGACGTTGAGGAAATTAACGAAAATTCCCTGGGCTGTTTCCGGTCTAAGATATACTACCGCGCCCGCGTCTTCCACCGGACCTATGAAAGTTTTAAACATCAAATTAAACTGCCTGGCGGAGGTGAATGTGTTTTTGTTTCCGCACTGCGGACAGTTGATTTCATCAAGAAGCAGCTTGCTCATTTCAGAATTTTCCAGCAGCCCCAAGAACAAATCTTCGGAGGCCGATGAAATCGATTGGTATGTATTTTTTAAGGTCTCATCGTCTTTTATCTTCTGCTGCAAGGCCTCCAGCGCTTTCTGCTTCTTCTTTTCGTTAAGCATATCGCCAAGTACATCCACTCTAAAACGGGCCTTGCATTGCTTGCAGTCTACCATCGGATCGGTAAAGTTTTCAACATGGCCAGAAGCCTGCCATACCCGCGGGTGCATCAGTATAGAAGCATCAAGACCTTCAACATCCTCGCGGTAAGTCATAAATTTCCACCACTCTTCTTTTACGTTTTTTAGCAGCTCAACACCTAGCGGACCGTAATCCCAGCAGCCGTTCAAGCCGCCGTAAATCTCGCTCGATTGAAATACGAAACCTCTCCTCTTTGCTAGTGATACAATTTTTTCAACTACATCATTCTGGTTTTTGCTCTGCTTTTCGATGACCAATTCTCCTTAATTAAAGTTCAAAAAATGAGTACAAATATAGTAAAAAGGTAGGAAAATTAAATTGACCGCATGACCCGCTTGATAAGACTTAACTCTGCCGCATAATGCTTTCCAGGCGGACAGATGCGGACTTCAGCTCTTTTAGAAGGTACTCTCTCAACTCAAGATGTCTCTCTGTAAGTCTGCCGGCTTTTTCTTCAACTACCGGTTCCAGGCTCATCGATTGAGTGATGTAATTGATAAGAAGTAAATAATAAATTATACCGCTTTTGTCTTTCTTTATTAATTTTTTAAAAGAAGAAACATGACCCTTTACTGTTTGAATATCCCCTCTTTCCACGGGACCTGACAGAGCGGCAGAGATGCCTGCTTTTTTTATGTTGGACAGAGTGGAATATATTATCGGCTCCATTATTTTGAAAAAATCGGAATCCTTAATCTCCGCGTATTTAAGAATTCTTTGCGAGCTAAAGAGCAAACCGACTAAAAAGTTTGATGCGAATACACCCGCCGCATGGTATAGAGGTTTATCTTTACTCTTTAATAAAAAAGGATTCAATCCTAGCTTTTCAGAGATCTCGAATAATAAAGCTTTGGTAACACGACTATCGGTCTCTACCGCCGCGTAACAATTTTTTATGCCGATTACTTTTTTGGAGGGGAAAGTCTGCATTATGTGAAGCGAGGCTGTCTGCGCTTTTTTTCTCTTAAGTGAACTCAGAACTGAAATATCAAGCGCGCCGGAAAGATGAACAAAAATTGATTCCTTAAAGTTCAATTTTAATTTTAACAGCTTACCTGCTGTTATCTTTATTTGATTATCCGGCACGGCAAGTATAAATAAATTGCATCCGGCAGGAATATCTTCGAGCTTAGAAGAATACTTTTTGATATTATTTTTTAACGCCAGTCTTTTTGCGGAACCGATTTCCCTGCTTATAGCTATTGAAACATTATAACCGTTTTTTGCCAAAGCACCGGTTAAAGAATACGCAATTTTTCCCGCACCGATGACAGCTATATTTAATTTCCTGCCTCGAAGCATCAGCCGTAAATTGCAGCGGAAAGGTATCCCACAACCTCCAGATCGTCTCCGGTGCTGTCTCCGGAATCGCTTCTATCCAGCAGCGCAGCCTGCTTTTTACCGAGGATGGAAGATGCTTTCATCATGGCTATTATTGGGCCTCCGCCGCATGCTTCGCAATTGCCTCGTTCAAGATCCTTCTGAAGTCCTTCAAAATCGAACTGCTCAATTCTTTTCTCAACTATCGAATCGAGGTTGTATGCCTCAATCTTGTTGTGGTAATGAGAGAGATCTGAGCTCGCGACGATTACTGTGCTGTCGTTCATTACTCCGGCCAGCTTGTTTGCCAGCTCATCGATAAATATTTTACCCTGGTCTCCCATTACCACGGGTACAATAGAAAAATTGTAAAGGACGGTTTGAAGAAACGGTAACTGAACTTCCACCGCGTGTTCTTCGTTATGGCCTGCAGTGCCCAAGAAAATAATCTTGCTTCCCTCGGCTAATTTTAGCGCGGCATCCTTATTTACCGGAACCTTGCCGAGCGGAGTCTCATATGCGTCGCCGTCGTATATCGAAATTCCGGGAAAGTATTCTTTATGACTGGGAGAAATGATTATTACCGTCTTATAATTCTTATTCCTCAGCAGGTTATAGCCGAAGGCTGCAGTGCGGCCGGAATAAATATATCCGGCGTGCGGCGATACTATCCCTACGAGATTTGAGAGTTTCATCTCGGGTTTGGAGACAGTTAAAAGCAGATTGATCTCTTCTTTCAACTGCTTCGGGTTCGACGGGTAGAAATATCCCGCTGCAGACGGTCTTCTAACCTTGCTCATAAAGCCTCTTTCTCTTTCCCGCCTCGGAAAAAACATCGGCAGTAAAAGTTTGTATGTTAAGTACTCTTTCTTCCCATGCGTACGGGTTCAGCCCTGCCTTTTCACACAAAGCAGATAAGAATTGAGGTACGTCGAAATGGTTTTCAACTGCAACCTGCGGCAGCAGCAATCCGCGGTTAAGTTCTTCGTCTAGCACCAGCCCGTGCACGCCTATTTGTATCTGGCTGTAGCTCGAAATGGAAGTTAGAGCAGAGAGAACAGATATCTCAATATCGATTTTTGAAACCTCATCTTCCATTAACGGATAGAAACGCGGATCGTTTGTGGCTGCCTGCCTTGCCGATTCGCATACGGTATCGAATATAGTCATTTCGGAAGTAATATAACCGATGCAGCCTCTAAGCTCATTATCCGATAGCAAGGTTACGAAAGCACCCGGTCCAACTTGTGAGAGCTCGGGGTAATATGTGTAATCAATTACCGGCGGAAGGTTCCCCCCAAATAAAGACTGAATTGAGTCTCTTGCCGCAAGCATTAACACTCCCTTAGATTCTTCAGATAGATTCATTTATTCTCCTCGCTTTTATTATTTAATTAAACAAACGCTAAGAATACTTTTTTCTTTCAGCAGGAAAAGGAAATTGTTTTTTGTAAAGAAAGAATCCGGGATAAATGTTTTAGTTTTGGAATTCAACACTTCTTCAAAAATAACCTTTTTAGATAAAATATCAAGTCCCCAAAAGCTGTTCTTCAAAAATCCATCGGCAAGCACCTCGTGTGCGCTTATCAAAGCCAGAGTGCCGAACCGGATTAAATCGATCTTTCCGGCTATTACGTGCTCTTCTTTAAACCCGCTTATTATATTTTGCAGCTTATCATCCGGCTGCCCATCTTCGTACTGTTCGGGAAAACCGTAACTGCTGTAGTCTGCCGAATTGAATGACTTTTCGCGCAGTTGGTTTATACTACCGGAATTCTCACCCAGCTCTTCAATAAATTTTCCCGTGCGGGTATCAGCCGTAAAATAATTCCTCCCTTCGAATGTGGACTTATAACAGTATATTCTGTCTTCCCAGATAAAAAGGAAAACATATTCGTCATTCTGCCACAGCTCTTTTTGCACGCTTATATCGTACGCAATTATCCCGGAATGAACGGGCATTTCGCGGTTGGCGTATTTATGAAAGAATATTATGTCGTCGTGTATAGTCTCTATCCCGATCCAGTATTTCTCTCCCGGCTGCAGGGAGTGAAAAATCTTTTTGCCGGTCGGGATATCGATGCACTCAAAGAAAACTTCCTTGGTGGCTGCATCCCTTTCCTCTATCACCAGTTTACCGGAAGCGGTTGGAATGAGCCGCCAGATCTGTCTTTTGTTACTATAGGTGTATAGCTTTTTTATTTTCATCGGATTGTGTATTCGGCTTAGTTTAACTCAGCAAATTGTGCTGTAAAATGCCTAAGCATCGGTGCCTCGTAAATTATTTTGTATCCTTTAAGCGAATGACGGTTTTTAAATACTTCGATTATAACTTCTATTACATAATCGATATGGCTCTGAGTATATACTCTTCTTGGAATTGCCAGCCTTACAAGCTCCATCGGCGGAGGAATCAGCTTGCCGTCTTTGTCATACTTCCCGAACATTACACTCCCTATCTCAACGCTGCGTATGCCGCCTTCTATGTATAAGGCGCATACTATTGATTGACCGGGGAATTGTTCCGGCGGTATCTCCGGTAAAAATCTCTTCGCATCGATGTATATTGCATGCCCTCCCGGGGGCTCGATAATCGGCACTCCGGCCGCCACAAGCTTATCTCCCATGTATTCTATGCTTCTAATTCGGTACTGCAGATAATGCTCATCCAGTATCTCTTCCAGTCCCTGTGCAACTGCTTCCAGGTCTCTGCCGGCAAGGCCGCCGTATGTTGGGAATCCTTCGGTAACAATCAAAAGGTTTCTGCACTGCTGTGCCAGGCTCGCATCATTCACCGCCAGGAACCCGCCGATATTAACAAGCGCGTCTTTCTTGGCGCTCATAGTCGCTCCATCCGCATAAGAGAACATCTCGCGGGCAATCTCAAGGATCGATTTATCTGCGTATCCCTTTTCTCTCTTTTTAATAAAGTATGCGTTCTCCGCAAACCTGCATGCATCTAGGAAAAGCGGGATGCCGTATTTTTTGCAGACGGATTTTACCTCTTTTATGTTTTTCATGGAAACCGGCTGGCCGCCGCCCGAGTTGTTAGTTACGGTAAGGAAGCAGATGGGAATATTTTCGGCTCCGGTCTTTTTTATAAAGCCTTCAAGCTTTTCCACATCCATATCACCCTTAAAGTCCGCCCTTATTTCCGGATGCTTACCAGTCTCATTCAGCAGGTCTACTGCTTCCGAGCCTGTAAATTCTATGTTTGCGCGCGTAGTATCGAAGTGAGTATTGTTCGGGAAGTATTTACCGGGACCGCCCACGGTTGAAAAAAGAATTTTCTCGGCTGCTCTTCCCTGGTGGGTTGGTATTATGTATTTCAGCCCGGTAATTTTTTTTACCGCATCTTCAAAGCGGTAAAAGCTTTTCGATCCGGCATATGACTCGTCGCCGTCCATTATACCTGCCCACTGCTTTGAGCTCATTGCCGAAGTGCCGCTGTCTGTCAGCAGATCAATCAATACATCATCCGCGTGCAGCATAAACGGATTGTAACCGGCCTGCTGTATCAGCTTTATCCTCTCATCCTTTGTTGTAAAACGGATGGGCTCTACCGATTTTATCTTAAATGGTTCTATTATTGTTTTCATAAAGTTTATTTGATTTATTTATTAAATCCAATAATTCCCTTTACCGTTTTGCGGCAAAAAGAAAATATTTATTTGCTATGTTTTAAAATATGGAATTTTAATAATTTTTTTATTGCCTTTTGTACAAACTATGAATAATTTCTTTGGAGTCAATTCTATTAACTATTAACCTTAAGGAGAATGTACATGGACAATAATGATACCCAGGAAACAACTTCCTCTCAACCTGCTGGTGCGCAGCAAGAGCCAGATATGGAAACGGAACTTAGTCATTCCGATAAGTTTATTGGTATCTTTACAGAGCCTTCCAGGACGTTTGATAGAATAGCAAAGTTTCCGCCTAAAACGGTTGACTGGTTTCTGCCGGTTATTATTATGCTGGTGCTCGTTATTATTTCCCAGTTCTTAATGATGAGCAACAAGGAAATTTACTACCAGATTCAGCAGAAACAAATTGAAAAGATGGAGAAAAGCTTTAATGAAATGGTGGCTAAGGGACAAATGACCCGCGAACAGGCTAACCAGAGACTGAACGAGATTGAAGATAGAATGGGTCAGGGCTTTTCACCGGTTCAAATGATCCTTCAATCGGTTGGCATATTAATTTTCGGTTTTATATTCTTCTTTATCATGGCCGGTATCTATTTCTTGTTTGTTAAGTTTGTTCTTAAGGGCGACGGGCCTTATGCTTCTGTCCTTGTCGCCAGCGGCTTAACCGCTTATATTGCAATGATCCAGATTGTCCTTGCTGCTATACTTGCATTTGCAATGGGAAGAATACTCGGCGACACCAGCGTTGCCGCCTTCCTGGATTCTGACCGCTCAACCTTCGTCGGCTTTATTCTGGCTAAGCTGGATATCTTCTCAATATGGGGATACGTTGTCTTAAGTATAGGACTGGCTAAAATGTTCAAATCAGCAACTACCGGAAAATACTATGCGCTGGTATTCGGTATCTGGCTTATAGGCGGACTGCTGCTATTCTTCATTACCAAGGCTGTTCCGTTCTTAAGATTCTTTGGAGCCTAGCAGCACGGTTTAAGCTGCGGTATTAATATTTGATGGTGAGGCTTGCGTAAATGCAGGTCTCACTTTTTTTTGTTAAAGAATACTCTGGGGATCTATATCGAAGATTAATTTTACATCCCTGAACCTGGACTTCCGGTTAAAATTAATGAACGAGTCCTGTACGGCCTTCCTTAATATTGCGCCGCCTGGGTCTACAGCCTTTGAGCTTTTTATCAGGATATGGAACCTGTAGCTGCCCTTTAATTTGGAAATTATGGCAGTCGACGGTGAAGAGATGCTCAGCCACTTTCTAAACGAAGTCAGCTCCTTATGGAATTCAATTATCGCGCCTCTGGCTTTCTCTTCATCCGTGTCCTTTGCTTCAATAAGGCAAATGCGCGTAAACGGGGGATAGCCGAGTTTCTCTCTGTCTGCTATCTCCTTGTTAAAGAATCCCCGGTAATCGTTGTGCAGCACTTTTTGCAGAGCGAAGTGCTTTTCGTTCTCGGTCTGTATAATTACCTCGCCTTCAACCTTGCTGCGGCCGGCCCTGCCGGCTACCTGCGTTAAAAGCTGGAATGTTCTCTCGTCTGCCCTAAAGTCTGGCAGCCACAGTGTAGTCTCTGCAGAGATAACGCCGACCAGTGTTAAGCGGGGGAAATCCAGTCCCTTGGATACCATCTGCGTGCCGACGAGGATATCTATATCGCCCTTGCCGAACTCGAATAATATCCTGCTAAGCGAGCTTTTTCTTGTAATCGAATCCGAATCGACCCGCTTTACTTTTATGCCCGGGAAATAATATCCTAGTTCATCTTCAACTCTTTCCGTGCCCGTTCCAAAGTATTTAATTGAGAGCGATCCGCAATGAGTGCATGCATTAGGCACCTTCTTTACAAGCCCGCAGTAATGGCATTGAATAATATTTTGATTTATGTGGTACACCATCGGCACAGAGCAGTTCTCGCACGTCTCTATTTCGCCGCAGTCCTGGCAGTATATTTGTGTAGAAAAGCCGCGCCGGTTCTGCAGAATAATTATTCCTTCCTTCTTCTTTAGCCTGTCTTCTATTTTGTCGAGGAGTATTTTGGAAAAGACGTTCTCCATCCTTTTCTTTTTTCTTTCGGCGGATATGTTAACAAGGCTTATTGCAGGCAGCCTGGCGTTGTCTACTCTCTCCGGCAGAGTAAGCAACTTGAACTTGCCGGATAATGCGTTGTGCATGCTTTCGATTGAAGGTGTGGCCGAGCCCAGGACTACAGGGCAAGAATTTATACTCCCTAGCATCACCGCCGAATCCCGTGCATTATATTTGGGAACCGACTCGAACTGCTTGTAGCTTGCATCGTGCTCTTCATCCACTACTATAATGCCCAGGTCTTCCATCGGCGCAAACAAGGCAGACCTGGCTCCTATTACTACCTTCGATTTTCCTTTTAATATCCTCCTCCACGAATCGTACCTTTCTCCTAGGGACATTCTGCTGTGGATTACCGTTACATGGTCGCCGAAATTATTGTACAGCCTGGAAGTAATCTGCGGAGTGAGAGAAATTTCCGGCACAAGTATCAAAGCCGTTTTGCCGCAGTCTAATGCTTTTTTTATCAGCTCAATATATACCTGCGTCTTTCCGCTGCCTGTTACTCCATGTAGAAGGTAAGGCTTGAATTCTCCGTTAATAATTTCCGGCGTTATCTCATCAGTTATTTCCTGCTGCCTGGCAGTCAAATTGAATTCATTATGGTCCTCTTTATATTCTTCAAGGTAGCGTCTTTCAACTTCTTTCTCGAATACTTCTACCATGCCTTTCTTCTCTAGCGATTCGATTGAAGACTGCGAGGCCTCAGTCTTCTTCAGTAGTTCGGCTTCGGCAAGCGATCTGTCTTTTTTATTTATGAGCTCTAAAATTATTTTTACCTGCTTAGGACTCCTGCTGTCTAGCTCCGGCAGGTAAGCATATACTTCCGCAACGCTTTTGGCCAGCCTTACATATTTTGCCGTTTTTACCCTAACCTTGCCTTCATCAATTTCATCAAGTATGTTCAGCGCGCCTGCGCTCTCTAGCGTCCTTAGAGTAGAGTAAATGTTTTTCTTTCCCGCTGCCTTTTGAAGATGGGAGAGAGTAATCTCTTCCTTTTCTGAAAGTATTTCCAGTATCCTCGCTTTAATTGTATTTTTTTTGCTCTCGCTCTCAAGCAACTCTTCGCACCTGTCGGCGTTGGGAATTATCTTTCTCTTTGTCTCTACGTCGGTGCCCTGCGGAACCGCTAGCCTGAGCGCCTCGCCCAAAGATGAAAGATAATATTCGGATAGCCATTCATAAAACTTAAAGGAGCTTTTTGTAAAGACCGGCTTTTCATCCAGTATATCCTGGATCGGTTTAATCTTGTCTTTAACTTTCGTAGTAGTGGTTTTATTTATTATAAATCCGGTAAGTGTTCTTTTGCCGAACGGGACTACAGCCCTTACACCGGCCTTTGCAAAGGGCTCCAGCTCTGCAGGTACCGAATATGTGAATGAGTTTCTGAAAGGAAGCGGGAATACAACCTCGACATACATTTTAATTATTTCTTCTTCTTTTGATTGAAGTAAGGCGCCAGGCTTTTGAATTTGCTTTTATCTGTAAACGGGTTGCCCAGCATTGTAAACTTAAGCTCCTTGAAAGTACTGTCCCATACTATTCGCTTAAAATCTTTCGATCTTATTATCTCGCCGTTGGTGGAAATTACGCTGTCGTCCAGATTGAGGTTTAAATAATGGAAACCTCCGTCGTAGCGCAAGCCTTCAACTTTGCTTACATCGGTAAACTTGTATTCGCCCTGTCCCACCAGCATCCCGTTCTCAAGGAAGAGTTTCCTGGCCACTATATCCTTGCCCTGCTCTTTCTGGTCTTTCAGGAACTCGCTGCTTTTAAGCATATAGTCGAAAAGATTGCTCTTGTCCTGTTCAAATTCCGTTTTCGTCTTTGCTGTGGATCTTAAATCGTACGCTGTTACAACCACAGATCCTTCGTTGGGGCTAACCAGCGTTACATCGTAAGAAACTTTGTGGAATGTTAAGCAGCCGTAAAAGCTTGACAGCACGGCGGCAGCTAAAACAGCCGGCAGAAGTGTTAAAGTCCTGTTCATAAAAATCCTTTAAGTTAAATTACTGCGGGTTCTAGTAATGTTATTTTTTGTTCAAGAGAATCTAGCTCGGCTTCAATTCCGAACGGGAGAGTGAACTTGTTTGTTATATGGCCGAACGACATACCGTAAACTACAGGAATATTCAGATTAAACAAACGGTCGAACAGTACTTCTTCCACCGAGAACGAGCTTATAATACCCGACTCGTTCGGCTTGGGCCTGCACCCTGAAAATACGCCCAGCATTACACCGGCAGCCTTATTAAATTTTCCTGCCTCAAGCATCTGCGTCAGCATCCGGTCAACCCTGTAAGGCTCTTCGCCCACTTCTTCCAAAAATATTATTTTGTTTTCGGTATCAACGTCGTAAGGAGTACCGATTACCGAGACGACGAGCGAAAGGTTGCCGCCCACAAGTTTTCCTCTTGCCTTGCCCGTCCTTATTGTTACGGGCTTATATGCCTCATCCTTACCCGTCTCGGTTGCATCGTATAAAGTAAGCCTGTCCTTCGGCTTGATAAGCACATCGGTAAAATTATCTACGGAGAATTTATTGAAGGTTGAAATTCCTACGGGGCCGTGAAAGCAAACCAGCCCGGTCTCTTTGAATATCCCGAACAACAGCGCGGTTATATCGCTGTAGCCAACAATTATCTTTGGATTATTTTTAATCGTCGCATAGTCCAGCATAGGAAGGATTCTCGTGCAGCCGTATCCTCCTCGTGCGGCAACAATACCGTTTACATCCTTGCGTGCGAACATCCCGTTAAGGTCGTCCGCGCGCTGTTTATCTGTGCCGGCAAGGTATCCGTCCTTTGCCAGGATATTATCGGTATACACAACCTTAAATCCCAGCGCCTCCAGGTTGTCCTTCGATTCCTTAAGCTCGTCTTCGTTTATAAAGCTGCCCGGCGCTACTAGTCCTATTGTATCGCCTGCTTTAAGCCTGGGCGGCTTAATAATTTTTATTCCCTCTTGCGGATATTTTACCTTGTAGTTTGCGAATCCCTTAAATGGGTTTACCGCAGTTAAAGCCGCTGCAGATGTAACGGTCTTTAAAAAATTTCTTCTCTGCATTTCTTCTCTTACAATAATTTTTCTTCGTCGAACATTAAATGATCGAATGTCTCGCGGCTCCGGATAAGCCTGCAGCTGTCTCCGTCTACAAGCACTTCCGCAGGCCTCCTTCTCGAGTTGTAATTTGAGGCCATAACCATTCCGTAAGCACCAGCAGACATAACGGCCAGGTAATCACCATGCTTGCATTCTATTAACTCGCGGTTCTTTGCCAGAAAGTCGCCGCTCTCGCAAACCGGGCCGACTATATCTGCGATTAACTCATTGGCGCCGTTCAGTACAACCGGCTGAATATGGTGGTAAGCGCCGTATATGCTGGGCCTGATAAGATCCGTCATTGCGCCGTCTATTATTATAAAATTTTTATCGTGGTTCTTTTTGGTATAAAGCACCTGTGCCGCCAGAATTCCGCCGTTAGCGGTTAGGTATCTTCCAGGTTCGAAAAATATATCGCAGCCGAGCTTGTTAAAGGTGGGGAAGAGGCGCCCGGCAAGCTCTTCCAGCTCGAATGTCTTTTCGCTGTTGTAAGTAACTCCTATGCCTCCGCCCATATCAAAATGCTCAAGCGGAACGCCCATTGATTTTAATTGCAGAAACAGCTCGGCAAGTTTCTCAACCGCGGCTGCAAACGGCTCTACCTTTGTAATTTGAGAGCCGATGTGCATGTCTATGCCTGTAAACCTGATATTCTTGTAGCTCCGGTAATCGCTGAATATTTCCAGCGCCGTCTTTGCCTCAATACCGAATTTGTTTTCCGCCAGTCCGGTGGAAATGTAAGGATGCGTCTGTGCATCCACATCCGGGTTAACCCTTATTGCTACTGGCGCGGTTTTGTTCATCGATGCTGCAGTACTGTTTATCAGCTCAATCTCCTGCGGCGATTCGGCTTTAATCATCAGCACGTCGTACTCAAGTCCCAGCATTATTTCGCGTTCGGTTTTGCCTACTCCGGTTAAAATTATTTTTTCCGGTTTAACTCCTGCTTTAAGCGCCCTCAGCAGCTCGCCTTCGGAGTTTACATCCACACCGCAGCCCTGGTCTGCAAATGTTTTTATTACGCTTAGATTGAAATTCGATTTGCATGCAAAGAAGACCGAATGTCTAACGCCTTTGAACGCGTTGTTAAACTTTCTGTAGCTGTCTATAAAAAAGTTCCTGCTGTAAATATAGACCGGCGTTCCGTATTCTTCCGCAATTTTGGAGACCGGCACTCCTTCACAATATAGGTTATTCCCTTTGTATTTAAAATAAGCTGAATCTAAGTACTGCATCTTTCACCCGAATTATAATTGAAATTCCGAACGTGCTAAAATAAATAAATTTTACTTTTATTTTAATAATTTGCAGTATTGTAATTAGTTACTCATGTTACGCAGGAATACATTTTGATGTCCGCATTGTCATTCCCACGAAAGTGGGAATCCATTTTTTATCATATTTTCGCATCTTGGATACCCGCTTTCGCGGGTATGAC
>JAKAJV010000034.1 GCA_021813585.1 Bacteroidota bacterium | reverse complement strand
GCTTGAGTGTCATACCCGCGAAAGCGGGTATCCAAGATGCGAAAATATGATAAAAAATGGATTCCCACTTTCGTGGGAATGACAATGCGGACATCAAAATGTATTCCTGCGTAACATGAGTTAATTTCTTATAATTTTATATGGTAAAATATTTAGAAACTCAATTTAATTTATTGGTAAGGTTTAACTTCGATTAAATCTTGCTATCGGAATAAGAATACAGTTGTATCTTCGATTGACGCAAACAAAGACGGCAAAGTTTATCAATGCCAGATGGACTATGACGTTATTTCGGATAAACCAGTCGTATGTCCCAAATGCGGGATGAAACTAAAGGAAGTTTCCGTAAAGCAGGCAGAAGAGTACTTTAAGTAAGCTACCAATAATTAATTTTCCGGCTAAGGTAAAAGTAACTTTGAAAACATCCTCCTTTGCTTATTATAATCTGTGAATGACTTGGATTACTTTCATATTAAAAATCTTTAATTAAATTAGATCATAATAAAATAGAGGGTACGCTATGAAAGTTCTCGTAAGATTGGTTGTAGTAGTAGTGGTTATAGCAGCCGCCGGACTGATATTTTTATATTCCGGTACCTATAATGTAAGCGCGATGGTCCCCCACAACAAGGTAACCTTGTGGATAATAAATACACTCAAAGATAATTCGATAGAACACCGTTCGGATAAAATTACAGCACCGAATGATCTGAACGATTCCTCGCTGGTCAGGATTGGATTTGTTCATTACAGGGAAATGTGCCAGGGATGCCACGGTGCGCCGGGCATTAAGCCAAGTGAAATCGGCCAGGGCTTATATCCTCATCCGCCTAACCTTGCACATTCTGCAAAGGAAATGCCGGCTTCCGAGTTATTCTGGATTACAAAGAACGGTATTAAGCTTACCGGTATGCCATCATTCGGGAAAACACATAGCGATGATAAAATTTGGGCGATTGTTGCTTTTATGGAAAAGCTGCCTTACATGACAAGCGATCAATACAACGAAATGAATAAATTGACAAAGAATGAAAGCAACATGTAACTTTATCTTTAACAGATTATATTTGAATAGCTTTTTCCGGAATTATTAATTAGCATAAAGTATTTTATTGCTCTTTTTCAATTAGGAATTTAAATGGATCATTTGGATTTATGGATATTCTCCGCCGCAACTTTTATCTCTACGCTGTCGGGCGGAATCTTTTCTCTGAAATTTAAAAATAAGATCCACTTTATTATGGCCTTTACTGCAGGCGTTTTAATGGGGGTCTTTAGTTTCGATATACTGCCTGAGATTATTAATCAGGTAAAAGAAAATAATCTAAATCCTACCGGTGTAATGGTTGCCTTTGCGGCGGGATTTATGATACTGCATATATTGGAAAAAGCTATTCTCATCCATCATACACACGAAGATGAATACGCCGACCATAAGCATCCTCAAGTGGGAATGCTCTCCGCAATCGCTTTAATCGGTCACAGCTTTATGGACGGGATAGGAATCGGGATGGGTTTTCAACTCGGCAGCACAGTCGGAATACTAGTTGCTGTCGCTGTTATCTCTCACGATTTTACAGACGGAATGAATACAGTCTCGCTAATGCTGATGCATAAAAATTCGCCGGTCAAGGCAAAATTCTTTTTAATCGGCGATGCATTGGCACCCATCTTAGGTGCGTTCTTTACACTGCTTTTCAGCATACCCGATCACTTGCTTATTTTGTATCTGGGATTTTTCGGCGGCTTTCTGGTTTATATAGGCGCCAGCGATATTTTACCGGAAGCGCATAGCAACAAGAGCTCATTTAAGCTGATATCTCTGACAATTCTCGGTATGCTGGTTACTTTTATAATTAGTTCAATACTATAAGGCAAAAGGAAGCATAATACCAAAATAGAATTGCTACGGGGCCACTCTAAAAATTCGCCACGCGCCATTTTCTTTTTGATAGCATATTCTGTCGTGCAGCCTGTTCTCTCTTCCCTGCCAGAATTCAAAAACGGCGGGGATGAGTTTGAAGCCTCCCCAAAAGGGCGGAAGAGGGATTTCAGCACCTGAATATTTCAATTTCAGGTTTTCATATTCCTTCATAAGATAATCCCTGCCGGGGATTACAGAACTTTGCGCGGAAGCCCATGCCGCCAACTGACTTTCATAAGGCCTGGAATGAAAGTATTCTCCGGAATCTTTTCTGCTTATCATTCGTACTTCCCCGGAAACTCTTATTTGCCTCTCCAACTCCTTCCAGAAAAAAAGCAGCGACGCAGACGGATTCTCGTTTATGTCTTTCCCTTTCCTACTTTCATAATTTGTAAAGAATACAAATCCTTCTTCATCCTGAGCTTTTAAAAGAACCACTCTTACAGACGGAACTGCATTCTTATCGGCAGTTGCCAGAATCATTGCGCTCGGATCGACTGTTCCGGATTTAATAGCATCTTCCATCCACCGGGAAAATTGAATAAAAGGATTTCTATCTACTTCGGCTTCATCCAACCCGGTTAATGAATAGTCGCGTCTTATTTGAGAAATGTCTGTATTTTTCATCATATTCAAATTAAAAAATAGAAATTTATTTACTATAGTAAATTAGTTTTTATTAAATTTAATATTACCATTTGCAATAATTTATATAAGAATTAATTTTTTAACATCATTAAGGCCTACAGTATTTTGTTAGTCCTTGTTAAAATAAATTAATTGGAAAAATCATCAATAAGATAATAAAACCCAAAATTAATAAGTGTGAGATGAAAGCAAGCGATTTGACAAAAGAACAAAGAGAAGAGCTGGAAAAATTCGGAGCTAATACCTGGTTCGTAGAATATTTGCATAAACAATTCGAAGAAGATCCTTCCAAACTTTCAGAGCAGTGGCAAAATTTTTTCGGTAAGGTAACCTCACCTAAGAATGATAACGGCAAGAATGCTGCTGCCTCTGGCAAAAACCATTCTTACGCAGAAATTGAAAATATACCCATGCCGGTTCCCGATAAGAATGACAAGCTTCAAATTATTGCCGGCAGTACGGCTAAGATTTTGGAAAACATGAATCACAGTCTTACAATTCCCGTCGCCACTTCGGAACGCACTATTCCGGTTAAGCTGCTTGAGGAAAACAGGACTATAATTAACAGCTACCTGCAGAAGAAAAACATGGGAAAAATTTCTTTTACCCATATTATTGCCTGGGCAATTGTAAAAGCAGTTATGACTAACCCGGTAATGAACTATGCCTTTACGATCATAAATTCCAAGCCGAATGTTATTAAAAGGAACTCAATTAATCTAGGCCTGGCAATAGATATCGAAAGAAAAGACGGCTCGCATTCTTTGATAGTTCCGAATATTAAGGATGCGAACTTGATGAACTTTGATGACTTTTATAAAAGATATGACGACCTGGTTGCACGCTCCAGAAAAGGCACGATTGATCCTTCCGAGTTTTTAGGAACAACCATAACACTTACAAACCCGGGTACGATAGGCACTGTTTTGTCGGTTCCTCGACTGATGCTGGGACAGGGAACAATTATTGCAACCGGTGCAATACAATACCCTGCAGAATATCAGGCTATGTCCCCTTCTACAATTTCTACTCTCGGTATAAGCAAAGTAATGAACATTACCAGCACTTACGATCATCGTATAATTCAAGGCGCAGAATCTGGTTTATTCTTAAAGGAAATACATGAACTGCTTTTGGGCAGCAACTTCTTTTACGAAGAGATATTTGAAGACTTAAAAATTCCACTGCTGCCTCTAGCCTGGAAGACTGATTATCAGCCGGGCGCTTTTTCCAACCATGTTAATACAGAGGAAATTGAAAAGCAGGGCAGAATACTTCAGCTTATTAATTTGTACCGCGTAAGAGGACATTTAATCTCTGACCTCGATCCGCTGGGCTCGCCTTCACCATACCACGCAGAGCTGGACCCCGCAACTTATAAACTAACCTTGTGGGACCTTGACCGCGAGTTTATTACCGGCGGCTTCGGCGGCTTAAAGGTAGCTACGCTTAGACAAATACTGGATATCCTTCAGAAAACCTACTGCGAAAAAATCGGCGTTGAATACATGCATATTCAGAATCCGGCGGAAAAAATATGGCTGCAGAGCAAGATGGAGCCGGTAAAGAACAAACCTTCGTTCGATCTTCAATTAAAGAAGAGAATTTTAAACAAGCTTATCGAAGCCGAGACTTTCGAGCATTTTATTCATACAAAGTTTATCGGCCATAAGCGGTTCTCGCTGGAAGGTTCCGAAACAGTAATACCCGTACTCGATATGCTGCTGAACGCAGCTAACGAAGAAGGCATACACGAGGTTGTCTTCGGCATGGCGCACCGCGGAAGGCTGAATGTTCTGGCTAATGTTATCGGCAAGTCGTATGAGTCTATCTTTTCGGAGTTCGAAGATATACAGGACCCTAATTCTATCGAAGGCTCCGGCGATGTTAAATATCATTTAGGTGCTACGGGAAGATACAAAACTAACAACGGCAAAAGTATTGCCGTATCAATCGCTTCTAACCCGAGCCATCTGGAATGGGTTAATCCGGTTGCAGAAGGAATTGTAAGAGCAAAGCAAAATAGACTGGGAGACCAGAAAGAACATAGGAAGATAATGTCTGTTCTAATACACGGAGACGCTGCATTTGCCGGCCAGGGAATAGTAGCAGAAACATTAAACCTATCGCAGCTAAGCGGGTACAGAACGGGAGGTACTATACATATAATAATTAATAACCAGATCGGCTTTACCACAACTCCGGAGGATGCCCGATCTTCCCAGTACGCTACAGACGTTGCCAAGATGATCCAGTCACCTATCTTTCATGTTAACGGAGACGACCCGGAAGCGGCTCTTTGGGTTACCAAGCTTGCCTTTGAGTTCAGGCAGATATTTAAAAAGGATGTGGTAATAGATTTATTCGGATACAGAAGACACGGCCACAACGAAGGCGATGAGCCCGGCTTTACCCAGCCTCTGCTTTATGATAAAATAAAAAATCACCCCTCAGTAAGAGAAATATATTCTAATGCTCTGGTTGCACATCATAACCTTTCGACAGATGAAATTAAAATGATGAACGATGAAGTTAATTCATCTCTAAGCGCTGCATTCGATAAAATAAAACGCAAAGCAATTGAATTTGGCCCGGAAGCGCCGCTGGCGGTTTCGAAAGAAAAAATGGATGCGGTTACACCGGACAGGAATACGGAAATTTCCGAAGAGACATTAACTAAAATTATTAATAGCATTACCAGGCTGCCTAAAGATTTCTCGGTCCATCCGAAGCTTAAAAAATTCCTTGAAAAAAGATTAGACCTAATTGACGGCAGCGGAGAGGCTGACTGGGCATTCGCCGAATCGCTCGCTTTCGGAAGCCTTCTGCTGGAAGGCACGCCTGTTAGATTAAGCGGGCAGGACAGCGTGAGAGGCACATTCAGCCAGAGGCACCTGGCGTTAACGGATATTTCAACCGGACTGGAATATATGCCTTTGAACCATATGGCTTCAGGACAAGCCAAAATTGAGGCACTAGACAGCCTGCTTTCCGAAGGTGCCGTTCTGGGCTTTGAGTACGGCTACAGTACTGCAGACCCTCTTGCTCTAGTTATATGGGAAGCGCAATTCGGAGACTTTGCAAACGGCGCTCAGGTAATTATAGATAACTTTATCGTTGCGTCTTATGAAAAATGGAAACTGCCGAACAGCGTGGTTATGCTTCTGCCCCACGGTTTCGAAGGACAGGGTCCCGAACATTCGAGCGCACGGCTGGAAAGATTCCTTACCCTATGCGCCCAGGACAATATACAAGTATGCAACCTAACAACTCCCGCACAATATTTTCACTTGTTAAGAAGGCAGATAAAACGCGCGGTACGTAAACCTCTTGTTATTATGACTCCTAAGAGTCTGCTTCGTTTGCCGGAAGCTAAATCGGCAAGGGAAGAATTTATTAACGGCATGTTTAATGAAATAATTGATGATCGATATATCGCCGATAAAAATTCCGTATCAAGGGTTCTTCTAACAAGCGGCAAAGTATACTACGATTTGATAAAGTACCGGACTGATAACAAGATTAACAATGTTGCCATAATAAGGCTGGAACAGCTTTACCCTTACCGGTCACCAAAGATAAGGGAAGTTCTGTCGTCATATATTAAAGCAAAGAATGTAATATGGGTACAGGAAGAACCCAAAAACATGGGCGCTTGGAATTTTCTTGTACCGCGGCTGCTGGAAGATTTAGCCGAGGGACAAAGGCTGCGGTATGCAGGCAGACCGGAAGGTGCAAGCCCTGCAGTAGGCTCGGCTAAAAAGTCGGCTAAGCAGCAGAAAGAACTTGTGGAACAGGCATTTAATAATTGATAAAAGAATTAATTTTAAGTAATTTGACTTAAAAAAAAACTTAGTTCTTTCTCTTGAACCTTGAACTTGAACTTACACTTGAACTTTTAAGCGAGCGTAACTCAGTTGGTAGAGTGTCAGCTTCCCAAGCTGAATGTCGCGGGTTCAAACCCCGTCGCTCGCTCATCTTGATAAAATAAATTTTGGGAAACCTTTGAAAACGTTTGGAAATATTTATAAAAAATTGAATATTTGTCGGCGCAATTTTTAACTATTGCAGAAAACCTGGGGGCTTAGCTCAGTTGGTTTAGAGCATCTGCCTTACAAGCAGAGGGTCGGAGGTTCGACTCCTTCAGCCCCCACTCAAAAAGCTTCAATTCACAATGAATTGAGGCTTTTTTATTTTGTGGCTGGTTAAAAATCCCGCTGCCAGTGTACCGACTATGTACCGACTTTTGTACCGAAAATTGTTTGGGCACATCCATTTTTTTAATGTTAATTATTCTTAAGTTGTTGCTTACTGTAAACATAGATTAATTGGTATTATTTTTCAACCAAAACTAAAATGATTTTTCCAGGGTGATATATAACAGAGAATTCCTTCCCAATTGTAAAACCGGAATTATTCAGCTTAGAGTTTTTAATTTTAATTTGCGGGACCTTTGAATAGTCCCGCTTTGTCGGATGGCTGCTTTCATACACTTTCATTTTATGCCGTCCGGGTCTGATTCTTCGAACTTCTTCCCGCAAATTTCACATTGCTTTGTTTGAGCTATTACAATATTGTGAAGTGAGTTTACAGAATGAGTCTGAGAAATAATTCTGAGATTCTTTTTACAGTCGTGCGGCGGAATCCAGTTCGCCTTTTTGCACTCGTCCAGGAGTTTTTTTATTTCGTCCATGTTGGTAATCCTTTCATTTTATTTGATGATTAGTTTTGGGACAATACCCCGCAAAAAAATATATTTTGCCCGCCTACTAACTGCATTTGCGAAATAATGTTTAGATAAGGTGATGAGGAAAGGATAAGATGATAAAGACAGGCAAGGGCAAAGCAGCGTTAAGAAAAAGGGCGAAAGTTTTTGCCGGATACTATTAAGAAATATGGAAAGAGTTTGGTAAAAACTTTTGTCCCTTTTTTAGCTGCTTTGTTTCATATACCCTTGCCCGTTTTATGATAATGCTAAGATAAGACTAAGCTTGAATTGGGCGGGCAAAATATATGTCCTAACAGGTGCGACGATAGGAGCACCATACAATATTGGAAATATGTTTAGATAGAATTGAAAAGAAAAGGTAATGACTGAGACAGCAGTTATTGACCGGAGGGAAATAGCTGCATTCAAAGGACGCAAGTGTTATGACTTATGAAAGCCTTATTGAGCGAATGTAGTGCTTGACGGCGACAGCCGTCAAGTAAACGGAATGAGCGAAAATATGGCGGAGGATTGACAGAAAGATAATGAAACGCATACTGTGACAATAAAAAAGCCCCGGGATTAACGGGGCTCTTGGAAGGTTTAGCTTGTTAGGCTAATGTTAGCTGACTTTCGGATAAGTAGAAGAGTACTGGACTACTTTTCCATCAGCGGTTTTTGAAGCAACAATTAAGAATAAAATACTCTTGGTGTATTTAGCAGCCATGAGCTTCTGCTTAACATCAAGATCAAGCTGAAAATTGTAAGGCTGAGCGAAATCAAAATTAGCTACTTCCTTTGAAAGAGCTAAAATTTGATAAGGCGCGTCATCCGGGTTAGTAGGATCAGTATAGCAAACTACTGCGTTTGCAGATACGTTTACTTCTTCCGGGGCGAAGATTGATGTAGTGTTCAATGCTAAAAGAGATGCTGTTATTTTATCAGCATCGACTGCAGCAGTATCTACCGGCAAAGAAAAACCACCAGGGGTAATTATATTATCCACGGTAGGCTTATCAGTACTTGAATAACCGAAGTTATTCTTGAAGATTGTATTGAACACAGAAATACCGGAAACTTTTACAGTTTTCCAGATTGCTTCAAGGGTGGAAAGAGACAAGATGTTTTTTGCAAGGTTGCCGGTAACGGCAAACTTCTGTCTGACTTGCATTACAGCAGGACAGTAATTAACATTGAAGCTGGAAGGACGAGCTGCTAAGATAGTTTTACCTTCAACAGTTCTTGCGGAAAGATTACCTAATCTACCGCTTAAGTTGCCGATTACATTGCCATTTACTATAGCCATAATTAATACTCCAATTTTATTATAAAATGTTAAAACAAAAATATAGCTTAGGTAATATCATGTCACTGTAACAAATAAACAGTAACTTAAAGAATACATGAGGTGAATAAGACTTGGCAGAGACTTGTTAGAGACTTGGAAGGCATCAATTAAATGAAGGTAAAAATACTTCCCTTTCACAACGCTTTCTAAAAAGGATTGAATTTACTGTATCAAAAGATAGGCGGTACTTTTCCGACAACAAGAAAATAGATTCAATCTGTGGATAGACTTCACGAAGCTTCTTGTATTCTGTTTTTATAATGAAATTGCGCAATGCAATTTCATCTATGAAACCTAATTCCTTAAGCTGATGGAACTGGGAAGAAGATAATACGTCAATTATTTCAGTTTTAAATTCAATCATTCTTCCAAATGCCAATTTTTTTCCTGATAGCGGTTCTTCTGAGGTTATAAAATAAATCGTAATATCTTTTGCCTTTTGGATAATGACTTATACGCGATAAGCCTTGTTTAAGTAATTCTGCTTGAACGAAAATTGAATCTTTGCCGTTAATATCTGAAAGCCATACATAGGCAAGAATCCTTCCAAAATTATCATGAGAATTTCCATCGAATGTAAGTTTTACAATTTTGTTTTCGATTAAGGATTTTGTTTTTAAAGTAGCTTCTGATGAATATGGTTCTGCGGGTTTGTTTAACCGAGCTACTTCAGGGCAATTTATTCCAAGTAACCTAACATGCTGGGAATCTGAAAGTACGAATGTATCACCATCAATTACACGGGCTACTTTAGCTTTTACAGAATAACCGTATGGGAAATATAAATTATTCCATTGCGGATATATATCAACAGCTAAGAATAAAAGTAAGATTAGAATGATAAAAAATATTTTTAATGTTAAGTGCTTCATATAGGAACTAAAATAAAAAGTAAGATGGAACTATTCAACGATTGATGTTTGTGGTTTGTTTGTTCTTGTTTTATGAAAAGGTAAAAAATAAGATGAAAAGGAAAAGCAGCGATGAGTGCTCTGCAAATATAAGCGGAATGGAGGCGTGTCGAGGAACGAGCCGCCGTAATGAAGCGATGTTTTAATGAAAATAAATCGACAGAAAGATAAATATCAGGATTAACTGATGCGGCTATGCCAATAAAAGCGGAACGAAGGCGTGTCGAAGTATGAGCCGCCGTAGTGGAGCGATGATGAACTGACAAGGTTTCGTGCCGAGTTTACATAAGCCCACATTATAGGACAGTCGACAAAAAGAAAAGGAAAGGTAAAGATGATTACTCTGTACTATAATGTGCCTTATGTAAATCTGGCTGACAATGTAAAGACCCCGCCAAATATTCAATAATTAAATCATATAAAAAAATAATTTGGCGGGGCAGGTGAGGTGAGTTCAACTCATGTAAAGTAAAAATGATAAATGTTTTATTGTTCTGTAATATCTGACATCTTAAGCATAAATTTACGAAAGAATGATAAAAGGTAACTGAAATATTTATTATAGATTGGCTGACCTTCACGTTTGTGGCATTCGTTCAGTCTTTTAATAAATTCTGTTTTATTTCCACCAGATTCAATTTCACCCCATTTGATATAATTGCCGTGGTATAAATTGTAAATGCTAATTATAAGTCTGCCGATTCTACCGTTACCATCATAGTAGGGGTGAATTTTAACGAATCGCCTATAGAATTCAACTGAGTTAGAAAGAGGATCTACTGGGTTTTTTATTAGTAAGGAAAAACAACCCTTAAGGTCATTTTCAATTATATTACATGGTGAACCAGAATATTTAAATTTTCCGATTATTCTGTAATCAGAACCGCCGAAACCTATTTTGCCACCGTTTGGGTCTGATGATTTTCTAAATTGACCGGCATTGTTAAGAATTTTAGAAAACAAATAGCTATGAAAAAAATACATTAAGAAATAAAAATGTTTTGGGGAAAAATCTACAGTATCGGGATAATTAATATCAAGGATAGAAATATTTTTGCTTAGTTCAGGATCGTCAATTAGTCTTATGAGAGCAGGGATGTTTTTCTCAAGCTGAAGGTAACGGGTTATTAATAATTTTTCGGCTTTAATTGGAGAAATTTTTTTGCGGAGCGGGAAGTCATTGATTAATTCCGTAAGGTAGGATAATTCAGAATTATTATTAGAGCCATTCTTTGATTTCTTTTTCAAATGCTTTCTGGCTTTGTTTTTCTAATTGCAAGTATTCTTTATAGGAATTAAAATAGAAAGTTTTTTCCCCAATATTTGAGGGCATATCCAGAACATAAGAATAATGTAAATCGGTCTCGACCGGATAAAAAAACTTTGATTTACCTAGAGGGAAATTCTTAGCGAAGTTTAATTTATTATAAAAAGTTTTTATATCTTTTTCATCTATGGTAGAATTTTGCGGTGCATTTTTCCAGGGCAAGTCTTTATGAGTCATTGCAGAAAGAGTAATAGCGCTGTACTTAATATAATTTGAAACAACAAACTCAATGAACTTTTTGTCCGATGCAGATATCTTCACCTTTGGGTAACTATCCGGATTGATTTGATCTTTGCCAAAGCTTTTGAAATGATAATAAACATCAATATTAACGGGGCCCAAATTCCATTTTAAAAATTCTGCATCAAGAACTTTATTATGAGAGACGATCCCCCAAACATAAACATAATACAGTAATTTTTGAAGTTTAAGCGGAGTTATTCCGTCAGGCGAAAGATCACTGTAATTATTGATTATGTAATATGAAAGTTCTAATGGATTCATGGGAAAAATATTTATGACCTATTTGTATTGCAAATATAAGCACAAACAAATTAAAAAAACTGATGTAAATCAAAATAAACTATAGCCATTTTTAGATAGCCAATCTGTTGATTTTTTTATATCAGGAATTAGTGCTGACAGTCTTAGCCAAAAAAGTTTTGAATGATTCATTATTCTTGTATGCAGCAGTTCATGAAGGATGACATAATCAATAACGTATTCCGGGGAGTATATCAGGCGCCAATTAAGCGATATATTTTTTTGTTTTGAACAATTACCCCACTTTGTATATGAATTGCGTATGAAAATACGGCTATAATTAATTTTATGTTTTACTGAAAGTTGGTTTATTCGCTCTCTTAAATATTCTCTTGCAAATTCAATAACCAGATTTTTAAAAAAAAGAGATTTTGAAATATTTGAATTTAGATATATGATTTTTTTGTTTATATCTACAAAGAATCTTCTACTTAGTTCAGGATTAGTTTTAACAATAAAATTTTCATTTAATATTAAAAACTTGGGCTGAGTTTCGCTGGAGATTTTTCTATTGGTAAAATAATTTAATTTATTGTTAATCCAATTTTCTCTGCTTTTTATAATTGAATAAATTTTCCCTTTGTTATATGATAAAGGTGCAATGACCCTTACTTTGTTATCCTCCGATACTTTTATACGTAAGTGTTTAACTTCTTTATAAATTATTTTATAGTTTGAGGGAAACATTCCTAATCAATACGATAGTTTTGAATTAATCGGTTTAATATTCTTTCGATAAGCTCGTCGTTCGCGTAAATTTTAAGGCTGTCATATTCATCAAATTGCGAGAATAATTTTATATCACTTTTCAATCTAAAAATTTCATTATCATTGTCTTGCCAGCCATTATAAATTTTCTTTTTGATGTTATCTACTAAGCCTTTTGAAAAATCTTTAATAAGATTTTGCAACGAGTCATCTTTTATTACATTTTTAATTTCAGTGTAAATATCAAATGTTCCCTTATCATCAAGTCCAATTTGCTTCGGCAAGTCGGCTACGTTTTCCACTTCGGTAAATAGCTTTTCGAGTTCTAAAATTATTTGTTCAATCTCTTTTGACTTGGATTCTTTCTGACGAATCAACTGGTCAAGCTTTTCTTGAAACTCGTAATAAACGGGGCTATTATATTCATTATTCTTAATAACAATTTCTATATCGCGTATAATTTTTTCTGCTTTATCTGAAGGCTCTAAATTTAACCTTTGTAGGCGTTCAAGATATTTTGAATCAATAGTAATTTCAGGAAGATGACCTCTAAAATCAAGCAGACGAGAATTTTCTTCTATCAGCTTACGGGTTTTGGCTGCATAGAATTCGGCGTCAAAATCCAAGCGAACGAATTCTTCGAGATAAATTTCATAGATAGTAAGAAGCCAACGGTACTTTTCTTTATAATCCAATAATTTCGGATGCGGCGAAATCGCTTCATATAGATTTATAACTTCGTAAAATTTTTGCTGGAAATCTGATTGATCTATTTTAGAAAGACGGCGAACAATTGAACGGCTGCATTCGTAGCTATCTTCTAATTTGATATCTGCAAAAGGTAGAAAAGCTAAATCTAACTTTCCAGGGAATTGTTCAACAAGCTTTTCGACATCCTCAAATTCGCCTATATCTTCGGGATCATAATTAAGAGCTTCATTATAGTTCTGGAATACACCAATATAGTCAACTACTCTTCCAAGTTCTTTAGATATTCCGGTTTCTTTATCTTCATAAGGTCTGTTTGTTCTTGCAATGGCTTGTAAAAGATTATGGTCGCGCAATGGACTATCAAGATACATAGTTTGTTCAATTGGTGCATCAAAGCCGGTCAAAAGCATGTTGCAGACGATAAATATTTTAAGATTGTTTCCGTTTCTTTTTTCCTCTTCCGTAATACGGCGTTTAAATTTTTTAATCAGCTTCTTTAAGTCACCGTCAGATAAATAATGGTCTTTATAAAACTGATAATGTTCTTCATCATCATAATTGCTTTGAGAAAAAACAATAGCAATTTCGGATGGATCGAAATAATTAATTAGCTCGTTATAGTATAAAACACAGGCTTCTTTATCGCAGGCAACTACTTGAGCTTTGAAACCATTTGGCTCAACTGTACTTCTGAAATCATCGGCAATATCTTTTGCAAGGGCTTTTATTCTTTCATCATGCTTAAGAAAGACTTTCCATGCTTGGGTTTTCCTTTCAACAATTCCCTTTTGTTCTTCGGTAAGTTCTGAAGTTATGTTTTCCCAACCTTCTTTTAATTTATCTTTATCCAGAAACCATTTTTGAGGACCGAACGTATATTTTACAGGCTTTGTAGCGCCGTCATCAATTGATTCTTTAATACCATATTTATCTAAATAATCTTTAAAAACAATAGTAGTTTTGGGTACAGGTGTACCGGTAAAAGCAAAGCGGCGTGCATTAGGTAGCACCCGCATTAATTCGCTATGGTAATCACCGTATTGAGTACGATGAGCTTCATCGATGAGCACAATTACATTTTCTCTTGTATCTATATCATTGCCAAGCTCATCAAATTTTTGAATGGTAGTAATAATTACTTCCGAGGGCTTATCTTTTATTTTGGAGCGAAGCTGAGCAATTGTTGAAAGCTTTGAGGTATTTGGAAAATCGCAATCTTCAAAAGTTCCTCCGAGTTGAGTTACCAGGTCTTTTCTGTCGATTACAATATAAACAGTAGGGTCTTTAAGCTTTTCGTGGTTTCGTAATTTGTATGCCGTATAAAGCATGGTTAGACTTTTACCGGAACCTTGCGTATGCCAAACGATGCCGGTTTTCAAATCAGTTTCGGCTACACGTTTGACAATTTTATTTGCAGTACGAAGCTGCTGATAACGTGCAACTTTTTTAACAACGCCTTCTTCTGTCCGTTCAAAAACAATAAAGTTTTTGAGTATGTCAAGAATTCTTGCAGGCTGAAACAGGCTAACAATACCAAGCTTCATCTTTTCAAAATCCGGGTCAATATCGATAAAAGGCTGACCATCGATTTCTTTAATCTTGCAGATGGTTTGAACAGGTGAAAGGAGGGGATTTTCTGCGGTTAAATCAACAGAAGAAGCTTTCCATTCGTAAAAGTAAGAAGCTGAAGAACCGGGAATACCAAACTTCATTAGATGACCGTTACATGCAGCGCCAAAGGCGTGGCATTGAAAAAGCTTGGTTGAGCGAATAGAATAAGTAGAAAATTGGCGCACACCTTCAAGCCAGTTAACGCCTTTATGTGCACTTTGCTTTGCTTCAATAGGAATAATTGGAATGCCATTTACAAGACAGACAATGTCAGTCTTAACAATTTTATAGCCTTGAACCCAATATTGCCGGGTAACTATAAAATCATTATTCCAAATATTATCAAAGTCGATATAAAGAATATCTTTGTCTTGATTATCAATTCTAATAGTAGAGCCGTTTACAAGACGCTCAAGAAAGTTTTCGTTGCCTTCGAGCGGATTAGGATTATTTAAATTCTTAGTAAGAATATCGAACGCACGCTTAGCGTCATCTTTTGAAATGCTATTGATAGACTGAATTTTATCAAGGAGAATATCATCAATGATAGGATTTGATAAAGGGCGCTGGTAATCTTTTAATTGTTCCGGAGATTGATAGTTCCAGCCTATTTGATTTAGCCAGTTACAAATTGGATCTTCCACTGCAAGTTTCTCAGATATTTTACTCATTAGATATTGTGTGTTTATGTGTCAACTTTATGTGTCAAATAAATTATTATAACTTTTTATAAGTTATTATAAATCAATAAGCTTTGGAAATTATTTGTCAAATTTATGTGTCATTTATGCGAATAAATTTTTTATTGACACATAAAAATCAAACTGTAAGTATCCAATAACCATTTTTAGGAGGACCGATATATTTTATTTGACCTTCTTTCTTTAAAGACTTTAGCAGAGTATGAATTTGATACCTTGTAAGGTTTGGAAAAATCTGATGGAATTCAGCCATATTGCCTTTTTGATGGTTACGGAGATGTTTTAGAATCAATTCCTTTTTTTCCACATTTTCCAAACCTCTTCTTCTTGTATAAATTCCTTTCTGATTTGCATAGCTGTAATACTTTTTTGTGAGAATATATTTTGTGCCGCGACCACGGCTATAGACTTCAACTACTCCATTTTCAACTAACCGGTGTAAATTATTCTGGAACTGAGGAGAAGGCTGCAAGCCTTGACGAAGCTGTTCCAAAAGAAGCAAATCATCAATTAAAAAGGAAATTTGTTTTTCGTTAATAATTTTATCAAAGAACTGCAGGAACTGTACATCTTGAATTTCACTTTGAAGGCGAAGCACAACGGAGTAAGCATCTGACTTGGAATAATCCGGCAAAGGCTTACTTTCTTCAATAGTCTTACGGAAAATTTTGTCTGCGCCTTGACCGGAACGTTCTACCAAGCCGCATTTCTGAAATACTTCAGCAATACGGCGATTGCGTGGACTATGCTTGTAAATAATATTTTCCGGTGTAATGCCGTAAGGAAACCCGCCGGGGTTTTCTATAATAAGCTGCTTTGGATATTGCTTAATAAACACCGAACCGTTAATCTGATAATCGCGGTGGCAAACAGCGTTTAGTAAAGCTTCACGTACAACTTCTTCGTTAAAATATGGAATATCTCTTATAAATAATCCTTCTTGAATATGATGGACATCGTTGCGAAGGTTAATGAGGTCGTGAATTTTATCTTGGACACCAAGAAAGCCTTCGCGAAAATCTTTTCGCTGCTGGGATTCAATTGAGGTGTCGATGCTGCGGTATTCAAAGATGATTTCTGCATTAGCGATATATTTACCAATAGATTCTCTTTTGCCAAGAAGAATTAGTGCGGCATAATTCAGCTTTCCGTCTACTAAGAGTTCAGAATCAATTAACAATTGTTCTAATGAGCAGGTTAGAATTTGCTGGTTGCCGGATTTTTTTGACCACAAAGAACGAAACATTGACACTGCAATATCCGACAAATCATTTAATGATGCGTTAGGACATTCTTGAGATGAAAAATCCGGCTGTGCCTCTGCAAATATTTTTCTTAGCTGGTCTTGAGACATTGGCTCTACTGATTCATCAATACGCATCCAATATGTACCTTTGTATTCTACCGGTGTACCAATTGGGCGGGAAGGTATTTCGATTGCAAGAATTCTTTTATCTTCTTTATGGAGTTCCGTAAATTCTATTCTAAAGCCAAGCTGCTCAAAAATATCTCTTTGAAGTGTGGAATAATTTTGAAAAACGTTAGTGCCAACTATTTGACGAGGAAGCTTGTCTGATACACCAAGAATCAGGGTGCCGCCAAGTTCATTTGAAAGTGCAACACAATATTTAATTAGCTTTTCTTTATCGAAGTTTTGCTTTGCTTCTTTAAATTCAACGTTTTCTCTTTCGTGCATGATGAGCAGTTGTTCAAACTTTTGAAGAGTTATCATGTACCCACCAATTCTTTGTTTTGTATTTCATGCCCGGATAGAGAGCTGTCATTAAGTGAATTAGTTATAGCAAGTATCTTTTCAACATTAACCCGCACTTTGCCGGTAAGCAGGTTTTGCATTAGAGATTTTTTTAGACGCTCTAGTTTTTGGAGCTTAAAATCTTTATGTGAAATTAATCTGACCATAGATTCTAATTTGTAACTAATTTCTTTTTGTTCTTTCAAAGGCGGTAAAATTACCAGTAGTTTGTTAATTGCATTTTGGAAGAGATTAGGTTGAACTGCTGATGAAACCGAAATTTTAATTTGTCTTTGAAGTATAGTTGATTGAAAAAGAAGCTCAAAGAAAAGGGGGTTAATTTCATTATGATTATATTTAATAATTGCTACACTACGAACCATTCCGCAAGTGAAATTTGAAGGTACACGACATACATTCCCAATCGTGCCAGAACAAGAAATTAGTAAGTCATTTTCTTCAGGCTTGCAGCGTTTATGAATATTTACTAAAACTTCTTCAGTTACATAATCAACGTCTGCTAATTCAAGTGAACCATTTTTAATATTTCTTGCAGATAAAAGGTAAAATCCTTTCCCGGAACGTTCAGGTGTTACGTGTTCTCCATCAGTTACTTGAATTGCAAATTCCTTTACTTTTTTAACATTCCAATCTTTGGGTAATTTCCCAAATTTATCATGCAAATAGAATTCATCTTCAGTACGCCAGGTGCTGTTTGGTTTTAGCTTGCCGGTAAGTAAGTTTTGCATTAAAGTTTTTTTAAGCCGCTCTGCTTTTTTAATTGTTTCTTTTGCAGCAAGTATTGAATTATCCACAGCGGAAAGAATTGATGCAATGGCGGTTTGCTCTGATATTGAAGGCTTAGGAATATATATTCCTTTAATAAAACCATTACCAAAACCAGGCTGAGCAGAACCAATAATACGAGATTGAATTTGTCTTTGTCCATACCGACTAAGCAAAAAATAAAACAAAAATTGCTGGTCAAATTCGCCGGTATTACGTATAGTAAATAAATGCTCGTTTATTAAGCAATTATTTAGAGGAAGATTATTTATGAAAGCTACCTTACCAGTATTAGCACCATCTTTATTTATGATAATATCATCTTTTAATAAGAAACCTTTTTTTGCACGTGAAAAGTAATCTTTACTTATATATCTTATATTCTCTAAAGAAATAAAACCATCACTTGAAATGTTTTCACCGCCAAGACTTGGAATATCATTAGGATTATCGGTAACAAAATCACTTGGTCGTTGACCACTTTCAAGTAATATATTATCTTTTGCATTGACATACTGCCAAGTACCCGGAATTTTTCCTAATAATTCAGTTGGACTACGCATTAATCAAGTTCTTTAATAATTGGTTTAGGATTTCTTCACTCTTGTATTCATGCTGCAAAGTTTCGTTAAAGTCTATGATAGTATCTTTAAGGTTAATTTCTTCTTCCGGCTCAAAAGTATCAACGTAACGCGGGATATTTAGATTAAATTCGTTCTCTTCGATTTCTTCGAAATCAACAATTGAAAAATAGCGCTTGCGGAGTTCGGGGTCTGCAAACATTAAAAGCAATTCATCTTTAACACGTTCAATTTCGGAGCGTTCCTTTTCTGCGGTCAGCTTTGCTTCTTCAATTTCAGCAGTTTTCTTTTCAAGCTTTTTATTTAAGGATGCAATACGCTTTTCGAGTCGCGTTCTTTCCGGTTTGCTTAATTCTTTATCATCCAACTTCATTTTGATACCGGCAAGCTCGTTTTCTTCATCCTCGTACTTCAAATCGATTTCACCAAGAGTGAATTCCAGATTTTCATCAATCAAATTATTTAAACGCTTTTGATGAAGAGGAATAACTTGCTTTGCAGTTTCAATATCTCCCCAGGATTCAAGCTGCACAACAATTCTTAATATATCGTGAGGCAATAAAATATTAAGGTTTGCCTCTTCCTTATACCATCCCTCACGGGCGGCGTAAACCATGAGGACTTTGTCCTTTCGTTCTTCAGGCTTATTCATGTTAAAGAAAATGATTGCAGCAGGTATTGTAGTGCCGTAAAAAAGATTTGCCGGTAGAACTACAATAGCTTCAATTATATTTTTCTTTTCAATAAGGTTTCCATTCTGGTCGCGAATGCCCTCGAGAAAACCACGGCGAATAAGATACTCATCATCAGCTTTTCGTTTTTGTCCGTCTTCTTCTTCGGTCTTTTCCGGCTGCCCGCGGAATAGAACACCTTGCGGACAGACGACGCCGGCTTTACCTTTCTTCTCATCAAGTGAAGCTAATATATGCTGGATAAAAGTAAAGTCGCCGTTGGAAAACGGCGGTATGCCGAATACAAAGCGGTCATAAGGATCGGAGAACGTATCTTTGTCAGGATATTCAAGCTGCGGAGAGCCGTCCTTTTTATAAACTGTTTTACCTTTGGCATCTTTTTTAACAGAGCCGTTCTGCCACCAGTTTTCTTGAGAAAAAGGGAAATTAGCAAAGACGTAATCGAACTTTTCGATTTCGCCGTCATCTTTGAATTTAGGGTCTTTAATAGTATCGCCTTGAACGATTTTACCTTCAATACCGTGAAGTACCATATTTATATTTGCGATTGCCCAGGTGGTCCAAACAACTTCTTGTCCAAAGATTTGCAAGCGGGCATTCTTACCTTTTTGCTCTTTAACAAATTTGGATGCATTGATTAAGAATCCGCCGGAACCGCAAAAAGGATCATAAACGCGTTTGCCTTTTTCGGGTTTGATAGTGCGGATTATAATATCGACGACTTCTTGAGGAGTGTAGAACTGAGCGGCAACCTTTCCGCCTTTATTCTCATCTGCAAACTTTTTGATAAGATATTCGTAAGCATCGCCGAGAACATCAACAGAAACATTTTTATTGCTAAGGTCTACAGCATCAAGATAATTGAAAAGAGAAGTAAGCAACTCCGGTGAGAGACGCTTACCGCCGGAGCCATCGGGTGAAGCTTCATTCCATCTGACAGAATTGATAATTCCTTGCGGAAGAATTTCAGTATTGGCAAGAGCAATTTGATTTACTGCGTTATCGAGAATCTCATTCTTCTTACCAGGCGCCGCGGATTTTACATCAGACCAAAAGCAGCCTTCGGGGATAATAAAATCATGTACTTCTTTAATAAGAGTTTCAAGCTGCCGTTTATTTGGCTCTCTACTGTGCTCTTCTTTGAATTTCTTGATTGCGTTTTCTTTTTCCCAATCGTAATTATCTGAAAGACGCTTGAAAAATAAAAGTGAGAGGATGTAAGTTTTATAATCTTCAACTTTGCTATAAAGGATTTCCGCCATTCCCCAAAGGGTATTTCCAAGCTGTTGTTTTGAAAGCATATAAAATCAGAGTATTCTTTTTTCAAAGTTACAAAATGTAAGAAAGAACTAAAAGAAATATTAAATTTGTAATGAAAAAATTAGGTCGGTTATGTATAAAAATTGGCTGAAGAAAAAACAGGAAGAACAGCGGGAGGCTGCTGCAGATAAAAAGAAAATTGATGAGCTGCTTTCGAAAATGACTATAGAAGATTGGGCAAAATTTAAGTCGGATGAATTCGAGGTCAAAGTGGAAATGCCAGGAGTTGAGGAAAGCTTAAAAAAAGAGGAAGAAAAAGTAAACAGCATTTTGGACGGCACTTTCTGGAAATTGGAAAATTTAGGTTTTGATGAATTAACAGATGAACAAACAGGGAAAAGAGGAAGAGAAATTCTTGAGCAATTGAAACCATTCTACAGAAAAGATTTAATTAAGCCAAACGGATTTAGATGGGTATTCATAAATTTTGACAAAGAATTAAGACATGATTTAACTATTGATGAGGACGAATATAGAATTGAGCCGAATAGGTGGAGCAGTAATGAACACGGGATAATTATAAATTGCGATGAAGATAATATTTGGTACAGAAAAAAATATGAGAGGTCGGTAGAGAATCATAGGATAGCTTACGAAAGAGGGTATGCCAAAGGTAATTTAATTAATATGGGCAGCGGCAACGAAGGACGTATAAGCTTATGTGATCTTTATGAAGAAAAAATAGAAGAAGGGTTGAATACAAAGCAGCTTAAGAAATACGCATACAGCAATGATCTTTTGGAACAGCTTTTATTTTTATATGTGATAAAAAGAGCGCAAATGCAAGATGAAATTGCAGCAGATTTGTTGTTCAACATGTACAGGTATGCAATTGAAAGAAAAGCTGAATACTGGATTAAAGGAATTGAAAAACAAGGCGGGATAAAATTTAAACAAGAAGGAGAACTTGGAGTTACAAATGTAAAGAATATGGCTTTAAATTTTTTAAGGCTGCTGATTTCTGGAGATGATCCGGAATATTTATTTGAACATATAAAAAATATCGGTGAAAAGAGAAATATTGAAACATACTTTACGAGAGCCTTAGGGAAAAAAATTAAAGACCTTGTAAAATATGCAAAGAAACAAATAGAAGTAAAGACACAAGAATATAAAAAGCTTCAAGAAATAGAGGAACAAGCCCTATATTTGGTTAATTCCATATTAGACAGGCTTCTTAAAGATGCAGTTGAAAAAATAGTTTCCCAAATTAATAGAGCAAAAGAAATTATAAATAATGATGACAGCAGAAAAGCATTAACCTACAGAACTTTTCTACTAGATATGAATTTGACAGACAGGCAGAAAGAATTGAGTCAAATATATTTTGGAGTGGAAGACAACCTAAGGTCGGTGGGAATTAGAAAAGGCTATCCGTGTTTAGATGAGCCGAAATTTGAAGAATTTACGGACCAAGAAAAAGAAGAATTCTTCAAACTTGTAAAAAATGCGGAATCAAAAGAAAGAACTGCGAAGCACAATAGATGGTATAGTTACAGAGAGCTAATTAATGCCGACTTATTTACAGAAGTTGAAAAGCAAATCTATGAGATTACCACAAAATTTGAAGACAATCAGAACAATGTATTGGCACCGATGTACTCGGTTAGGAAATTGGAATTGGCTGCACTTGCAGACCCTTACAGCTGGCTTAATTTTACAAATTGGTTTAATGATAAAAAATTTAATGCGACTAAGAATAACAATTTTACAAACTGGTTATTAAAAAGCAGCAAAGGAAAACCAAGCGCAATTGAGCAAATGCTTCTGGGATGGATACGGTCAGAAACATTTGTGAGTAAGAAAAAATTCAAGGCTGAATTTCTGGAGGATAATTACAGTAAAAAGAATAAAGAATATTTGGTAGAAAATTTTAAAAATGATTTGGAATTTGATGAATTTTCAGACGATGAATATTCCAAAGGAATGAACTCAAATGGTAGTGATTTAGATTTAATAGAAAATGATAATTCAAAATATGATGATGCAGATATTCTAAACTTTATCGATAGATTTCTAAAGACTAAAACCAAAAGCGATAGAAAAAAAGAAAGAAATATCAATCTGCTGATTAAATGGATAGAAAAGAAAGCCCGGCAAGAAGTAATCGATTATGAAGAATTGGGGAAAGAATTCGGATTAAAAAGACGACAAACCATTAAAATTTGTAAGGAATTTGAAGAATTTGGGAAGAAACATCTAAAAAATAACTAAAAAGAATTTACCCCGACTCAAAAGTGCACCTAAAAATGCATTATGTAGGTGTACGGTCGGGATAAATAGTTTATAACTGAACCCCGATTTGAAAGGTACGACCCGACCCGTACCGAGTAAAATCGGGGTTTTGTTTTGGCAGAAAAAGATTTTCACAAATTTATACAACATCTGGAAAGTGATAAAGCTAAG
Source organism: Bacteroidota bacterium (assembly GCA_021813585.1). Taxonomy (GTDB): domain Bacteria; phylum Bacteroidota; class Ignavibacteria; order Ignavibacteriales; family Ignavibacteriaceae; genus FEN-1297. Next base: position 19,061 of record JAKAJV010000034.1, on the reverse strand, counting down.
TTCCCACATATTAAAAGAGTACAAAATGAAGCAACAAGAAATTATTGAACGACTTGAGCGCATTGAGGCGCTAATTAAAAGCGGGAATGACAAACCAATGAACTTTGAGGAAACAGCTAAGTATTTAGGGTTCTCACATAGCTATCTCTACTCATTAACCGCAAAGAAAATTATTAGATGCTACAAACCAACCGGCAAAGTATTGTTCTTTTCGAAAAAAGAATTAGATGATTGGATTTTTTCCCGGACCAAAGACAAAGAAAAATTGGAATAAGAGAAAGTGAATTTAAGAGTACTAAGACATAAAAACTTTGGAAGGTTATTATGCTAGATTTAGGTGATTTGTTAAGTAAGCTGACTGAAGAAGATACAGTAAAATTAAAACTTCTCTCCTCAATATTTAACGGAGGAACGCCGTTGAGCTACAAAAATATTTTTATTGAGCAGGGATTTCAAGAGTACGAGAAATTTGCTGAATTCAATCTTGCCCGCAAAACAGTCCAGCTTATTAGAACAGCAAACAAAAGATTTCTGGAATTCTATCCCGGAAATAGAAGCCTTTTATCATTCCAAAGGAAAGATGCGGAAAATTTATTGATGCAAATTTCGAAAACTGCGCCTTTGGGAGTTTACAATTACCTAAGAGTTTATAAAGCGGAATTCAATCACTTTAAGGAATGGGAATACATAAGTAAAAGCCCTTTTGAAAATGTGAAACTTGCAAACCGACAAAAAGAAGATCCAATAGTTTTTCTAGATGAGCAAGTGGAATTATGCTGTAACGAGCTTAGAAAAAACGGAAAGGAAACGATAGCCGATATGGTGGAGTTTTCAAAGCTAACTGCATTGAGAGCCGGTGAGGTGACTAATCTTAGATGGGATGACATTGACTTTAACAATGAGAGTGCTGCTATCGGGAATAAAGTATTTAAAACAAAAACGAGAAAAAAACGGATACTTCCATTAAATAAACTTGCCATTGAACTGATTAAAGATAATAAGCGAAGACAAAGCGAAAACGGAAATAGAAAGAGTGAATTTGTCTTTGCACAGAGAAACGGGAAAAACTTCCAGGTAAATACGATAAGTAAAACATTGAAAAGAACAATACGCGCTTTAGGTCTGCCGGAAGAATTACACTGGCATTCTTTAAGGGCTACAGCAGCTACAAGATGGGTAAGTAAGCGGGTACCGATCTTCACCGTTTCTAAATTATTAGGTCATTCAGATGTGAAAGTAACTTCAAGATACTATGCTACTGTTGATGAAACGGAACTTAGAAAGGCAGTGAATGAAATTTGAAAAAAAACGTGAACATGAAATAAAATAATAGTAAGAATAAACTAAAGAAATTTTTTAGGCAACAAATTAAGGAATAATAAAATGCATTACATTAATTTATTAAACTCGATAAGGTTTGACTACCGGTTAATATTAAATGCCGAAGTATTAAGACAGACAGCTCATTTTGTGAATTACCTTCTGCATGAAATATTTAAAGGTACTGCCTATATTAAGACGGAAGAAAAAACAACTGCCATTATTAATTTTATCGGTAATTTAGTTTTTGCTTTGATGTGGGGTAAAGTCGTAGCAATTTCTCAAAACCGAAACGATTATGCATTACAGAAGTTTTATGGAATAAGGCATCATTCATACCGGAGTACGAAAGAAATAATAAATTATTCAGATGCTGAAAAATATATTGAAGTAAAAACCGGATACCGTGACTTTGAAAATAATGAAGGGTACATAACAAGAATTTGGGCAACACCAAAACTGACAGACGAACTTAATATACGTGAACTTACCGATAAAACATTCGTACAAAAAATCGGGGAAAAAGAATTTTTGCTAAGACGGAACAATTTTAAATACATAAAGCATACTACACCGATACTGCTTAAAGACAAAGATAAAAACCTAATTAAGTATAAACCGAACAAGAAAATAATTAGGATGAAAAACTTTCTTGAGGAATACAATGAACTGATGGAAGGAGTAAGCATCATTATTCCGGATAGAATTGAAGTAAAAAATTCAGTAACAAACGTCGAGTCAAAAATCGCCTCATTTTCATCTGATTATAAACATTTACATATAAATAAAGAGGAATATAACACAGAGGTACAAGACATTTCTCTACCATTACTAAGAACAAATGAGGCTAATACAATGATATACAACAGCTTAGCAGTAAACTTGTACCGTGTATTTAGCCGCGGGGACTTTAAGTATGGCGGAAGATTTTTTGGAGGTGAATATCAACAGATGAACAAACAAGAAAGAAAAGAAATTTTGATTTATGGAAATAAGACAGTCGAAGCCGATTACAGCGGATTACATTTGAATATGCTGTACCATTTAAGCGGATTAGAATTTTCCGATGATCCGTATCTGGCGGTAAGCGATGACTTAGAATTAAGGAAGGTTTTGAAACTGATTTCTTTGATTGCTATAAATGCTATAAAAAGAGATAAAGCAATAAAAGCTATTAACCATGCAAGATATGAAAATTGGGAAATGCATCAATTACTAAATTCAAAAAATATAAAATCAGATGAATTATTAGCGTGGTTTGAAAAGGCTCATCATAAAATAGCGAAGCACTTTTATAGTGATGAAGGGGTGAGACTTCAAAATATAGACTCACAAATTGCAGAGCAAGTATTGAAACATTTTACTAAGCAAGGAATAGCTTGTCTCTGCATACATGATAGTTTTATTGTTGAAGAAAAATATAAGGATGAGCTTGAAATAGTAATGCAAGAGACTTATCAAAAAATGATGGGGCATAAAACCGGGATTACGTTCGTAAGCTAATATTAAAAATTATAGGAGAAAGAGAAATGATTTATATGTGGCAGGAAATCCGGGGAGAGAACTTTTACCGGTTCCAAACTGAAAACAGGGATGCGGCAAATAAAATGAAAAGACGAGAAAAGTTTAAACTCGTAGGATTTGGCTATAATTGTAAGCTATGGATTTTCCAGGCAATATTTACGCGTCCTATTGTTGCAAGGAAAGCTTTAAAAACTTTGACTGGGTCAAAAGCGGAATTCAACGAGAAAGAGGAAATATACTTTGCGAGGATAAATATATCAAGGAAAGGAAATTTGGCAGCGTAGCGGGCAAATATTGAGGTGAAACGGCACTATGCTGTAGGGGAAAAAGAGTAACCACAGAATATGTTAAATTTACCTAAATAAGCAGAAAGTTGAATACAAACTTGTAATAAAGATGGAAATTCCTTAAATATATTAGAGTATTTAAAATAAACTTAGAACATTTAGTATGGGATACGAAGAAAGAAAAATTATTATTGAAAAAATTGAGAAAGAAAGAAAATCAAAGGTAGTAACCCTTATTACCTCAGATAGATACTCCACGTTTCCGATACAAGGCATACAAGCACAAATTGCACCAGATCAAATTAATAAAATTATATCACATTTAAAGGAAATGTGCCCAAATAAATGTGAAAAAATAGACCTTTTTATATATAGTAGGGGTGGAGATACAAATACAGCTTGGCCGCTAGTAAACAACATAAGAAATTATTGTAAGGAATTTAATGTTTTAGTCCCAATGCACGCTCATAGTGCAGCAACATTGATCGCACTTGGAGCTAACAAAATTATCATGACTAAAAATGGATCCTTAAGTCCTATAGATCCAACAGTAGCTAATGCATTTAATCCAAAGGAAAACAATATGCCTTTAGGTATAAGTGTAGAAGATGTAGCTTCATTTATATCTTTGGCAAAGGATAAAGAGGTTGTTGGTATAGAAAATGAGGATAACGTGACAAAAGTTTTTCAAATATTGGCTAATAAAGTACATCCGCTTGCGCTAGGAAACGTAAAAAGATCACATAGTCAAATTAGATTATTGACACGTAAACTTTTGGGATTACATTTCGATAATGGCAATAGTACAGAAAAAGTAACGAAAATTGTTGATGAATTGACAGAGAGACTTTATACACATAATCATAGTATTTTCAGAGACGAAGCAAGAAATTCAATTGGGCTTGATGGTATAGTTATTGATGCTGCAGAAAATGAAGAAAAATTATTCTGGGAGCTATATAGTGAATATGAAAAAGAAATGAAATTGAAAGAATTTTTTGACCCTAATGTTTTTTTGGGTGACCAAAATGAAAAATTATTAGATACAAGTCCGGTATTTATTGAAAGTATGTATAATTCAAGTAAATTAAATTTTAAGCAGAAAATATTGAGGACATTTATACAGGATCAAAATTTTAGGTTGCAAATAATTCAGCATTCTGGGCAAAATGGACAAGCATTAAAAACATTAAAAGCACAACTTTTGCAAATCCAAGCAAATATTAATAATTTAAGGGCACAAATTGCAAATATCCTTAATACGAATCCAACAAATCCTATTTTAATGGGAATAGAACAATCTTATGCAGGTATAGAAAAAAATTTTAATGACATAATAAAATCATTGCCCAATGAATTGGATTTATCATTAGTAAAAAAGAATATTGAATTTGTTCTTGAATATATTGGATGGATTAATTAGTTTTAATTAAATTAAAGGCTTACCTTATGGAATATATGAATTTAATAGATTTCAATTTTGATTTTCCAACGGAAGATCATCTTAACAAAATTGAAAAATATGAAATAAACCCAAATGATGTATTAATCCAGGGTATTGTTTTACCATTAAATTCTAATAATATAGAATTTATCAAAGTCGAAAATACATCTATTGGCCCAATGTATATTCAAAGTGGCAGCGGTAGTAATCTTCATAATTACATTGCTTCATCATACTAAATATATTAGAATACAATATTAATTTGCCTTTATAGTAAATTTACCGCATCCATCATATTTTGTTTCTGCAAATGGGAATAGATCTGAGTTGTTTTAATATTTTGATGACCAGCCAAATCTTTAACGACATATAAGCTTACTCCTTTCTGGACTAGGTTTGAACAGAACGAATGACGCAAGGAATGAAAGTGAATTTTATTATTTATTTTTGACTGCCTTACTGCACGTTTGAAAACCTTACTTACAAAACCTTCATTAAGTTTAAATCCAAGCCGGTTAGTAAATACAAAAGCATCATTTTCAATATTACAAATTTTTGGTTGGATGCCGGTTAAAATATTTTTTAAGGTTGGATTAATAGGAATATACCTCTCTTTTCTGTTTTTGGTGGTAAATGATTCATCGCATTTGGTAGTGATAAAATTATTTGAAAAGTCTATCCAGTTCCATTTCATATTTACTAACTCGCCAAGCCGCATACCGGTAAAGAATGCCGTATAAAAAAGCGGTTTAAGAAAATCGTATTCAGTATTATTTATGATAATTTGAAGTTCATCAAAGGTTACAAATGCGGGCAAAGACTGCGTTACTTTTGGAGCTTTGATTTTATTAAATGGATTTTCCGGGATGTAATTCCAAACTACAGCTTTTGTGAAAGCTGCCTTTAAGGTGCGATAATAAAGAGAAGCTGCAAAGCTTGACTTTGCTTGAATAGTTGAAATAAATTGATCAATGGTTTTTGTTGAAATACAATCAAGCGGCAAATTAGGGACTATCTTTAGAAGTTTATTAAATGAAGGTACAACAGCTTGACTAAGGTATTTTTTAGAGTAAGTATTTCCGACATAGGTTTTATACTCTTCGGAAAATTTAACTAGAGAAATATGGCTCTTGGTTCCCGCGGCTTCCGGCTTGGTTGGTTCTGGATTAAAAGCTTTTAGAAATTTTTCTGCTTCTTCCCTATCGGAAGTTTTAGTAGAAATTTTTGTCCTTTTACCATCAACGAAATAAACTAATTGATAGTACGGCGATTTGGAATCTTTGGTTAAAAACATGGTTGGTACTCCTTACGGATGTACCGACAATGTCCGGCAAGTGGTAAAAAGCGGTAAAAACTGGATGGATTACAAAGAATCCCGCTGCCTTACAAGCAGAGGGTCGGAGGTTCGACTCCTTCAGCCCCCACAAAAAAAGCTGTTCGAAAGAGCAGCTTTTTATTTATTTGTTCCAAATCTATTACTACTGCAGCTGCAACGTTGAAAGTTAAATGCCTAACTTCAGTTAATAATATCAAGCAGCCGCGGTTTCCTTGCTTCTACCGATGCGATGACCTTTCAGGCCGTAGAAGCCGACGTATGAATAAGCAATCAGCGGAACGATGTAAGAGATTTGCAACCCGCCAAGGTCGGCGATGTGCCCTTGCAGAGGCGGTAAAATAGCTCCGCCTAGAATTGCCATTACAAGAAGCGATGAGACCTGGCTTTTAAAAATGCCGGTACCTTCAAGCGCGAGCGAGAATGTGTTAGACCATCCGATTGATGAGAACAACCCGACGCCGACTACACACCACATCGCAACTTTACCGCCGACGGCAATAGTGGTTAATAGCAGAACTACAATAGTTGCACAAAATATTGTAAGAGTACGACCAGCGTTTGCTTTGCCGAATTGGAACAGCAGCCAGCAAAGTATTAATAGTGGAAGATAATCCTTCACAACATCCCAGCCGCTAACAAGTCCGAGAATAATAAATGCAGCAACCGGAATGGCAGCCAGAATAATCTTTTTGTTTACGACCTTCATTTCGCTCAATTCAACCGCACCCATAAAGCGGCCAATCAACATACCGCCCCAGAAGAGTGAGACATACTTGCTGGCTTCAACGGCAGTTAAACCGGCAATGCCCGGCTGTCCGAGAAAATTAATTATTGAACTGCCTACTGATACTTCACCGCCAACGTACATAAAGATGGCGATGATTCCCAAAACAACGTGAGGGAACTTTAACGCGCCTGCGCCCTTCTTAATTTTTCCTTCACCTATATGAGGGAGATGAACGAAGAAGAAAATTCCCGCAAGTATTAAAAACACAACGCTGAAAGTTATATATGGAATCTTTACAGATTCGGCTCCGTGCATTCCGGCTTTATCAAAGTACTGAAAGATTAAGTAGCCGCCTATTAACGGGCCCATTGTTGTTCCTACCGAATTAAATCCTTGAGCAAGATTCAATCTGCTTGATGCTGTCCGCTCTGGGCCGAGAATTGTAACGTAAGGATTGGCTGCGATCTGAAGCATCGCAAAGCCAAGCCCGACAATAAACAATGCAATCAGAAACATCGGATAGGAAGTTGCAGTTGCAGCGGGATAAAAGAGCGCGCTGCCGAATGCTGAAATCAATAGTCCGATGACTATTCCGTTCTTATATCCGATTCTTGCAATCGGGTCACCGGTCGTCATAGAAATAATAAAGTAAAGCAGCGAGCCGACAAAGTAAGCTCCGAAGAATGCGAACTGCACGAGCATCGCTTGAAAATAATTTAGAGTGAACGCTTCTTTAAAACGCGGAATAAGAATATCATTCCACACCGTCATAAATCCCCACATGAAAAACAATGTTGTCATTATAGCAAAAGGACCTCGGTAGCTTTGCACCTGCGAGTCCTGGGAAGCTACCGCTCTGTTCTCTATTGTTCCTGGAATTCCTGCCATAAAATTCTACTTTCTATTTAAGAAAATATTTTGAATAATTATTTGGATAATACAAAATCCATTATGATATTTTATGAACGCCAATCTGACGGGACTTTAATTAAACTTGAACCCGTCTGCATGCAGAATATTTTTTTATATCTCCGTATTCAGTTCGCTTGATGATAGATAATTTCCCCGGAAATTATTTATCGAGCTCATTTAATGCGAATGCGTAAGCCCCGATTGATATTGCTTTGCTCGTACCGATCTTTGAAATGCCGACTCCGGTGCGCGTCTCATAATCGTATTTAATTTTTTTATCCGTACCGTAGACCGGGATTTCTCTCGTCTTCCCCTTCAAAAATTCTAACATCTGTTTTTCATCTTCAAGATTATAAACTACAGAGGACAGCCTTCTGAACTGCGTTCCGTCAGGTCTGGTATATTTGCCGTTCATTTCATCAACCAGTCTGGGCAGAAAGATATCCGAGGCGCCGGCAAGCCCGCCGCCGATTACTGTAAGGCCGTCAATCAAAGTAACCGCATTTGCAATTGCATCGCCGGCAGCTTCGGCAAACTCCCGGTAGGCTTTGGCTGCGGCCTCTTTATTGCCTTCTTTTTTACCTGTACATATTTCATATATTTCTTTAGGCGAAGGTGAATCTTCGAAATTTATTTTTGCTTCGCGCGCAAAAACTTTTCTTAGTCCGCGTATGCTTACATGCTCTTCGATATGAGTATTATAATTCAGCTTGTCGCGCAGAAGCCAAATCTCGCCTGCACCCGAATTATCGCCGAGAAATAAATTTCCGTCGCGGACTATTCCCGCGCCGAAGCCGGTTCCGAAAGTCAATCCTAAAAGATTTTTATATCTCTTAACGCTTCCTGCTTTTTCCAAACTTTCATTTATTAAAGGCAGTAAACCGGCAATCGCTTCGCCGAAGGCGTATAAATCACCGTCGTTATTTATGAAGACAGGAAGTCCGAACTTTCCCTGCAGCATCGGGCCTAATGCCACACCGCCGCGGAATGCAGGCAAATTTGGTAAGTCGCCAATAATTCCGTTGGGATAATCCGCCGGACCCGGAAAAGCAAAGCTGATAGCAACCGGCTTGTTTTTTAATTTTGATTTTACCTGGCTAAAGCCGTCGACGATTGATGACATGCATTTATCAAGATTGTCGGCATTGCTTGGCAATGTAATTTCATCCATAACCTGCTCATTGCCCTGCATCGCCGTAAAGACAAGATTTGTCCCGCCTGCGTCAAGAGTCATTACAGTTCGTTTGTCGGTGTTGAAATTCATTTAATAATTTTTCTATATGTTTGTTCATGATTCTTACTTAATCTTTACTCTTGCTCTTACTCTTGCTCTAGCTCAATTCAAACCACCTTAATTTGACAAATCCGATTAAGATAAAGAGAAAGATTACGATTAAGAAAATTGGTAGACAAATATAGTTTCTAATTTACTTTTTCTAAAGTCAATCTCGTAAATTTTAATATCGTATTCTTGTCCGTTCTGTCTTACTTTCATCAGCTTGTACGGCTGTGAAAAGGTTTTTCAGAAGCTGTGGAGTTGCACCGATGAAGAAAGTCCAAAGCTTAATTTAATTTTTTGAACCGGCACGTCGCTGCAATAGTCTCGTCAGGCCTAGAGTAGTAATGTACCAGTTGTTTATTCACGAATCATGCGTAATATTTAATTTTTATATTAAAATGTTTTAACTCACATTGAAGCGAAGCATTCTTATTTAGGCTTATTGAAAAAATTAAATTATTCCTTTAAGTTTTCTATACAAAATCCGGTAGTTAGTTACCTCATCGTGTTTGCTGGATAATGAAAAGTCTCAGTTCATTGAAAGTTATGTTTTTGATATGTATCTTTGTTGTAGAAACAAGTTAAAAAGGTATAGCCATGCGTACTAAAATTCAAAAGTGGGGCAATAGCTTAGCGTTAAGGATTCCAAAAGCTTTTGCCTTTCAATCTAAAATTCGTGAAGATGAATATGTTAATCTTACTTTAGAAGAAAATAAGATAGTTATAGAACCCGTTGAAGAGAAGAAATATTCGCTTAAAGAATTATTAGCTGGTATAAAAAAATCTAATCTTCACAGTGAGGTGGATTTCGGTAAACAAGTTGGGAACGAACATTGGTAAAATCAAAAGGATATTCTCCTGAAAGAGGGGACATTGTTTGGCTAAATTTTAATCCTCAATCCGGTCTTGAACAAGCTGGGAGGCGACCTGCCTTAGTAATTTCACCTCAAACATATAATCAAAAGACTGAATTAGCTATATGTTGTCCTATAACAAGCCAAATAAAAGATTATCCATTTGAAGTAAAAATTCCAGAGTGTTTAGAAATCAGAGGAGTTGTATTATCAGACCAATTCAAGAGTCTTGATTGGAAAACTAGAGAGGCTGAATTTATTTGTAAGCTACCAAAGCCCGAATTAAATGAAGTACTTGGTAAGATAAATGTATTGATTAATCCATAGACGGTAACTAACCCGCCGCTCAACCGGACAGCCTGTTCGCATTCGGCATTTTGGTAATTGTCGGGTTGGTTAGTCCCCGCCTATCATAGGCGGGCAAGCTGTGTCGGCTAACTTGCTCAAGGTAGTTAGGTAAAAAATGTTTTTAATAATTATCGGCATTGTAGCTTTAAGCGGCATTGTTGTTCTGGGCTGCCGGTTAGCGGCAAAGTCGTTAGGAGTCCTATGCATAAACTTTTATTTTCGCTCTCAATTCTATTGGTGTTAATAGCCGCTTGTTCGCAGGGCAGTCACTTCAGCAAAATAGGAACGACCGGCAGCAGTTCAATCCCTCCAGGGTACTGTAGAATAAAAGGAACTATATTCAGAATAGATTCAACTCTAGATACAAATGATAATTCCCCGTGTTCAAAAGCGCCGTGCATCGCTTTAGTAAGGGTGGATTCGGTTTTAGGCTATGGGGCCGGATTCGGTTCAATAAATACCGGCGCGGAAATAAATTTGAAGTTTGCATTTACACTAGGCCCTACTACAAAAGAATTATTCCCTAATTTGTCCGATCGTCTCCCGGGCTTGGATTTAAGTTCCTCTTTCATCGCAGATATTAAGCGGATAAACAGCATTAACAATACTGGTGCTGAAAATAAAAAGATTTTTCTGGTATACGGTTATACTAAGCTGTAAAAAGCAAACAGTTATTAACGGCCAAAATAAATTTTATCGCCGGTTACCGGTCCGGTTCTCTGTCTGAATTTCAAATAAAACTATTTTCTAAAAAAAATAAACAGGAGTGAAATGAAAAAGTTTACTTGCTTTTTTATTCTTTTAATTGAAGCCTTTTCTTTCGGTAATAAAGCTTTGGCACAAACCGGATTAAAAAAAGGCATAGCAAATCAAATTATACAGTTCAATTCTGCACCGAAAGAAGACCTGTCGTCCAGAATGGCTTGGGAATTTACAAGGACACGGGATCCTCTGACCAATTCTATCCCGCCGGATATAAGAAGGCTAGAGCTGAAGTATGCCCGTACACTGCCGACAGACATGACGAATTCTCTAAAAAAATCAGGTGTAAAAATCACTACATCGAACTGGCAATTAAGAGGCCCCTATAACCAAGGCGGCCGCTCTAGAGCTTTAGCCGCCGATATCACCAATCCTAACATTTTACTGGCGGGCGGCGCTTCCGGAGGAATGTGGAGATCGACCGATAAAGGATTGTCGTGGACAAAGGTAAGCGACCCTCAGGTGCTTCAAAGCGTTTCCTGCGTTGTGCAGGATACCAGAAACGGGAAAACAAATACCTGGTATTACGCAACAGGCGAGGGACATTCGAATTTAACCATTTTAGGTACAGGCAACGGCGAGCTAATGGGCAACGGCATCTTTAAATCTACGGACGACGGTCAAACATGGACACTGCTTCAATCGACCGCAACTAATTCTCCGAACCAATTCATCAGCCCGCTTCAAATTATTTGGAAGATTGCTTTAGATACTACGAATTATTCGGCAGATATAATTTATGCAGCTGCTCAAGGCGCTATTTACAGATCATCGGACGGCGGCAATTCCTGGAATGCTGTACTAGGCTCGAATCAAAACAATTCAACATATTCGGATGTTGAGGTAACAAGCGGAGGAGATGTTTATGCGGTTCTATCAAACGGAAATGTGCAGGGTGTCTGGCATTCGAACGACGGAATAAACTGGACGGATATTACACCTTCAGGCTTTCCCAGTGTTTACGCCAGGATGATAATTGCTTCGGCGCCGACAGATAAGAATATTCTGTATCTGCTTGCCAATACTCCAAACACCGGCATGCCGGGCGACCCGCAGGACGGAACCAATGACTACCACAGCTTATGGAAGTACGATGCTTCAAGCCAGCAATGGACCGACTTAACAAACAACCTACCTTCATGGAACGGGAAAGTTGGAGGATACTCATCTCAAGGCGGCTACGACATGGTTATAAAAGTTAAACCGGACGATAAAAACTTTGTGTTAATCGGTGGAACAAACTTATACAGAACTACCAACGGCTTTGCAACACAGTTAGATTCAACCGATTGGATAGGCGGATATTCTACCGTTAACGACATTTCCAGTTATCCAAATCAGCACCCGGACGAACATGACTTATTCTTTCTTCCTTCAAACAGCAAGGTACTTTATTCTGCTAACGACGGCGGATTGAGCGTAACAAACGATATTACTGCACCCACAGTGGATTGGATAAGCTTAAATAACGGTTTTGTTACAACCCAGTTTTATTCGGTAGCTATAGATCATGCTACAAATTCACCTTATATTGTCGGCGGTATGCAGGATAACGGGAATATGGTTGATACAGCTGCCGGTCCTAATACTTCATGGATGGTTTTGCCGGGCGGAGGAGACGGCAACATTTCTGCCGTTGCAAATAATTTTCAATATTTCTATTACTCGGTGCAGAACGGCGCTATTTACCGGGGCACGATGAACGATCCGCAAGAGGCTTTTATACAGCCGCAAGGCGCAAGCGGATTTATGTTTACCACTCCGTATGTGCTGGAGCCTTCCAATACAAACATAATGTACCTGGCGGCCGGTACTCACATCTGGATAAACTTTAACGTGCCTTCTATACCGATGGGAACGGGAGACCCGACAGCAGGCTGGATTGATTTAAATATCGACACAACTGCAGGGAATGTTTCCGCGTTCGGCACTTCGCATACTGCAAATCATCTTTTATATTACGGAACCGACAACGGAAAAGTATTTAGGATAGATAATATTCTTACAAACAATTATTCTGTAAACGACGTTACCGGGCAAAGCTTTCCTCAAGGGGCTTATGTTACGGCTATTGCAACCGATCCCCAGGACGAACAAAAAGTTCTGGTAGCATTTTCAAACTATAATGTACTTAGTTTGTTCTATTCAACCGACGGCGGAAAGGATTGGCAGTCGGTTGGCGGCAACCTTGAGCAAAACCCGGACGGCTCAGGTAACGGACCCTCAGTTAGAACCGTTGCCATCCTGCAGGTCGGGCAGAATGATATTTATTTGGCCGGAACCACCACCGGTCTCTATGCTGCAACGCAGCTGAACGGGATGTCAACTCAATGGATTCAGCAAGGCAGCAGCAGCATAGGCAATTTAGATGTTGAAGCGATAGACGTAAGAAATCTAGACGGTACTGTAATCGCAGGGACATTCGGAGGCGGAGTTTATAGTTACAATTATACAGTAACAGGCATACAAAATGATAATTCAAGCTTACCTGTAGAATATTCTCTATCTCAAAACTATCCTAACCCCTTCAATCCGTCAACAGCAATCAGCTATCAGCTTTCAGCAAACAGCTATGTAACGCTTAAGGTTTACGATGTACTCGGCAACCTGGTTAATACCTTGGTAAATCAATATCAAGCAAGAGGCACTTACAATATAAGCTTCAACGCATCCGGCCTGGCAAGCGGAGTTTATATATACAGAATTCATTCGGGGAATTTTACAGCAAACAAAAAGATGACGCTGCTGAAATAGCAATCCGAGTTTGACTTTTATCCCGGACTATTTTTACAGGGATGAAGATGGGGAAAGAAATTTAGTCATGGCTAAAAAATTAGCCATGACTAATAATCATATTATTTTTGTTTATAAATCTTAAATGAAATATTAAATACAAAATAGACGAGAATTACCACGCCTACTGCGAAGATAGTATCACCGAAAGCGCGCATCCATCTAAGAGTTTCCATTGTACTGCTCTGGAGAAACTCTGCGCTTCTAGCATACCAGTAGCCGTACTGCACCGAAGCCCACGTTTGCATTAAGCCGACCGGAAGAAGACTGAACGTAACCATAGCAAACAATCCGAAGTTAATACCCCAGAAAGAATATTTTAAAGGCTTCTCACTCCAGGTAATTTCAGGCTTGCTGGCACGCAGAGTAAAAAGCATAAGCCCGATGCCGAGCATACCGTAAACGCCGAATAGCGCCGCATGCCCGTGGACGGGTGTTGTGTTTAATCCCTGCATATAATAAAGTGCTATCGGCGGGTTGATCATAAAGCCAAAGAGACCGGCACCAACCGTATTCCAAAAGGCAACTGCGACGAAATAATAAATCGGCCATTTATATTTCCGTACCCAATCTCTTGTCCTTGACAGTCTGATATTTTCCCAGGCTTCAAATCCTACAAAGATAAGCGGAACAACTTCTAGCGCACTAAATACGGAACCTAAAGCCAGTACAACAGTCGGGGTTCCAGAAAAATATAAATGATGAAGCGTACCTATTATACCGCCCGACAGAAATATTGTAGATGCAAATACCGTTGCCTGTCCTGCGGTTTTTAAGCTGACCAGTTTAAGTCTTGCAAACAGAAATGCTATGACCACTGTAGCAAATACTTCGAAGAATCCTTCTACCCAGAGGTGAACGACCCACCATCTCCAGTATTCGGCAATAGATAAATTTGTATGCTTGCCGTACATTAAAGCCGCAGCGTAAAACAACGCAATAGCAATGCTGGAAACAAGGAATAAAGTAAGTATCTGCTTTTGATCTTTATTGTTTTTTAATGCCGGCTTTATAGCGCGCACCATTAAGAACAGCCAAAGGAGAAGACCTATTAGCAAAGCAGCCTGGAAGAAGCGCCCGAGGTCGATGTATTCGTAGCCGCTGTGTCCGAACAGGAACCAATCTTTTGAAGGCAATATATTCATTACGCTAAGCCACTCGCCTGCCATTGAGCCGAGTACGACAACTACCAAAGCGCCGAATAAAATATTTACACCCAGCTTTTGTCCTTTAGGCTCAACGCCGCTAACTGCAGGACCAATGTACAAGCCTGCAGCAAGCCATGCAGTTGCAATCCAAAAAATTCCAAGCTGAAGATGCCATGTCCTTGTAATTGTATAAGGTAAAATTTTGGAAATCGGTATACCGTAAAACCCGTTGCCTTCTACTCCATAATGAGCGGTTATTACTCCCATTAATATTTGAAGAAGAAGCAAACCTGTAACTACCCAAAAATATTTTATAACAGATTTCTGCGAGGCAGTTAAAACAGAACCAAGCAGAGGATCATTAGAAGGAGCTTCGCTGTCGGGATGCTGTCTTTCTCTGGATGCATAATACCACACCATTCCGCCGATTCCTGCCAGCAGTAAAATTATACTTACCCCGGTCCAAACAATTGAATCACCGGTAGGCTTATTGCCGACTAATTCTTCATGAGGCCAGTTGCTGGTGTATGTTATTTCTTCGTTTGGTCTGTCTGTAGAAGCCGCCCAGGATGTCCAGAAGAAGAATGCACCAAGTTCCTTCAGCTTCGCAGGATCGCAAAGTGTATTGGGTCGAATTGCATATGCATTTCGCCCTTGAGTAAAAAGATTTGCATAGTATTGTAAATTGCTCTCTACAGCTAATGCTCGCACAGAGTCAATTAAGATACTTCTCGTTGATTTATCATAAGTATTTTTCCGATACATTGACTGAAGCCCGGACTTCAAAGCGCCTGCTTGTTCGACTGAAAGGTTTTGGTAATTCTTACCAAACTGATTTTGAGCCCAGTTGTTCAAAACGAAGACAGCCTCGCGATGCAGCCAATCCGCCGTCCAATCGGGCGCCACATAGCTTCCGTGTCCCCACACAGAGCCGGTTTCCATTCCGCCCATTGCCTGCCAAACATTTTGTCCGGCTTCTATATCTTCCCTGGTAAAGATTATTTTTCCTCCTTCAGAAATAACTTTATCCGGAATTGGCGGAGCCTGCTGGTATATTTTTGTTCCAACCCAGATTAAAACAGTAAATGAAATTACAATTACCGCTATAAACGGTATCCAATATTTTTTCATGGTTTTTCCTTATTCAACTTTCTTTAATAATTTGGGATTTGAAAAGTTCATTTTACTTATTCCTTCTAATTTTTTTCATCGTCTGAAACCATCCCATATATTTCTTCACCATTATGAAGAAATGCAACATAAGCTTTTACGTATTTTCTACCGGCATCAACATCGTTGGGGTCATAATTTTTTAGATTCATTACTTTGGTAAACAAAATTTGAATCTCCTCTGTGGGTTTGCCTGCTTTTAAGAAAACACTTTGAATCGGCTCGAAAGAATTTTTCTCTATAGATAAATCAGCGGCAGGAATAACCGGACCTAAATCTCTGCCTGCAGGTTTTAATCCGGTATAAGGCTCGCCTTCGCCTTGTCTGTGTATCCGGACTAACGTTTCGAAAAAGTAATAGTCCGCTAATTGCTGCGCATCCTTATTTAATTTTCTTACCTTCATTGTTTTAATGAAAGCATCTTTAATTATGTTCTCGTCTTTTTGATCAACCCATATTAAAGCGAGATTAACATTATTGGTTTCCAAAGCTTTCTTTGCTGCTTTAACAACAGGTCCGTCTAAGCCGTCGCAATGAGCAAAAATATTAATTGAAGTAAGAAAGAATAAAACGAATAGAATGCGGGTGAATAATTTTAATGATAAAGTTTTCATCTCTAATTCTCCTTTTTTACGCAATTAAAATCATATGTTCAGGCTACATAATCCTTGACTTAAGTCAATTAGATGTAAATATATTTAAGGATGGCTTATAGATATGGCGAAAGCGGGCAGCTTTTATATTGGACTTATAAGACTTTCAACAGCTTAGGAACTTCCGAGACAAAAAATTGTTTCACCGTATCCCATGAAAGAGGGATGAGCATATCCGGCATTGGTTCTAACTCCGCATCTGCAAAGTACGTGAGTGATTTCAGAATATGCACATTATTATATGGGGTGAGAGAGAACTTCTTTTGAAACAATCTGTACAATTCCGGCAGAGAATACTGCCGGGTAACTTTGTACAAGTCAACAAAATCTCGTTTGGTTCCTCTACTGCCGATGGCACTAATCTTCGTGCACGCAATATCCCTTGCATCTGCAACATTAATTGAAATATCTGCTTCCGGTTGATATTGCTTCTTTTTATACAGCAATGGATATGTATAAGCAAGGAAACTTATTTTGAGCCCCATATAGGTAATGTGAACCGTATGTTCGCTCTTTGCAACGATAGTGAGATCGTTTAATCCTTGTAACCTCTGAATAAATGCGTTTTCATCGAACAATTGAGCAGTAAAAAAATCGAAGTCACGAGAGAGACGATGACCATACAGAAGAGCCAAACCAGTACCACCGGCGAGATAAAACTCGGACAGTGGTATCGCGTAAATTAACTCATGTAAAACCTTGTGAGAATCTGAAGGAAGGATTTCTTGATGCCACTTTGTATTCATTTCAATCTTCTTGTACATGGTTTAATGCGGCAACTTGATGAAATGGAACACCGAATATGATTGCCCAAAAGTTAGCAGATTTACGAGAAAGCCTTGTCTCCGTCTTAAGGACTTCCTCAATCTGGGATTCAGAAAAATTCTCTTTCATCCATGTGAATGCTTCTTTATCGCCAAGTTCCAGTATACGGCAGATAGTATACCGGGGATATTCATGCGGGTTGAATGAAGTAATATTTACATCCCAAAAGAGTGTTTGAAATTGCTTTGGCATTTGTTTCATAATTATCTCTTGTTAGGTTTCCTATAATATACATTATAGGAAATCAATCAATCTACTAACTAGAAAAGCCTTAATATATTTTTCTGCACATTGCTGAGCATGATAACAAATTAATCTGTAAGGGATATTTGAACTTAAGGTAAAGGTATGATTGGCTAAAATTAAATCTTCTTCTGCAATCTCTATCCATTTGAAGACTTGTTCTTCAAGTTCTTTTCGTTCATCGTTCATACAAAATTATACCCTCTTTCGTT
This sequence comes from Bacteroidota bacterium, assembly GCA_021813585.1. GTDB lineage: Bacteria > Bacteroidota > Ignavibacteria > Ignavibacteriales > Ignavibacteriaceae > FEN-1297. Next base: position 1,224 of record JAKAJV010000034.1, on the reverse strand, counting down.
GCATATCGGGCAACAGTACCGGGATACTTCTTATCTTTTTCAAATTCGGCTTGAGTTAGAACGATTACATCGAACGCATAGTCTATCGGCAGCAAAGCATGTCTCATCTGATCCATTAAGCTAAATTTATCTTCTGTAGATTCGCTTATAACAAGCAAATCAACATCGCTTCTGCTATCAGCCGTACCTCGTGCCTGCGAGCCAAATAAAATAATTCTCTCCGGATCAAATTTCTCCAACAGTCTTTCTTTTATTTGGTTCTTTATTAATTCACTTAACATAGTATGCTGCTTCATTTTATCTTGATATAATTTATTACTAAAAACATAATTAAACAAGCATTTATGCAAATTTCACAACTAATTGCTTATAGTAACCTCGAAGGTTGCTCTCACACTTCAACTACTACCTTACCGCTGGTCTTTCCCGATTGGAATAATCTGACTGCTTCCTTTAGCTTTTCAAATTTAAATACGTGTCCGATATAAGGCTTCTGAAGATTAAGCGCGGAGATTTTATCTAAAAACATTTTTAGCATGTCTACCCTATCGTACAGCCAAATTAGGTTAAAGCCCAGCACCGACTTATTATTTTCAACAAGGGTTAAGCCGTCTACTTTTGGTCTGGTAAGATATTTATACGCAAGCTTAATATAATTTGGGAAAGCGCCGTGAGTGGCATAATCGGACAAACCGTAAATAACCATCCTGCCGGTGGGTGCCAGAATTTCGAATCCAATTTTTTGAACTTTACCGCCGATAGCTTCCATAACCAGGTCTAATGGTCTGCCGTCCAATGATTTTATTAATTCTTCCTTAAAGTTATTTCCACGGACTATAATTTTATCATAGCCTTCATGTTTTAGAAACTCCAGCTTACCAGCATTGCCCACGGTTCCTATTGTGTAAGCAGAATATTTTTTAGCGATACGGTTCGCGTACAGTCCTACTCCGCCAGCCGCACTATGAATTAGTACCGTTTGGTTTGCGCTAACATTTCCAAGATGAACAACAGCATAGTAAGCCGTAAGTGCTTGAACGATAAACGATGCACCTTCATCAAAGTTCCACCCGGCAGGAAGCTTTTGCACATACCTGTAATCTATATTAAGATGGCTTGTAAATGAACCAAAACGAATAACACCCATTATGTTATCGTTTATCTGATAATCATGAACTTCATTTCCTTTTTTTAAAATTGTGCCTGAGAACTCCAGCAGATCGG
>JAKAJV010000105.1 GCA_021813585.1 Bacteroidota bacterium | reverse complement strand
AGTTCCAATGAATCTTTGGCAGCTTGATAAAAATGCTCGGCTACATCAAGATATTTTTTGAAGTTGTACCGCGGAATAGATTTTCGTCCTCTTCTTTCAGCCATTGAGCAGACCTTTTATGCTTTTACCCGTAATCAAAATTCCTTCCTCGGCTATGTCTTTTATTAATTTAGTCTTCCTTTTTCTCAAGAATTGTGCTTTCATAAATATTACCGGAGCTAATTTAATCCCATACTTCTTATAGAGTGAAGAAGATTTTTTATTTAGTAAATCCCGGACAAACAATAATTCCAGCGGAGAATTAACAATGCAGCAAATATCAAGGTCTGATAAAGATTTTTCTTCTTTCCGGGCTACGCTTCCGAAAATTACGGCACTATAAACTTGCCCCTTTAGTATTGCAGAAAGAGCTTTTATTACTTCGTCAAGGAACTTACTTTCTATCGGATAAATCTTAAGAATGATTTCTTGAACTAAGAAATGTTCGCGATTAAGAGTAAAGATATGATCTCTTCCTCCCACTACTCTTATCACTAAACCAAGTTCTTCCAGAGATGTTAACGCTTTGAATGCTGATCTAGGATTCATGCCGGCTACGCGGGCAACTTCATTACCTGAGAAGCCTGTATTTGTATCGAGCAGTGCGCGCAGTACCGCTACGTTAGACCATGTGCGGAATATTTCGTCCAGGACTCTATTTATTACCATGTTTTTATATTAGGGCACTTCTAAAAACTCTTAAATTCTTCATGTCCCTTGTGAAATCTTTGCGCTTTTTACGTTTTAGGTTTTAAATTAGACCGTTTTTAGAAGTGCCCATTATATACTTTTGTATACAAACATATACTTTGGTATATGAACTTGCAAGCAGATTTTTATTCATGGTTTCCAGTTCCGAAATAAAATCGTATTAACAGAAGCTTTTGAATAATAACATCCCAAGTTTTTCTTTTTACAAGATAAATGCATGGATGAGTTCATAATTTAGCCATATACTTTGAACTCTCTCTAATCTCTCCCTTATGAAGGGAGAGACTTATTTCCATTTTTATCATAATATTTTTAATTCTATCTCCACAATATTTCTGCAAGTTATATTGACGGCAATGCGTTTTCGCGAGGATAACAGCCGCAAATCTTAATGGCTTATACTTCTACTTTTCTGAGTTTTTTGCCATAGAAGCCTTCGGGTTTAAAGAGAAGAAAGATCAGCAGTATGCCGAACGCAATTGCATCCTGCCACTGCGAGTTTATATACCATCTTCTGAAGTTTATTTTTTAAGAATTATTTTAGCGAAGGTATTAGGTTAAAATATTATATCCTGCTTGTTGAAAATGCTTATCAAAGGTCAGTGCATCTTTAATTTTTAATTCTTTCATAATAACAAATGAAAGATAAGCTGTAAGCCTGGTAATGATATTGGTCATTCCTATTTACTAGAGCGATCAGATATGAAGAATCGAGGTAAATTTTAGCCGACAATCTTTTCACCACTGGAATATTGATTAAAATTCTCGGCAAAATCTTCCGGACCATTAATTTCTATTTTTTTTAGTTCATCGAAAAGTAAAACCGTTTTCTTAGTTTTCCTTTTGCCGGTAGTTACTTTCTTAATCTTCTCATATACTATTTTTAGTTCATCTTCTTTTAAGTTTTCAAGTTCCTTTATTATGAGTTCTCTAGTAGTCATATTAGCCTCGCTTTTACAAATTTCCTTCGTTATAATTTACAATTTAGAGAATAATTTAACAAGCAAACTTCCTACCTAATTTTATGTCTTTATTTGTCATAATTAGTGCTGCCTGCCGCAAACATCCGGTATCCTATATCCGGTATCCACCAAATGACCAATCGCTATTGACAAATGATCCTCCCACAAGCAATAGACTACATACTACAAACTAATTTACATCAAAAAAATTTCACTCAGCCTTCCCCTTCCCCAAGCTTCTTCGGGCTTTCCGCTACCTACCTGCTCTTTCCTCTTATTGTAACCGTTAAGCTGCTATACAGGAAAATTAAAAACAGAAACTCCATACTTGCCAAGCAATTCTACAAAAGCTCTTTTGGAAATGCCGGCTAATTCGGCAGCCTGTCCTAAAGATAGTTTCCCTTTTTCATAAAGCCTTGACGCAAAAAGCATCGCGGCTTCATTTTTATCAAGCTCAACCGTATCAGGTATATTAAACGTTATTGTTTTCATCTTACAACTGAAATTGCTTTATGGCTCTCTAATATTAATTTATAGATAAAAGCTAACTATCAAATTTTTCAGAGTCAATAGTATATAAATCGGTTTGACCCGGTACTGCACTTTCTGTAAGATAATATTTTTATTCCTTCGCCTTCTTGTTACTTGTTCATGATTTCTGGTTCCTTGCTTTATCAATTACCGGTAACCAGTTGCCAGCATTTTCCGAATGACCAATGGCTATTGACAATTGTAGAATGACGAATTGTTAGGCACTCCTTTTTAGAGGATTTATTTTTTTAAGATCAGCATTAAGCTTTTCCTTCTGGTTTCTTAAATCTATATCATTCTGCAGGTTCAACCAGAAGCGTTCGGAATTACCAAAATAGCGTGACAGCCTTAATGCAGTTTCGACAGTTATTTTCCGGCTGCCGTTTATTATATCAAGAATAGTAGTTGTAGATACATTAATTTCTTTTGCAAGCCGGTAGGCGGTTATTCCCAATGGTTCTAAAAATTCTTCACGTAAAATTTCTCCAACCCCTGGAACCGGTAATTTGTTTAATCTAGCCATCTTATTTTCCTTTCTTCAATGATAATCTTCAATACCTACATCATAAACATCCCCATTTTCAAATCTAAAACATATTCTCCATTTATCGTTAATCCTGATCGAACATTCTCCTTTTTTATTTCCTTTTAAACGTTCAAAATGATTTGAATAAGGGATAACTAAATCACTTTCATTCTCAGCGCTGTTTAATAGAATCAACTTTTTTAATGCCCGGTATTGCATTTCTTTAGGCAATTTTCTTGAATATTGCTGATTAAATATTTTTTCGGTTTCCTTATCTTTAAACGATTTAATCATGGTTAAATTTATTAATTTTTATTATATATGTCAAGCATATATATATCACCTCGGGACAATCTTCTGTCATACTAATGATGAATGCATATCCGGCACAATATATATAACCCTGGTATGCTGTGGAATGACTATTGACAAATGACCAATGACTATGGACAATTGTAGAATGACGAATGACTAAACTCTTCATTAACTATTAATCTAATCATATAAAACATAACCCTCTGCACTCTGCGCTTACTTCAGTCCCAGTTCCTTAGCCATCCTGTAATAGTTGGAAGGAGCCAGACCTAGCTTCTTTGCAGCTTCGGTATCGGATGAGGAATTCTTGCGTATGTAAGTAAAGTATTTTTCTCTTACGGTTTTTTCCATCTGGGAAAGCGGCAACTCGTTTTTCTTAAAGATCGCTTCAAAGTCGTCAATGCCGCGGTTTTCATCCTCGTAAAAGAACGCGCCGAGAGCGCGCTTGGCACTCTGCTCATCAATAACATCGTTATCCACGAACAGCATCCTCTGCACAACATTCTTCAGCTCTCTAACGTTGCCCGGCCAGTCGTAGTTTACCAGCAGGTCCAGCGCGCCGGAATCTATAGACGGCTTTTCCTTACCCATGCTCTGGCTGTAGAAGCTTAGAAAGTGATCGATTAAGATCGGGATGTCCGTCTTCCTTTCCTTAAGGTCGGATACCTTTATGTAGATAACATTCAGTCGGTAGTACAGGTCTTCTCTGAATCGCTTAGCCCTCACTTCTTCTTCAATATTTCTGTTTGTAGCTGCAATAATGCGTATATCAACTTTTACCCGGTCCGTCCGCCCGATCTTTTCAAGCTCGCCGTCCTGGATTACCCTTAGAAGTTTTACTTGAGCGGAAAGGGGAAGCTCAGTAATTTCATCAAGAAAGACCGTACCGTTATGTGCTATCTCAAAGAGTCCCGGCTTGCGTTTATCCGCTCCGGTAAACGAGCCTTTCTCGTAGCCGAACAGCTCGCTTTCAATTAAGTCCTGAGGCAGGCTGCCGCAGTTTATGGTTATAAAGTTTTCAAACTTCCTGCTGCTGTTATAATGTATGTTGTAAGCAACCAGCTCTTTGCCCGTACCGGAAGAGCCGCTTATCAGTATGTTCACATCGCTCTGCGCGTATTTTAATATTTCGTGCTTAAGGTTCTGTACAGAGGCCGATTGGCCGATAATTCTTTTCTGGTATAAGATGTCCTCAACGTTCTTAATCAGCTTCTGGTTGGATTTACCCCAGGCCTTTTCAATCTTCGATTTCTCGTACGCGTTAAGTATGCTTAATATAAAATCCGTCGGCTGATAAATATATTCCTCAATATCGCCGGGGTATTTTGTACAGTACCAGAATGCACCGGCCTTCATTAAGCGCTGCGCAAAATTATAGTCGGTAATGTTAATCGTCATTTTGGTAATAACTACTATCTGTACGGAAGGCTCAATCTCTTTTATCTTCTGGATGAGCTTCTCGCCCATAATACCGCCGGAGAGATTGAAGTCCATTATAACTACATCGTAAAGCGATTGCTTTTCCTTTAAATATTTTATCGCATCGTTGCCGTCGGATACTACGTCGGCAATTACTATCCTATCGGCAAAAGGCTCAATGGTTTTCTTAACGCGGTTAACATCGAATTCCTCATCTTCAACAAGCAGAATATTTATAACATTACTATTCAACATGGGTCCCTATTTACTCGTATTTATTATGATCTTTATTTTAACAATTCAATAACACTATACCGTATTTTACGGAGAGCAAAAGTAAAAATATTATTTTCAAATAAAAAGTTTAGAATTTTGAATACTTAATTAGCCGCCTCTCATAAGCATATCAATTTTGCAGCGCCTTTCATCCTTTAATTGAAATACTGAACTCGCATCCGGATTTATCCAGGTTCTTTGCGTCAATATCCCAGCCGCATTTCTTGGACATTTCGTAGGCGATATAGCAGCCGTATCCCACATTCTGTATTGCGGCATCTTTAGTGGATACATTCTCGCCGAAAATCTTTTTAATGCCGCGTTCGTCCGGCAGCAGCAGCCCGGGTGCTATCCCCTTGCCGTTATCGGAAATAAGTATCTTTATCTCTTTGTCTTTTTCCGAGTAGGCGGTTTGAATTTTAATTAATAGACCGTTGACGCCCGCATGGTCAATGCTGTTCTGCACCAGAGGCTCTATAATTTCCCATATTACAAACTCGTTTACATTTAAGACCGGTATGTTACTGCCCTGGCTTAGCTCAATTGAGAAAGTTCCGCTTTTCTTGGAACTCCTCAAGAAAATGTGGTCTACAATAAAGCGGATAACCTCGTTCAAATCTGTTTTAAAGATTGCGTTGCGTATGGTTTGAACCGGCGGCTCGTACCATTTCATATCGTAGATTATCCTCGAAATAAAGTTAGCGTACTTGGTAACGCGGTACTTAATTACATCAATGTTCAACGGCGAGAGTATTGCCAGGTCGCCTTTAATAAATCCCATAATCTTCTCTGCCTTGTGGTGGGTATGGTAAATTCTCTTTGTAAAAATCAGTTCCTTCTGGTAGTTTACCTGCTTCTTAATGTTGTCTTCGTGTTCCATCATCAGCAGCTTTTGAGCTTCATCTCTTTCCTTTACGGTATACGATGAGACGAAATACATTGAAAGAAGTCCCAGCGAAATAAGCGACAGGTAAAGCAGCGACGTCTCGTTGTAGTTGGAAATTATCTGCCCGGAGATGAAAGAAAAATCGGGAGTGTTTTTCATATAAACCGCACCGATATACTCTCCGCGCAGAATTAACGGCACAAAAGTATTGAACGTCCTTTTGTCTGTAATTATGCTTTTTATTTGTTCCCTGTAAATAAGGAAGCTCTGAATATTCTTGTAGAGAGAAATCGCCTTACTGTGAGCCGCGCTTTCTGCTGCGTTAGCGGTAGAATCCAAGTAAAGTACTTTGAATAATGTCTTGCCGTCGTCAATAGCGTAAATGTTGTTGTTCTTTTTAATGATGATGCACATCTCCTCGATATTATGCTGAAGGATTTCCTGGTTAAAAATAATATCGAAGGCTTTAATTATCCTGCTTTGCTCGCCTGTTTCAATATCCTCTTTTCGGTTTATAGTCTCCAGCAGAAGCTCGAACGCCGTAGTAGTAAGGTTGGCAAGTCTCTCCGCCGAATCCTTCTGGTACCAGTCCTGCGTGCTGTTAAAGAAGCTCCCGATGGATGATTTGTTAATAATGGAAACAATTACCTGGAAGGCAAACAGAACAATGAATATCACCGTAAGATGCTTAAACTGGAAGTGATACTCCCTGATTTTTTCAAATAATCTCTTATCTCTCATGGTTGAAACTTTTATTTTAATAAAATACTGTTGGATTTAAGCTCATCATCTGCTTTGCTAAGAGCTTCTTTAGGTGTTAACTTTCCCTTAAGCGCCTGGTTTAAATAATAAGAAACCACATCCGATACGTTGGTATAAAGAACAGAGAACGGCCTGTAAACACCGTGCTTAACCAGACTCATATCAAAAGCGAGCTGGGGATTCTGCCGCATGTACAGCGAGTCGCTATATATGCCGTTATTTATAGGGATGTACCCGCCAACATCGAAAAGGATTTTCTGAGCTTCCGGGCTCATTAAAAATTTTATGAACTTGATTGATTCCGGCACCTTGGAGGAGAACCTGGAAATCATTAAGTTCCATCCGCCGAATACCGAAACCGGCTTTGATCCTTCGAGATGAGGCACAGGCACTTCGGCAATTTTATCTTTTAGATTTAAATATTTGTTGCCGACGATATTGTTTTTAAACAAGCCGGTCCACCCTCTTAGGAAGACGCCGTTGTCTTTCAAAAAATACCTATACGAATCGTCTTCTTTAAAGCTAAGAACATCCCGGGGGGAAATCTTATACTTATTTATCAAATCACTTAAGAACTCCAGCGCTCTTTCCGCCTGCGGGGTATCCAGCCTTAGGGAATCGCCCTGCATCAGCTTGGAGTTCATGTTGGCAAGCAGCTCCGTATAGATACACATAAGCCCTTCGTAATCGTCCGCCTGGAATACAAACAGCGGGTTGTCTTTATAATACTTTTTTAAGCCCATCATATCCTGCCAGGTAATAGAGTTGCGCAGCTTCTTTTCAATTTGCTTCGCATTTGGCAGAGCGGCTATCAAATCTTTTCTGTAGTACATTAGCGCAATATCTATATAAAGCGGTATTGCGTACAGCGTATCGTTATACACGCATGAATGAAGAGCGTAGCTCAAAACTTCATTTCGTTCATCGCGTGAAAAATATTCATCGAGCGGTATTGCCCATCTTGTAAAGCGCGGCACCCAGATTTGGTCTACCGAGAAAACATCTATTCGGTCGCTCTTGCTTCTAAAGTAACGCGCAAGAATTTCTTTCCTGTCGTTAGTGGTAAACTTATCAAACGGAAGATTTATCGGCACCACCTCGATCTGCCCTTTATACATTTCGTTAAAGAGCTCTATCACCTTTTTATGCGCAGGTGAAATATTATCCGCGAAATAAATTTTTACCGCCCTGCCGCTGCTTCTATCGCTTAAATTATATGATGGGAAAACATAGACTATAAGCATAAACGCGATAACCAGGATAGTGCTGACAACTACGTAGAAGATTTTTGAAAATTGCATAAAAAAACTCGCATTAGAGAATTTATTTTTTGAAGAACAGAAACTTTGTCGCTGCTTTCTACCGGTGCAAATTCGTTAACTAATCTGCTAATTAGGTTTTGAGGATAGGGGAGACAAAATAAATAGCTGTCCGGAATTTATTTATTGGAATCCAAATGCCGGATAGGAAGATTAGTAATATTTATTCCGATAGCGAACCTCTTAAATTTATCAATTTAATAATCGATATTTTATTAAAATAATAAATAAACAACAACGGCAAACAGCTTTTGTTTACCACTTTGCTATATCAACCGGTCAAATAACCGCAATCAAAAATAAACAGCAATACAGTTATTTCATAGAGACGTAAAATTAAAACAGGGCATAAAATTTGTCACCCTCAAAAAGTGCTCCAATTCATTTGCATTTTCTTAAGAGAGGCAAAAAGGATATTATGAGGAACAAAATTCTGATAGCTTGTCTGGTTTTCGTTTTCAGCACATCAATTATAAGCTGTAAAAAGAATGACGCAGTAACAGAACCCGATTCTACAAACCAGGACGGCCAGATAGTACCCCCGCCTGGCTACAAGTTAGTCTGGCACGATGAGTTCAACGGCCCTAATCTGGATACCTCGAAATGGAATTACGAGGTTAACGGAGACGGCGGCGGCAACAGCGAGCTTCAATACTATACCGGCTCGCCGGAAAACTGTTTTATACAGGACAGATGCCTGGTTATCCAGGCTTTGAAGAAGAGTTATCTGGGAAAAGATTATACTTCTGCCAGGCTTAACTCAAACGGCAAGGGCGATTGGAAGTACGGCAGGTTCGAAGTCCGCGCAAAGCTTCCGTACGGACAGGGGCTTTGGCCCGCAATCTGGATGCTGCCTACCGACTGGGCTTACGGCGGATGGCCTGCAAGCGGCGAGATAGACATTATGGAAGAGCTGGGGCAGCAGGCAAATAAAGTTTACGGAACCATCCACTACGGCAGTCCGCACCAACAGCAGGGCGGCAGCTATACTCTGCCCGGCGGTTACTTCCTTAGCGACTTTCACATCTTTGCTTGCGAGTGGGACTCTGCAAGCATAAGCTTTTTTGTAGACAGCACAAAATATTTTACAGCGCATATTACGAAGCCTTTCGACCAGAGGTTTCATTTCGTGTTAAATGTTGCCGTAGGCGGCAACTGGCCGGGCAACCCGGATTACAGGACTACTTTTCCACAACAAATGGTGATTGATTATGTCAGGGCTTTTCAAAAGACTGCAAACTAATTACGGATATATTTCGTTATTAAAATTTCAATTAACCAGCGCGGAGAAGAATCTATGGCAGGCTTAAAACGTTTCCCTTTCATTATCGCCTTCATTTTTTGTTTAATGTATACCCAATCCTTTTCCCAAGGCACCGGATTTGTTTCTACAAAGGGTAAAAAAATTATTGCGCCGGACGGCAGAGAATTATTTCTTAAAGGAATAAACGTAGGCAACTGGCTGGAACCGGAAGGCTATATGTTCAAGTTTAAGAGTGCCGAATCATCCAGGAAGATTTTTGAGGTATTTAACGAAATAATCGGACCGGACGCCGCGGAAAAATTCTGGAACAGCTTCCGAAAAAATTATATTACCGAGCGCGATATAAAATTTATTAAGGATTGTGGCTTCAATTCCGTAAGAGTACCGTTCGATTATAAGCTGTTTACCGGCATCGACTTTTCTTCATCCTGCTCAAAACCCGGGTTTAAGATGCTCGACAATATAATCGGCTGGTGCACCAAATATAAAATTTATGTTGTACTCGATATGCATTGCGCACCGGGCGGGCAAACCGGCGCGAACATAGACGACAGCTGGGGCTATCCGTACCTTTATGAAGATGCCGGAAGCCAAAACCTTACGGCTAATATCTGGAAGGAAATTGCCGCCAGATACAAAGACAAGAAATACGTTCTAGGCTACGACCTTCTAAACGAGCCTATAGCACCGTACCTCGATACCGAAAGACTTAACGCTATGCTCGAACCTCTCTATATTAAAATAACCAAGGCAATCCGCAGCGAGGATAAGAACCACTTGATAATTCTCGGCGGCGCGCAATGGGATTCCAACTTCAAAATTTTCGGTAAGCCCTTCGATCCAAAGCTTGTTTACACTTTCCATAAATACTGGAGCGATACAACCCAGTCAGTCATACAGGAATATATCGATTTCCGGGACAAGTATAACGTGCCTATCTGGCTCGGAGAATCGGGTGAAAATACTATGCAGTGGATTGAATCATTCCGGAGACTGCTTGAGAAAAACGATATCGGCTGGTGCTTCTGGACTTATAAGAGGCTCGATACCGACCGCAGCATCGTCTCAATTAACCAGCCGGAAGGCTATGACAAAATAATTAACTGTGCCGATACCAACAGGCAGACTTTCGAGGAAATTAGGAAAGCGCTGCCGGACAGAAAAGCCGCCGCAGAAACTGCATCGGATTATTTAAGCAATATCAAGTTTAAAAACTGCAAGGTAAATGAAAAATATCTGGAGGCCCTTGGACTAAAAAACAATTAAATGTTTAATTTCAGAACATCGGAATTATTTTTATTAAATTTTTTTCGGAGATTATTAATGAATAAATTATTACCGGTTATTTTTTTAATTGCCGGAGTACTAATGACGGTAAAAATTAACGCGCAGAGCAATACACCGTACAAAGACGCTAAGCTGCCCGTAGAGCAGAGGGTGCAGGATTTGCTCAAGAGAATGACGCTACAGGAAAAATTAGATATGCTGGGAGGGACGGGCTTTGCCACAAAGCCCAACGAGAGGCTGGGCATTCCGGAATTAAGAATGAGCGACGGCCCGCTGGGGGTAAGATGGGATTCTTCAACCGCATTCCCCTCTGGTATATGCATGGCATCTACATGGGATACGGCGTTAATAAATAAAGTCGGCAAATCAATCGGTGAAGAATTAAAAGGCAAAGGGCGGGACGTAATTCTAGGCCCCTGCGTTAACATTGCAAGAATACCGATGGGCGGCAGAAATTTTGAAAGCTTCGGCGAAGACCCTTACCTGGACGCAAGGATGGCGGTAAGCTACGTCAAAGGAGTTCAAAGCGAGGGCGTGGCTGCAACTGTAAAACACTTTGCGGCTAACAACCAGGAATATGAAAGGGATTTTGTAAATGTAGAGGTAAGCGAGCGAGCGCTGAATGAAATTTATCTCCCAACCTTCAAAGCTGCTGTTACTGAAGCTGGTGCGCTTTGCATTATGGCTGCCTATAACAAAGTGAACGGTGATTACTGCAGCGAGAACCATTATCTTCTTAATAAAAAATTAAAAGACGATTGGAAATTCGGCGGCCTGGTTATGTCCGATTGGGGCGCGGTTCACAGCACTATTCCGACTGCTCAAAACGGGCTCGATCTTGAAATGCCGATCGGGAAGTATCTTAACGAAAAGACTCTAACGGATGCCGTAAAATCCGGAGAAGTGGATATAAAAACAATTGACGATAAGATAAGCAGAATTTTAACAGTGATGTTTAAGCTGGGACTGTTCGAGCATCAATACGCACCGGATAAGAATTTGATAAATACTAAAGAGCATAAGCTGGTTGCATATAAAACTGCAGTGGAAGGAATTGTTCTTTTAAAGAATGACGGCAATGCTCTGCCCTTAAACTTAAAGAGCTTAAAGTCAGTTGCGGTTATCGGTCCGAATGCGGCAATAGCAAGAACAGGCGGAGGCGGGAGTTCTATGGTCACCCCGGTATATGTTGTTAGCCCGCTTAAAGCACTGAAGAACAAACTGCCGAAGAGCATAAAAATAAATTACGCAGCAGGTATAAAGCTGGAAGGGGACTCGGATCCGATTGACGGGAAATATTTCTATCAGTCCGGTAAAAGCGAGCACGGGCTTGCTGCCGAGTATTTTACAAACAAAAACCTTGAAGGAGAACCGGCAGTTACAAAAATAGATAAGCAGATAAATTTTAATTGGGGCGGCGGTTCTCCGTTCCCGGGCTTCCCGGATGATAATTTCTCGGTACGATGGACCGGAGAATTAAAAGCGCCTGGTACTGGCGATTACTTAATTGATGTTGTAAGCGACGACGGCGTTAGGCTGTTTGTCAACAACAAATTGGTAATCGATGATTGGAACGACCACGCAGCTCAATCAAACACCTACAAGATGCATTTTGAAAAGGACAAAACCTATAAGATTAAGCTTGAGTATTACGAAAACGGCGGAGATGCGATTGTAACTATGGGGTGGCGTTCGCCCAACGACAAGCTGACGGGCGAAGCTATTGCCGCCGCAAAAAAATCCGATGCCGCAGTTTTATTTGTAGGGACATCAAGCAACTTTGAGAGCGAAGGCTTTGACCGCAGCGATTTAAAATTACCGGATGACCAGGACGAATTGATAAATAAAATAGCCGCCGTAAATAAAAATACGATAGTCGTGGTAACAAGCGGTTCGCCTGTATTAATGAACGAATGGATAAGTAATGTAAACGCCGTTGTCGAATCGTGGTTCGGCGGAGATGAAATTGGAAATGCAATAGCAGATGTTCTTACCGGGAAACATAATCCTTCCGGAAAGCTTCCGGTTACATTCCCTAAAGGGTGGGAGGACTGTTCTGCTTACGGTTCGTATCATAAGCAGGACAGCGTTTCGGTTTACAGCGACGGCATCTTTGTCGGCTACAGACATTTCGATAAAGAAAATATAGCGCCGCTCTTCCCCTTCGGCTACGGACTTTCCTACGCAAAATTTAATTACGGCAATCTAAATGTTACGCAGTCCGGCGGAAAGTTTGTTGTAGCTTTCGAATTAAAAAATACCGGCCAAGTTAAAGGAGCCGAAGTCCCGCAGCTTTATATTCATGATTTAAAACCTGCAGTTGAAAAGGCACCGAAGGAATTGAAAAGATTCGCGCGTGTTGAATTAAAACCGGGCGAGGCGAAGAAAGTTAAATTCGAATTATCGAAAGATGATTTTAAATACTTTGATTCGGATAAACATAATTGGCAGGTTAGTCCCGGCAATTATGAACTGCTTATCGGCTCATCATCGCGCGATATAAAATTGAAAGACACGGTTACGCTGAAATGAAAAATTACTTTAAATATTTATTGGCTGCTTTTTTTATTTTGAACATAAAAGCCTCTGCGCAGCAAACCGATAAAATAGTAGCTAAAGCTGGAGATCAAAATATAAGCGAAAGAGAATTTAAGATAAGATACGAGCTCGTGCCTCATTACACTCGCGACCAATTCAACGAAGATTCGTCCAAGACCGACTTGCTTAACTCAATCATTGCCGAAAAGCTTCTAGCACAGGAAGCCAACCATCTCATGTTCGACACTACCGATTATTTCAAATACTCTATCCGCCAGATTAAAGACTTATATGTACGGGACGCGCTTTATAAAAGAGTAATAGACAGCAAAGTAACAATAAGCCGCGCCGATATTCAGAAGGCACTAAACCGCGCTTCCGAATCTTTATCCGTCAGAATAATCTCCACAGGCGATTCCGTTTCAATTTACAATTATTACTCTCAGCTTCTTAAAGGTGCGCCGTTCGATTCTATCGGACGCATTTCCGACCCCGCAGAATACGACTCAAACAAAGCGCCGATTAAAATAACCTACGGCCAAATGGAGGAAGATTATGTGGAAGATACCCTGTACAGCTTAAAGCCCGGACAATTTTCTTCACCCGTAAAAACCGCCGGAGGATGGTTCATCTTTAAGCTGGTAGGAATAAGCTCCAGGGTTCCGCCAAATGCGAAAGACCCCGACTACAACACCACTATACTTAATGAAATCAGGATGAAGAAGTCTAAAATTATAGGCGTTAAATATCTGGATAAATTTTACAAGGATAAAACTGCAACCGTCGACAGCACTTTGTTCCTAAAGCTTACCGGGAAAATTTCTTCGATACTTACGGAGAAAGAAAGACGGCACGATTTCGGACGGGACAACAAGTTCTTTCTGGATGAAGCAAACATAATGCAAATTTTGAATGAGTTCGGGAATTCGACTGACAACGAAGATATAGTCCACATACAGAAAAATCCCATTAAGCTGAAGGAATATTTGTACAGCTTAATAGTTTACCCGCTTCTAATAAATGATCCGTCTTTCAGATCGGTTGCCTTTTACTTAATGGGCAACCTTAACAAGTATATCCAGTATAAATTTTTATCCGGTGAAGGATTCAGGCAGGGGCTGCAGAATATTCCTGGAGTTAAAGAAGACATAAACATATGGAGCGATAATTTTCTTGCAAAAATGCTGAAGAATAAATTCCGCGATTCGGTTAGCGTTACAGACGAAGATGCAAAAGACTATTTCAAAGAACACAAAGAACTGGAGAAGGTGAACATACTTGAAATTTTAAACGACAATCTGGAAGTGATTGAAAAAGTATTCAAGGAATTAAGAGCGGGTAAAGATTTCCGCGGGCTTGCAAGGGAATACACACAACGGTGGTGGACGAAAGACAATGGCGGTGAATTCGGGTATTTCCCCACATATGAATTCGGAGCCATCGGCCAGGTTGCGGCAAAACTAAAACTAAACCAGGTGTACGGCCCGGTTAGAACCGACAGCGGCTATTCGGTTATTAAACTAATTGGCAGAAAAACCGATTCGACCGGCACGCAGGCGGATTTCGACGCCGTAAAAAATGAAATTAAGGATGAGCTGCTTGCAAAGGAATTTAATAAAAAATTTTTCAAATATGTTGCGGCACTTGCCGGGAAATATAAATATTCGGTTAACGAAAAGAACTTGAAAAGCATTAAATTAATTAATATTCCTATGTTCACTTATAAGTATATCGGTTTTGGAGGAAGGATAGCAGCAATGCCTTTTCTGGATGCCTGGTACGACTGGGTAAAATATTTGAACAACAAGTCCGGGATCGTCCCTTAATTTAAAACCAGATTTAGGATTAAACATGAAGATTTTTCTGAGATTTTTTTTCTTATCATTATTACTCACACCGTCAATCTTTCCGCAGGGCTACAAGCTTGTCTGGTCGGACGAGTTTAACGGAACTTCCCTGGACCAAACAAAATGGAGCAACGAAACAGGTAATAATAATGGAAATAATAACGAATGGGAATTCTACACAAGCAGAACACAAAACTGCAGCGTGGCCAATGGATTTTTAACCATTACTGCCTTGAAAGAAAGCTATAACGGATTTAATTACACCTCTGCAAGAATAAACACACAAAACAAATTTTCTTTTAAGTACGGGAAAATTGAAGCAAGAATAAAGCTGCCTTACGGGCAGGGCATGTGGCCCGCGTTCTGGCTTCTCGGTGATAATATAAATTCGGTTGGCTGGCCTGCTTGCGGAGAGACCGATATTATGGAAATGATAGGCGGACAGGGCAGGGAAAATACGGTTTACGGCTCGGCGCACTGGGGAGGTGATTATTCAAGGTCGTACAAATTAAGCTCAGGAACTTTTGCAGATGACTTTCATGTCTTTGATATTATCTGGACTCCTTCCGAAATTGTTTGGCAGGTTGACGGAATTTCTTATAATACGCTTGACATAACTCCCGCTTCACTAAGCGCGTTTCAAAAAAAATTCTTTATTATACTTAACCTTGCTGTCGGCGGCAGCTGGCCGGGCTACCCGGATAATGCAACCGTCTTCCCACAGACGATGCATGTAGATTATGTTAGAGTCTACCAGGATACAACATCATTTCCATCTTCCTCTATTATTGCACCGCAGAATAATTCTTCGTTTCCGGCTAATTCAAATATCACCTTAACCGCCAATGCATCTACAAAGGACGGAAGCATTTCCAAAGTTGAATTTTATCAGGGCGCATTAAAGATAGGCGAAACATTCGTAAGCCCTTACCAGATGAAGTGGAATAATGTGCAGGCCGGGAATTATAAAATTACCTGTACCGCTTATTCCAGCACCGGATTAACAGCAGCTTCGGACACGGTAAATATTTCAGTAGGCAGCAATGCATCTACTTCTCCCTACGGCGGAACTCCCGCAAAAATACCCGGCACAATTGAAGCAGAGAACTACGACCTAGGCGGGCAAGGGAATGCTTACAATGATTCGGATAGCAAGAACAACGGCGGTATATACCGGCCCGCAGAAGGAGTTGATATTGAAGCCTGCTCGGATGCCGGCGGAGGCTTTGATGTAGGCTGGACACAGAACAACGAATGGCTTAGTTATACAGTCGATGCACAGGACAGCGGGACATATGTAATAAGCGCAAGGACCGCTTCAACTTCTGCCGGCGGAGCTTTCCGCTTTGAGATAGACGGAAAAGACGTTACCGGATTAATGAACGCTCCCGGCACCGGCGGATGGCAGACGTGGACAACAGTTCAGTCGAAGGAATTCCCGTTGAGCGCAGGTATCCATAAAATAAAATTATTCATCAACTCCGGAAATTTTAATATAAATAAATTTGAAATATATCCTCCAAATGCCCGGCCATCAATAAACATGATTTACCCGGAGGGCGGCGAGAATTTTTCCCCTGACAGCATTGTGGAAATAAAATGGAAGAGCATGCTTGTAGACCAGGTGCTTATCGGCTTTACTACAAACGGCGGAACAAGCTGGTCTCTTGTGCAGAGCGGTGTAGATGCCCGGTTCGGAGTGTACAGGTGGAAAGTCCCCGCAGTGTCTTCATCAAACTGCAAAATAAAGATAGTGAATAAGGATAACCTTTCGCTCCTAGATTCTACCCGGTCGCCATTTTCAATCGGAACCGTGAATTCGGTTGACGATTTATCTAAAGTTCCATCGGGCTTTTCTCTAGACCAGAATTTTCCAAATCCGTTTAACCCGAGCACAATTATAAACTACTCAATACCCGAATCTGCGTTTGTTACATTAAAAGTGTATAATCTGCTGGGGGATGAAGTTGCAGTTCTTGTAAACAGAAACAAGCAGAGCGGGAATTACCAGGTAATGTTTAATGCAGGCAAACTTCCAAGCGGAATTTACTTTTACCGTCTGCGTGCAAGTAATTTTTCAATTACAAAAAAGCTGACGCTGACAAAATAAGCCATACTAGAATAAAGCTTCCCGGCTGACCATGATTATCATTTTAATAAGCGAAATTTATAAAATAATAAAACGGTGAACCTGCAGTCTGCCGGATAATTTTATTTAAATAACAATTCGGCATTTTCCGCAGGCAATCCGTAACGGCAGCAACTCAATTTTATAGGCATAATATTTGCGCTTTAAAGGTGGTTTAAAAAAGGGATGCTATATCCTTTATTCAACTTGAGTGTAATTCTCAATTTGTATTTGCAATAGAGGAAATAAAAGAATTTATTTTCCCCGCGGAGGATAATAACAAATAGCAGCCCGCGAAGGCTAAAAAGTATAATAATTAGCCCGCAAAAATTTTTCAGATAAACATACAATTTAGGAGTTATCGACTATGGCTTTTTCGCCGGCAACTGCAATTGAAAAAAATACCGCAATTAAAAACGGAGAGACCAATTACACAACTGCACTAACTGTACTAACATCTCTATTTTTTATGTGGGGATTTTTAACAGCATTAAACGATATTCTAATCCCGCATCTCAAGGCAGTATTCAGCTTGAATTACGCTCAGGCAATGCTGGTCCAGTTTGTATTTTTTGCCGCATATTTTATAATGTCGCTCCCTTCCGGTTATATAGTAGAAAAGATCGGCTATAAGAAGGGAATAGTAATCGGCCTTGTTGCTGCAGGTATAGGGTGTCTGCTGTTTTATCCGGCTGCGGCTATCAGGTCGTACCCCTTATTTCTGTTTGCTTTCTTTATCCTGGCATCGGGTATAACGCTGCTTCAGGTGGCTGCAAACCCGTATGTATCAATCCTAGGCAAGCCGGAAATGGCTTCCAGCCGTTTGAATCTTACACAGGCATTCAACTCTCTCGGAACTACAATTGCGCCGTACTTCGGTTCAATTCTTATTCTGTCTGTTGCGGTAAAGAGCGCTGCGGAAATAGCAAAATTGGATTCTGCGCAGCTTACTGCATACAAATTAGCCGAAGCTTCAGCGGTACAGGTTCCGTATCTTGGATTGGCCGCGGCACTGTTTATTCTGGCGGCAGCAATCGGTGCAGTAAAGCTGCCGGAGATAAAAGCCGAGTCCAACAACAACGGCAAGGCAAACGGCACGTTCGACCATATACACGACAGTGCATGGAAATACAAACATGTCCTTCTTGGCGCGGTCGGCATTTTCGTTTATGTCGGCGCCGAGGTAGCAATCGGAAGCTTTTTAGTAAACTATTTAGGCGAAAAAAATATCGGCGGATTAACTGAAGCGCAAGCCGGGAAATATGTATCTCTTTACTGGGGCGGTGCAATGGTCGGCCGGTTTATCGGATCGGCAGTGCTGAGGAAATTGAAGCCGGGCAATGTTCTGGGATTTAATTCAGTAGTGGCAGGCTCACTTGTAATTATAACTATGATATTCACCGGTCATGTTGCTATGTGGGCGGTTCTGCTGGTCGGCCTGTTTAACTCAATTATGTTCCCTACCATCTTTACTCTCGGTATAGCAGGATTAGGAAAGCATACCGGGCAGGCTTCGGGCATTCTAATTATGGCAATTGTAGGCGGCGCCTTAATACCGGTTTTACAGGGTGTTCTTGCAGACAACATTGGGATCCATCATGCGTTCATACTCCCGGTGCTGTGCTATCTTTACATAGCTTACTACGGTTATAAAGGGCACATCCCGGCTCATCTAAAATCAGCAAGAGCATAACGGTTAACGAAATAATTTTATAGGCGAATTATGAAACCTTCATACAAGATTTTAATAACATCACTGCTTGTAGTTTTCACAATGCTGTTTTCCGGATTCGGTAAATATAATTCAGTATATTCACCGTCAAAAAGAAAATCCGGCATGATAAAACAAAAGGTTGATTCACTACTGGCACTAATGACGCTTGACGAGAAGATAGGGCAGATGACACAAGTGGATATACTTGCATTAAAAGATCCGAACGACATTGCAAAATATTCCATCGGCTCCGTTCTGTGCGGCGGCAATTCAGAAATTGCAGACGAGTCTGCTAAAGGCTGGGCAGATTATTATGATATGCTTCAATCCTATGCATTAAAGTCGAGACTGAGAATTCCCATCATTTACGGAGTTGATGCGGTGCATGGGCACAACAACGTAAAAGGCGCCGTAATCTTTCCGCATAACATCGGGATGGGCTGCACACGCAATACCGGACTGGTAAAGGAAGAAGGACGAATTACCGCCGAAGAAATTGCCGGGACGGGGATGAATTGGGATTTCGCTCCCTGCGTTGCCGTTGCAAGAGATATTAGATGGGGAAGGACATATGAGAGCTACGGAGAAACCCCCGGGCTTGTTTCCGGGATGGGCGCTGCATTTATAGAAGGACTGCAGGGTAATGAATTAAATTCGGAGGCTTCTATTCTGGCGTGTGCAAAACATTTCGTAGGAGACGGCGGAACAACAAACGGCAAGGACCAGGGCAACACCGAATGCGACGAAGCCACTCTAAGAAAAATTCATCTGCCGGGCTACGTTGCGGCAATAAAAGCAGGAGCTAGAACAATTATGGTTTCATACAGCAGTTGGAACGGCGTAAAAATGCACGGCAATAAATACCTGCTGACCGATGTATTAAAAGATGAGCTGGGCTTTAGCGGATTTTTAGTATCGGACTGGGCGGCGATTGACCAGCTAGGCGGCAATTACGAAACCGATATTGAGAAGTCAATCAATGCAGGCCTCGATATGATAATGATTCCGAACGGACCCGGCCAAAACAATAATTACATCCAGTTTATAAATGATCTTAAAGAATTAGTAAAAGAAGGCGGAGTTGCCGAATCGAGGATTGACGATGCCGTAAGGAGAATATTAACGGTTAAAATGGAGATGAATGTTTTTGAACATCCATTTACCGACAGGAAGTATACATCCCAAGTCGGCTCTAAAGAGCATCGCGAAGCGGCGCGGGAATGCGTAAGACAATCGCTGGTACTCTTAAAAAATGAAGATAAAACCCTGCCGTTATCTAAGGATATAAAAACGCTTGCCGTTATTGGCGAGAAGGCCGATGACCTGGGCAGCCAGTGCGGCGGCTGGACTATAAGCTGGCAGGGACAAACAGGCGATATAACCCCCGGCGGCACTACTATTCTGCAGGGAATTAAGCAGGCTGTCTCCGCTTCAACCAAAATTATTTTTTCAAAGGACGGCTCAGGCGTTGATAATGCCGATGCCGCTGTTGTTGTTGTAGGAGAAAAGCCGTATGCCGAAATGATGGGCGACAGAGATAACCTTGCACTATCGGAAGAAGATAACGCTCTGGTTGAAAAAATAAAAGGCAAAGGCATCCCGGTTGTAGTAATCCTTATTTCCGGAAGACCGATGATAATAAACAAGGCGCTTAAAAATTCAAACGCATTTGTTGCTGCATGGCTTCCCGGAACCGAAGGCGAAGGCGTTGCCGATGTTCTTTTCGGAGATTACAAGCCGGCCGGAAAGCTTTCGCATTCATGGCCTAGGGATATGAAGCAGGTGCCTATAAATTACGGCGATAAGAATTATGACCCGCTGTTCCCATACGGATACGGATTGACATATTAATTCAAATTATCGATAGAATAAATCCTGTCATCTTACTCTTGCTCTTAGTCCTATCGGCAATCTATTTCCAAATGCTCTTAATTTCAAAATTAAAAATTAAGAGCATTCCTTTTTCTTAATGACTGAATGATATTATATTTTATCTGCAAAAGATTTATTATTTATTACGGAACCGGATATAAATGAAAAGAAATCCATACATAATTTACTTTACCTTAATAGCCGCATTATTAATCGCTTCGAATAAAACATCTGCGGCAGCACCGGATAATGCCGCAGCCGGCGGACCATGGAAAGGCAATGCAATCTTGGGCAACGGTAGAATATGCGCCGTCTATTCGGACGACCCCCGTATAGAATCTGCTTCTGGCGGAAAAGGAATCCAGCATCTATACTACCGGGATTACACCGCCGACTATGTTTCTTCTGCCTTCTTTAATATTTACGATGACGGAGGAAACCAATTAACCGGGAAATCATCTGCGGGCTTAAAAGATTTTTTTTCAGCTTTAACAACAACACGGCTTAAAAATGATGTTACCGAAAACGTAACTTGCTTCGCCCTCCCGGAAGACGCTGTTGTTATATCTCTTGCCGCAGACGGAAACTTTAAGGATTACACTCAATGCTTTAACCTTTTTCTAAGAAAGAAAATTATTACCGACCGTACAACCGATTTAACTGAGCTAAAAAAGGGGAACGACTTTGCCGCCGCTAAATGGTCGAACAATACCGTCCTGCTTGCAGCGTGTATGGAAGCCGGCAGCTCGATGGAATTAAAAGACTCCGTAATTACTATTTCCGGTAAATTGGTGCCGGGCAAAAAAATTAGTGTAGTAATTATTTTAGCCGAATCACTCAGGAAAGCTGAGGATAAATTGGAATCCTTAAAAAGGATTAAGGACTTGTACGCATCGGCATTAAAGCACTGGGAAGATTGGATTAACAAAGGCAGACTGCCGGTATTTAAAAATGATTTTAAGAAAAAAAATATATACTTGGATTTCTTTAAGCGAACGCTTTACAGTGTAAAAGCCGCCGATCTAAACGGACAGATACCGGCCGACATAACCGGACAGTTTGTAACCAACAACATGCCGCAGCTCTACCCGCGAGATGCAATGATGTGTGCGCGTGTATTTTTATTAACCGGCCACCTCGAAGAAGCAGAACAAATAATAAAGTTTTGGACATCTCCCGGCATTCCGCATAAATCTCCAGGAGAATTTTTTGCACGGTACGATGCTTATTCAAAAGCAGTCGATGCAGGCTCTGGTGCGCGGTATAACGAGCCTGAATGGGATGCCAACGGTTATTTAATTCAACTGCTTGATGAATACCATGCTAAAACAAATATCTGGCTCGCAGGCAAAAACTTCATTTATGAGCTTGCCGATTTTCTTGTCGGAAGCATCGACAAATCCGGTTTGCTTTACGAAGGCGGAATAATTGAATGGACGGGATATCTTCCCGCTACCAATATGACGTGCTCTGCGGCTTTAAGAACTGCTTCGCGTATTGCGGATGAATTCGGCGATACGGTAAAAGCAAAAATTTATCTTAAAGCTTCCGGCACTATTTCGACTTCGCTGTACAAGACGTACGATAAAAAAAGGAATACATATACCGACCTGCGCTTCCACGGCGTAAAGGCCGCCGATAACTCCTCAATCTCAACTCCTACATACGATACGCTATACCTTTGGGATACATCAATAAATTTCGGAATCATCTGGGGCTACCCGAATAATATTGAAATGGAGAACTCCAACAATTTTATTCTAAATAATACCGTCATCTTAAACGGGGGAGTTCAGTACTTTGAATACACGGAAAAGGGCGGCTTATCGGACTACGGCTCGTGTGCATTCTTTTTTACAACTGCCGCTTCGGCAGAATACCAGTCCCTTTACGGCGATAAAAAAACAGCTAAAGCTCAAATAGACTGGATGATAAAAAATTCGAATGTGTACGGCTTAATGCCTGAAAGAATTTACGGCAACGGCTCGGATTGCAGCGAGGCATCGCCGCTGTCTTGGTGCAATGCAGAGTTCGCGGCATCGGTTTATGAATACAGCAAAAGCACTTTAAAATAAATCCGCAGGTAAGCGGTTGTTTTTATCAATGAATAATTCCGATAAACAAAAAGTAATTGGCATTGATCTGGGCGGGACAAATGTCCGCGCGGGGATTGTTGATGGTTCTTCCGTAAAAAAAATATTATCATGCAAGGTAGATAAAGACGGCAGCGCGGAAAATGTATTGGAAAATATTTTTTCAGTCGTCGATCCAATCTTCAATAAAGAAATATGCGGAATTGGAACCGGCGTTCCAAGCATCCTGGATGTTGAGCGCGGAATTGTTTACGATGTTCAGAACATCCCTTCATGGAAAGAAGTGCCTCTTAAAGAGATAATGGAAGACAGGTATAAGGTGCCGGTATACATAAACAACGATGCTAATTGTTTTGCGACGGGAGAAAAGTTTTTCGGCAAGGCTAAAGGATACAAAAATGCAGCTTGTGTAACGCTTGGTACCGGCATAGGCGTTGGCCTTATAATAAACGGCAGCTTGTACAGCGGCAGAAACTGCGGAGCGGGCGAATTCGGAACCATACCTTATAAAGACCATACTTATGAATATTACTGCAGCGGTATGTTCTTCAAAAATATTTACGGCATACCGGGAGATGCTTTATACAACAAAGCACTATCAGGCGATGAACAATCCGTCAAAGCCTTCGAGGAATTCGGCTTTGAGCTTGGCAATTCTGTAAACCTTGTATTATATTCTATCGATCCTGAGATAATTATTTTCGGCGGGTCAATAAGCAAAGCCTTCCCTTTATTTAAAAAAGCTTTAATGGAAAGCGTGGGCCGATTCGAATTTAAGCGCTCGCTGACTAATCTTAAAATTGAAGTCTCCGGGCTGGATAACTCCCCTATCCTAGGAGCGGCTGCATTGTTTTTTGAAAATAAAAATTCAATAGCTTAACTTGTTAAAATCAAACGGGAGAAATTATGAGACCGAATTTACAGCTTGCTGTTTTAGTAATTTTCATTCTTCTTGTTCAACGTACAGGTAAAATTATGGCACAGGAAATTAGACCTATCCGCGATAACGTAGGTTTCTGCTGGCATGCGGATGAAATGAACCTGCTGATGAAATATCTTTCGTCTCATGCTAAGGGAAAAGAATTTCCAGCCGGGAATTTAGTTGCGGCAATCTCGCCCCACGATGATTATCTTTATGCGGGCAGCGTGTATTACCCGCTATATAAATTAATAAGGACCAAGGAAGTCGTAATCTTTGGAGTTACACACGGCACCGTAAGAAAGGCGATGAACGACCCGCAGAATGTTTTAATCTTTGACGACTATAAATTCTGGCACGGCCCGTACGGCAACGTAAGTATCTCGCCGTTAAGAGAAATCATAAAGGACAAGCTTAAAGGCGAAGACTACATCGTTAGCGATAAGGCGCAGGATATAGAGCATTCAATTGAAGCGCTTGTCCCCTTCCTTCAATATTATAACCGCGATATTAAAATAACGCCAATAATGGTTACTCAAATGCCGTTTGAAAGAATGGAACAGGTGAGTGATAAGCTGGCAAAAATAATATCGGGTTATATTAAGCAAAATAATTTGAAGACCGGGAAAGATATCTTTTTTTTGATCTCCGCCGATGCGGATCATTACGGGAAAGACTTTGATAACATACCTTACGGCGAGGACAAGAAAGCTCACGAGGAAGCTGCTGCCAACAATGTAAGAATTGCAAAAGAAACCTTCGACGGAATATTAAGCACGGAGAAGATAAAGAACCTTACCAAAGAGCTTTGGGGAACGCCGTCGGATAATCCTCCGTGCCCTGTATGGTGCGGAAAGTTTTCCGTTCCCTTCGGGCTGCTTACGGCAGCGAAAGTTATAAAAGAATCCGGCGGCAAAAATTTATCCGGCAAGCTGTTCAAGTACTCCGATACATACACCGAAGGCGTAATACCGGTTAAACATACGAACCTGGGAACTACCGCGCCGTTTTCGTTAAAGCACTGGTGCGGGTGGCTTTCGGCAGGTTTTTATTTAAAATAGAATTTATGGCTCAGCTAAAGAAGGAACTCTCCCGTTTTGATCTTATTATGATTGCGATCGGATCAATGATCGGCTCGGGAATATTTTTAACTCCCTCAATCATTGCAAGGGCAATTCCTTTTCCGTCATTAATAATATTTATCTGGTTTATAGGCGGGCTGCAAGCTCTTTGCGGCGCATTAACATTTGCGGAACTCGGTTCAATGATGCCGGGAGCGGGCGGCGTTTATGTTTATCTTTCCGAAGGTTACGGCAAGCTGGCTGGCTTTCTGTACGGCTGGGCGTATTTTTTAGTTGTTAACACCGGCGGTATTGCCGCACTTAGCGTAGCCTTTGCAACTTACCTGGGATATTTTATTCACTTCAGCCCGATCGGAATTAAGATTGTTGCAGTCACCGGAATATTTATTCTTACGGTTATCAATGTTTACGGCGTTAAGGTCGGCGGAATATTCAGCGACCTGTTTACGCTGCTAAAGCTGCTTGGCATCTTCGGAGTAATACTCATCGGTTTTATTTTAGGCAGCAGTCATCTCAATTTTATCGGGACAAGTTTTTCAATTTCAATTTTTAACAAAGGGACAGAGTGGAGCGGAATTGCGGTCGCCATGGTCGGAGTACTTTGGTCTTATGGCGGCTGGCAGCATGCAACCTATACCGCCGGCGAAGCAAAGAATGCCAAGCGAGATGTTCCGATAGCGATGATAATTGCTGCCTCGGCAGTAACCGCAATTTATGTTTTAATAAATATTGCCTACATGTATTTGCTTCCGGTAAATTCAATAGGAGCCTCTTCAAGCCTAGCTGCAGACGCGGTGCGAACAGTTATAGGTCCGGCAGGAGGCGGCTTAATAGCTCTCGCTATTTTCATTTCAACATTCGGCACGGCAGGTATTTATACATTAACTGCACCGAGAATTTACTTTGCGATGGCAAGCGACGGAATATTCTTCAGAAAGGTAAGCTCGATCCATCCGAAATATAATACTCCTTATTATGCAATTATAATTCAATCAGCCTGGGCAATTGTTCTTGTATTATTCTGGGGAACTTTCGAGAATTTGATTTCATACGTTGTATTTACGGATTGGATTTTCTTTGCTCTAACAGCAGCTACAATTTTCATCTTCAGAAAGAAAATGCCCGGTGCGAAAAGAGATTATAAAGCATTAGGATATCCGTTCACTCCTTTATTTTTTATAGCGATAGCTGTCTGGTTTGTTTTAAGTACATTAATCGAAAAGCCGCAGCAGGCAATAGCTGGAATTATAATGCTTGGGCTGGGTCTGCCGGTATATTTTTACTGGAAGAAAAATTCGAAGTAGTGAACGCAGAATTTGCGTCCACTACACTAGAAAATAATTTTAATCAATCTTCACATTCTTATTTTTCAAGACATATATCAATCCTACAACAACCATAATTCCGCCCCACCATATATCGGGATGAATATCCGATAAAACCTTTTTATCGCCAGCCGGATTAAATAACGAATACACACCGGTAAGAACGATTATAATCCCCATAATCAGAAGAATTAGTCCAACAAAAAACCAGATCGGCTTCACTTTTCAAATCTCCTTTCTTACCAGAAATAAATGTTTAAAATAATTAAAACAGCCAGCGAGATAAGTGCAACAAACTCCGGCCTCTTAACAAAAGGGATGTCCTTGTTAACGTTCTCCGCAGTAAGTCCCTTTACTAATCCTACAAGTTCTTCCTTCGGCTTCTTCTTTGTAAACAGGCTGATAACAATAGTAACAACAAAGCATATAAGCCAGGCCCACCAGGCCCTCCAGAAGTTGGCAGCCATATCGCTGGAAGGGCTTGACATAGTAATAAGGCTTGTGCTTATCCAGTTGAACTTGACGGCAAGGTACATAACAAACGAAGAACCCATCCCGGCTATAAGTCCCCAGAATGCGCCGGCAGGAGTAATCCAGACGATGAACATTCCCAGCAGCATTGTGGCAAACAGCGGCGCGTTAACCCATGAGAAGATTGCCTGCATATAATCCATAATGCTCGGAAAGCTCATCGCCCAATAAGCAGTGCCCAGGCTTACGATTATTCCTACAATAGTTGCGGCTCTTCCCATCCACAAAAGATGAGTCTCGGATGCATTCTTGTTTATTATCGATTTATAAATATCATACGTCCACACCGTATTGAAGGCGCTTATATTGCCAGCCTGCCCGGCCATAAAGCCTGCAAGAAGAGCAGTTACCCCTAGACCTACCAGGCCTTCCGGATAATACCTTGCGATAAGGAGAGGAAGAGCTGAGTCATAGTTTATATGGCCGTTATCCGTAAGCAGGTGAAAACCGCTGTTCGGCTCATTCGCTAGAACAAGAGCTATAAGCCCTGCAAGAATTACAATAAATGGGATAGCCATTTTAAAGAAGGACGCAATAAGCGGCGTCATTCTTGCCGAGCGCAAATCTTTTGCGGAGAAAGCTCTTTGAACAACCAGGAAATCCGTTGTCCAATAGCCGAATGAAAGCACGAAGCCCAGGCCTAGAACAATTCCGCCCCAGGTAATCATCATTCCGTTATCGGCTGCGTTGCCGGAAGTAGACCATAATGTATTAAAGGACTCCGGGATGCGCGATAGTACCTGATGTATTCCGCCCAGCTCTATAAGTCCCAGTACCGATACAAGGAAAAGGCCGAACCATATTAAGAAGAACTGGATTATCTCGGTGAAGATAGCCGACATAAGTCCGCTTAGCGTAACATAAACCGCAACCGTTAATGCAGAAGCCCACATGCTTACATGCCAGGGCCATCCGAAGAAAGTATGCAGCACAAGCGCCATTGCATACAAATTTATACCGGAGACAAGCAGCGTCATAATAGCAAAAGCAATTCCGTTAAGCACTCTGGTCCTTTCATCAAAGCGAAGCTTCAAATAGCCGGGCACGGATTTAATTTTGCTGCTGTAATAGAACGGCATCATGTAAATTCCGAGGAACAGCATTGCCGGTATAGCGCCTATCCAGTAGAAATGTGCAACGAACATTCCGTATTTAAAAGTATTGCCGGTCATTCCCAAAATTTCTAGTGCACCAAGGTTGGCGGAAAGAAATGCGAGTCCCGCCACCCACGAGCTGTTCTTCCTTCCTGCTAAGAAGAAGTCGTTTTCATTCTTCGTAAATTTTTTCAGGTAAAACCCAATGCCGATAACAAAGCCGAAGTAAATGGCTATGATCAACCAATCAACGGGCGAGAGTCCGATCGCGCTCATATAGTTTCCCTTTGCAGTTAATGAATTATATATTGATATTACTTCAATTCTAAATTTTTTCGGACTATAACTTAGGATGTTCAAAGATATTAAGCAATTAATAATTTCACTATTAACACTTATATTTTGCTTAGCGTCTCTGCGGTGAAAAATTCTTCACCGCTAAGACGCAAGGACGCAAAAAATATTAATTAATTTTTTCCATATCGATCAGCATTCTGGCAATTATTCCTGTCCAGATGTAAGTTTTGTGCCAGCCTGCTTCATGATCGTCGGCACTGTAAAATTCCCAGAACCAATGGTTCGTCTTCAACTGGTAGCCAACATTGTCCAGAACTTTCTCAGCTAATTCCTTCGCCTCCTTTTTATATCCGTAGTCGATCAGCCCGCGGAAGACTAGGTAATTCCACGGCACCCAAACCGGTCCGTTCCAGTATCCGATCGGATTGTAATAAGGATCGCCAGCCGATAACGACGGCACACCGTACTTTCTCCAAAATTCTTTCGGATCGGTAAGATGCTTTACAAGCGCCGCTGCCTGCTCTTTGCTTGCAACACCGGACCACAATGCAAGGAACGCAATAATTTCTTTCCGCTTCAAATCATTTTTCTTTTTGTGGGAATCCTCCGAAAGGAGTCCTTCGGACATCCCTTCGGGAAAAGTGAAGCTGCGGTCGTTCTTATTTATCTGATAATAAAATTTCGTCTCCGGGTCCCACATGTATTTGTTGATCAGTTCAGTTCGCTTCTCCGCATTCTCAAGATAAAATTTGCTTTCTTCCTCATGCCCTAATTCCTTCGCCATTTTTGAGAGAGATTTCGCTTCTTTAACAAGCATCATATTCAAATCGACTGCATCAAAATTTTCCGGATCGCCGACTTCATCCCAGATCGCTACATATGCATCGCGGACGCACTCAAGCACCGCGTTACCGCCCCACTCGCAAAGACCGTCGTGGTTGCTGTCTCTGTTTTTCAGCCAGAAATCAAAAAATTTCTTGCCGGATTCATAAGCTTCCGCCAAGAATTTTTTATCATGGGAGACATTATAAATTTCCCAGTTCTCCCAGTTAAACCACGGTGCAGAGGTCGTCAACTGTCCGTTTGTCGGAATTGTCTCATCAAGATAGGGACCGGTGCGGTAATTTATGTATCCATCCGGGTGCTGCCGCTCGATAAAAACTCTTTGCGAGTTTTCAGCGCTCAACGGATTCATGTAAACGTAAGCGAGCATCGAAAGGCTCTCGTGGAAAACCTGTCCGCCGTAGCCCCAGCCCCACTTCGGCTCGCGCGAAAAGATGTAATAATTGTAACTGCACTTTCCTTCCGGCGGCATTATGCACTGGCGAAGCAGCGAGAAGGCATTCCAGTAAAGCGCCTGGTAATCGCTGTTATTAATTTTCAATTGAGGAATTCTGCTGTAAGCAGCTTCATCTTCTTTTAGAAAATTATTTAAATCTAATTTCAAAGCTTCCTGGCATCGGTTTTCAAAAAGATCGAAGTTGTTAATAGAATCGGCTTCGGTTCCTTTAACTAATCTTATTGTTGAAGATTTTCCTCCGGCAATGACAAATTCGTCTTGAGCAGAAATGATCTTCGCTTCAATCTTATCTACCGGATTAAACAAATTTCCTTTTTTAATCCGGTTGATGAATATAGATTGACTTGTGTCTCTGTCTTTCTCAAATACGTTGAATGTTCCCCAGCTTTTAAAAGGCTGGCTAAGCATGAAAACATCTTTAAGGTTTTCAACGAATGGGATATTATGGTCATTCATCCATCCGTCGGGAAATTCTTTATGATGGAAAGTAAAGCCGTCTTTGTCCGGCAATAATTCAATGTCGGAATAGCTTCCGGCGTTACTTTGTGCAAATGGGAGAACGGAAATATTCTTTTCAAAGGGTGATTCGTTGGTAATCTTAACTTCTCTAATTGCAATCTTGGAACTGTAAACTAAAAACGTTTCCTCAATCCTCATATCTTTAAAGGGATAATAATAAAATTTTACCAGATCGCTGTAGGAAGCTGTTATGACAGGCTTTTTATAGTATTGATCCAGCCGGTAAACTGTGTGGTCATCCGTCTTAAAAATCAATCCGATGTTACCGGCACGCTCGTTTACAAAGTCCAAGCCGCGCTGCGGATCGTACCAGACGAACTGATAGCCCTCGTTGATTGTAAATTGCGATCTGCTGATTGCCGCTGCGTATGTAGTGAAGATCGGATCGTTCTGCGATGCGTGAAGATGAGACAGATAATTCTGCGCGCTTGTTATTGAAGCAAGGATTAAAAATGCGGATACCGATATAATTAATTTTCTTGTCATACAATCTTTTTGATAGAACACGGATTACACCGATTACGCTGATTTTCACGGATCAGATCAGTGAGAATCCGTGATATCCGTGTCATCCGTGTGCTATTGTCTTAACTTAAATATTATTGTTTTATTCAAATACCTTTCTTTACTCTCCGGAAAAAACACTCTGATTGAGTACACATGATTTTCGTAACTCAGCTTTTTGCCGCCGTTGACAGTTTTAATTTGATCTGCCGGAGAATAAATTTTTAAAATCTCATCATGCTTCGGCTTGCCTTGAACTTCCGCAGAATATTCATTGCCGTTCAACTGCGAAGACAAAATTCTAAATCCTTCGGACGAATCGCCCGGTATCGGATGGGCGATTGCAGGAAGGACACCTATTCCGCCGGTATGAAAAACTTCTACTTCAGCCTTATCATTCATTTTAAAATTTAGATCGATCGATTCAGACTGTCGCTCATTTACAACTTTGAAATTAATTCCTTTGCCGTTAATTAAAACCTTACTTATGGAAATGCCGGGAGGAAATGTTGGAATAAAATTAACAGTCAGTGTCTTTCCATTTGCTTGATTGAAATGATAAACCGTCTTTCCTTCATATCTTTTCATGTTGTAGTTTAACAAATGTTCGCCGACTTTAATTCTCTCAATATTTATAAAATCCCAATTGAAAGGAAGCCTCGGAGACAAAGTTAATTCATCTTTCACCGCACCAGCTTTAAGTCCGAGCATCCCTTCAAGCGTTGGCTGCAGAACCATCGTCTCCGACCAGCATTGATGATCGCACACACCGGAAGGCTGGTATACTTCACCGTTCAGGACTTCTTCCACATAACCTCTCGCCCAATCTTTATAGATTAGCAGATTGTTCATTATGTGCGAGTAGCCCTGAACATATAGATCATACTTGTATTCGGCAAGCGCAGTCCACCCGGTGAACAGCGGCCAGACACTTCCAAGGTGATAACCGTTCGGACTGAATGCCGGATTATCTTCACCGATTATTCTCGTTCCCCAATCCGAAGAAAAATTATTTCCTAAGTAGGAATTAAGAACGGGATACGTTTTATTTTTATCGATCACTCCAAAGTAAATCGGCACAGCAACCTGGATTGTCTTTTCTTTGCTATAGCTGCCGTCCGGCATCTGGCTGTCGTAGAAGAAATTTTCTTTCGGATCCCAAAAATCTTTATTGATAATCTTTTTAACCGTCTCAAATTCCTTCGAATAATATTCTTCTCCTTTCTGAAGATTAAGAGCGCCTGCCATATAAGCGGCTTCTCTTAGAGCCTCTGCCCAGCAGCCGGCAAGGTAAAGAGTTGTACGGCCGCCATAAAGCGCTCCGCCTTCAACCCAGCCGTGACCGACATTTATATTCTCAATCAGGTGGTCGTGATTAAAATCCGTGGAGAAGCAGTAATCGATTGCCTTCTTAATTTGTTCCCAGCTCTGCCTGATAAATTTTACGTCGCCCGACCATTCCAGATATCTTCCGGCAAGAATAATGTACAGCGGCGTTGCATCTGCAGCATCGTAGTGAACCACGCCGCTTGTTGAAAGCTCATGATAAATTTTCCCGGAAAGAGCCTGGTATTTTTGATATACTTCCAGCTCTGATTTCACTTTTCCAAAATCGCCGTAATCCAAAAGAGCCATACCGCTCCATTCGCCGTCGCGTCCAAAGTACCATGCATAGCCGGGGCGCCCGCTAGCTTTCTGCGCGCCGTCCCAGCCTCTGGCAGTTGTTGCATAGCCTGCAACTAACGAATTTCCGATATCCGGTGTCTTCACAAAGAATTTATCTGTTCCGATTAAAGCCCAGCGGTAACCGGTATTAAATTCTTTGTCCGGAGTTGTTATCATTAATTTGCTGCTCAAAAAATTCTTGTAATACTCGGAAGTCTTTTGAAAAACTTTCTGCGGGTTTTGCATTGCCTCTTCATAATCTTTAGCTGCCGCTCCTTTCCCCTCATCTGTTCCCGCAATAACAATATCAAGATTATCGTTCATTGCCAGATTAAATTCTGTCAGCCCGGCAGCCTGGAATTTCTCAGTTGGAATTCCTTTGAATAAGGAGTCGGCTTTTGTAAAGTCGTAATACTGTCCGATAATTTTTTCAATTGGCTTTCTATTAGAACCAACCAGCACGTTAAATTCATCCGTCTTATTTTTAATGTGGAATGCGTTCAATCCATTATCCCATGTATAAAGGATTGAGCCCAGGGCATCGCTGTTGTAAGGCCACATGAAGCGGAGATTGCTTTTGAATTTTACAATAAGCTTAGCCGGATAAAGCCCTCGGTACTCGTAATGGATAACCGCTTCCGGCTTGTCGATGCTGCCTGCAATTATCTCTTTAACAAAAGCTCTGGCAAAGCGGTAGGTGCGTGTGAAAGATCCCGGCCGCACTTCAATTGCCGGGCGCTGATCATCAAACCAGTAGATAGAATCTTTGTAAGAAAATTGAATTCCGACTTCGTAATCCCTCAAAGCCATAAACGGATGAATCCAAATTTCATCGATGCCGCCTTTTTCTTTTCCCATCAATAAAATTCTCTGCTGACCCAAATCCCAGGTATTGCTCGTGCCTGCCTGTCCGGTAGGCAGGCCGAACTGCGAAGTCAGAGTCATTCCGTTTGTTGCTTCATTCCAGACTTTTGCATCCGGCAATTTTATTGAAGAAGATGTTTCGCCGAATTGCTCAACCTTAAGCGGTGCGTAGCTCCAGTATCTCGGTTTCTCATCTGTCTTTAATTTTCCTGCAAGATAGAGAATACAATTTTCCGTAAACTTGTCAAGGTTCAACCTTTCAAAATTTTTTGGCGCAAAGTAAGTGTAAGCTCCAACCGCCAGCACTTTACCTTTACCGTATTCATATTCAACTGCAAGCTTCTCATCGTCTTTTAAAGTTATGTACGCCCAATTCACCGCCACAACTTTTCCATTTTGAGGAACCGAGCTGCCGAAAAATCCGACCTGGCGCGCGATGTTATCTTTGTATGCATCCCAAATGTAAGCGCCGCCGTGCAGCCCCGTAAATATTGGGTGGGAGCGCAGTGCGTGCAGTCCAAGCTTTCTTCCGTAGCCTTCATCTTTGGCTTCTTCATATTTAACTTTAGGAATTTCCGTTTCCAACCCCAGCGTGTTGATATAACGGAATGCATCTAGCGTTAGAAAGAGTCCGCCGCCGGAGTTAACAAAATTCTTTATTGCGCCCAATACTCTGTCATTCGTTTCATCATCTGAAAATTCGGTTGAATCGGGCTTGTGGAACCAGAGTACATTTACACCGTTTAATAAACCGGGATTATCTTTAAGCCGGCTGAATGTTATTATCTCAACCTTATATTCTTTATTCTTCTCTAAAAATTCATATGCGGCTTTTTGTTCCGGGCCGGATAAATTTTCTGAGACTGATAAAAACCCCACAGTGATTTTTTTATTCATGGCTGCAGCAGAATTTAAAGACGAGCCAAACAGAAAAAAGATAATAAAAGACAGAACTATTCCGGCTCCTCGTTTTTTCATTTTTATATTTATGCGTGGCATCTTCTTCCTAAAAATTTTTTATTAAACCCGGCTGCATAAGTTTAATCTGCATCCTTTACGCAGCGGAATCCTACTGTAGCGTTCCGGTCGAATCCCGGTGAGACCATAAGTAGAAACTGCTGGTGATTAAGCGGCTGCGGCCCGCCTTTAACATACCACCAGCTTGATGTAGGATTATAATAACTTCCGCCGCGTATCATTTCCATGTAGTAGCTTCCGTCATCGTAAACGTCGTTTGTAATCTGCCAAACGTTGCCTACCATATCCTCCACGCCGAACTTACTCTTCCCCTGCGGGAATTTATCAACAGGAGTAAGAACGCCCGAAGAATTATTGCATCTGGTTGAATCAAAGTCGCTTCCCCACGGCCAGCTTAAAGTATCGCCTCCCTGCCCGGCGTACTGCCATTCAACCTCGGTGGGCAGGCGTTTACCTGCCCATTTTGCATATGCCTCGGCATCTTGCCTGCCAACATACACAACAGGTAAATTGCCCTCGCCTTTGGGATACGTGCCGTTGATCCAATTCTTAAGATAATTAGTCTTATCCTTAGGCTTATAATGTGTGGCATCTATAAATTTTTTGAATTCGATGTTCGTAACGGGGAATCTATCCATAAAATATTTCTTCATGGTTATTACCTGCGAGTCGGGGACAAACGGGTAGGGTATAAATTGATCGCCCTTGGTAACCGTGTAAACAAAAGTGCCGGCGGGTATTTCTACCATCCCTGCAGGTGCCTTATCTGTCTTTGTTGTGAATGTAACCTTGCTTATCAGCCTTGCCGTGCCCGGTCTTAATTCAGCTATACGCTCATCCAGCAGTTCCCCCTTGGAAAATAACTGCACCACAAATTTACCTTCGTACCTTCCGAACTGTTCCATAAGCCGGATGCTGTTTTCTTTTACCGAGAATTTCTTAGAGAAGCCCTGATAAGAAGGATCGCCTGCCCATACAACTATACTGTCGCCTTCTGCGGCATCAAACGAAAGATTATCCCCGTTCAAATTAACATTAAGCAGCAAGGCAAGCTTAGCAATGCAATCAACATTACCTTCCTTTCTTGTGCCGAGCCATGCTCGGTTAAATGCTCTAACCGAAACAGGCAGGTACGTCTTTCCTTCAACTGTATCCGGCTTTATTTCTTCGTGCCGCCACAGGTCTACAAAATGAAATCCTTTCTCAGTCCGGGCCTCGAACAAAGGTCCGTTGTATCCTTCCGGCTTTAAGCTGAAGATTGTATAAACAGTTTTGGACTTAAGCGGCCATTCGTTAACCCATACGCTGTCTGTTAAAGCCGGCAGCAGCGGTGTCCAGTTCTCTGAGAGGAACACAGAGGAATTCTCGCGCAGCAGCATTGTGGTTTTACCCAGGTACATATACTCTTCATTCATCCAATCCGGCCTGCCCGGCGCCATTGTATTTACTTCGGTGCCGTAGCCGTTAAAAAACGATATTGCAATCTCACGGTGTATTCTTCCCTCGCTAAGCTGGCATACTCTGAAAATAGCGAACTGCGGCTTGATAAATTTATTCAGGTTAAGCGGCGGGGGCAGGTAAATAGCATCGTGCACTCTGCCGGCAACTATGCCGGGCATATCCTTCGGCACCGCCATTCCCTCGCTGTACATAATTACGCCCGGTTTAACGCTGTCGGCTGCATTCTGAAGCCTCTGGCTAGAGCTGCCGTAGGTATCGAGCACTACTCCGTCTGCATCGGTTGCGCGTATCATCCGCGATATGCCTTCGTAAAAATCCTCGGGCCGAGTGCTTTTATCCCAGGGATTAAATGAAATAAAAAATTTTGTTCCGTTAGCCTTGGCGAATTGTGAAAGCTGCTTCATCTTGTTCAAGCCGCCGGGCAGATCGTTGTACAGGTCCCACTGGTTGCGCTGGTCTAGGCCGAGAGTAGGCCATGTGGGCCATATGCAGAACACATCATACCCGCCGAATAATTTTTTACCCTGCTTAAGGAACTGATCAAAGCGGTATTTCCCGTCCCGCATGTCGTAATAATTATGGTCCCACGCATATTGAATTGTAACAACGTAACTGTGCCTAATCCACTCAAGGTCTTTCCGGTTAAAGAGAGTATTGTCGAAATGCTTAAGATCGTAAAGGTATCTTTGCTGAAACATCATCCGCAGTCCGTTCTGCCATTTGCCGCTGTAAACATCCGCATAAACATCGTACTCTACTTTACCGCCGGGTTTAATAAAAGCGGAATAGCGGCGGAATTCGGTACCCTTGCCTCCCATACGCCGCGCCAGCACTGCTATTGATCTGTTCTTGCCTATATCAATTGCAGAGTAGCCGAGGCTCCATGCATTATCCGGCAGAACAACACCAACGGGACCGAGACCCGGTCGGAATATTTTGGAACTTGCCAGGTTCCAAGGTGCGGATGCGGTTATGTATATATGATGAGGCGACTGACCGAAAGGTACCAAGGTTAATATCTTAATAATCGAATCGCTTTTATTTTCAAGAGTGATATGCGCCTTCCAGCCGGGAGAAAAGCCCTTATCTATTTTCATTGTTCCTGTTAGACCGCAGGCAAATTGAAATATGTATTCATCATTCTTAAGGGTGGGGTAAGCAGACAATGTTGTAGCTAAAGTATCGTTCAGTTCGATTGAGAACAGCGGATAAGCCGAAGAAAATTTTTGCTGCGGCTCGTTCCGTATTTTGTAAGAATCAACTCCCATACCACGCGATGCAATAAACTGTAACGATTCCAGGGATTGCGCGTTGGTTTCTGCACCGAACAGTAAAATTAAGATTAAAGAAAAAGCGGTAAGAATTAATTCGTATAGACCGCACTCCGTAATTTTTGATAGGTAAGATACTTTCATTTGATCGGGCTTTCTGATTGAAATTTTTTGTTCTTCAATATATATAAAAATTTATAAATATTAAGACTAATTGCTGCCGGCAATTTACCGATGCAATTTGGAAAAGCAATATGCTATTTTCAAAATTTCATACATCTGTTCTGTTCAGAAGAGAAATGTCCAGAGGAAATAATCGAGAATCAGAATCATCGCAGCAGACATGACGAACGATCTGATAGTAGCCTGGCCGACTCCTTCGGCTCCTCCTTCAGTTTTAAAGCCGATATGACAGCCGAGAAGCGAAGTAACACCTCCGAAGAAAACGGTTTTTACAAGTCCTGCAATTAAATCGGATATTGCAAAAAATCTTTTTACAGAAAGGAAGAATACATGGAACGACACGCCGAGAAAATAATTAGAAACTATGTATGCACCGAATACTGCAATTGCATCGGCAAAAACAACCAGCAACGGAAGCATAATAATAGATGCAAGGAACCTGGGCATTGCAAGATACCGTACCGGATTTATAGCCATGGTCTCCAGAGCATCAATCTGCTCAGTAACTTTCATTGTGCCCAATTCTGCCGCAATAGATGCGCCGACTCTTCCGGCTATTACTATACCTGTTAATACAGGTCCTAGTTCCGTTATAATTGCCCTGCTGGTAGAGCCGCCAAGAAACGACATGGGCGCTATGCCCTTTAGCTGATAGGCTGCCTGCCAGGCTGCCACGGCTCCGGTAAAGATAGCTATTATTGTTACAAGGGGAAGCGAATTGACGCCGATGTGTTCCATCTGGTAAAGGATTATATTTTTGCTGCGCGGAATAGTTTTAAAACTTTTAATAATGCCCCAGAACAGTCTGGAAATTTGTCC
This sequence comes from Bacteroidota bacterium, assembly GCA_021813585.1. Taxonomy (GTDB): domain Bacteria; phylum Bacteroidota; class Ignavibacteria; order Ignavibacteriales; family Ignavibacteriaceae; genus FEN-1297. The sequence goes on along the minus strand of JAKAJV010000105.1, from coordinate 4,515 downwards.
GATCTCCTGGAAAAAGTTTATAGTCTTCCTGCCAAGCTTTTGTAAGAAATTACCTATCACTACAACAAAATCCAATTTTTAATAATTCAATTTAATAAAAATACAAAACTAAAATTATCATTTTTTGCTATGGCTTAGATATCAGTTCCGTTTGACGCCAGTAATTTTTTAGTGCTAAATACCTAGTTTATTCACCGGCAGTTATTGGATTTTTCTGTATGATTTACGGTGTTGACTAATATTGTGCAGATATAACCAAAATGATACATTTGTTTAGTCGGAATTAAATATTATTTTTATGTGGAATACAGCAGGACTGGGCAATGTTAATTTGCATTTTCTCCCATATAACTTGTTTAATTTGAATAAATTAAAGGCGACAATTATTTTCATCCTTATATGCATGCCCGTGCTTTGCTTTTCCGGAATACCTTTAGCATTATAATTGCTATTATAGAATCGTTAACTGAAAAACTGAAAGTGCAATGGAACGAATCGTTGAGAATTTACAGAAGATGAAAAGGGAATTAAAAATTCCCCCGACAATAATTCAAGCGCCAATCGGGATAGTAACTTTTTCAAGCGATTGGAAGATAGACTACGTTAATGAAATTTTTATCAAGTACGCCGTGCTTTATCAGTTCGAGCACAGCGAGCTTGAAGGAATGAATATTTTGGAATCCAAAATTTTCCCGGGTGTGGATTTGTCGCTTGAACTGGAGGAACTGAAGAACGGCATTTCGTTTGAAAAAGAAATTAAAAAAATTCCCACACTGGATAGAGGAAGGCTAACAATACTTCTCAAAGGCTCGCCGTTATTTATAAACGATCAGTTCTCAGGAGGCATACTTATACTTGAAGACTTTAAGACTTCTCCTCTTCTTCAAGAAGAAAAAGATATTAAAATTGATCAGATAGAAAATATTCTTTCCAAAATTAACGATATACTTTTTGTTACCGACGGCGAGGGAAGGATAAAATACTCATTCGGTAAAAACATCAGCAAGTTAAATGTTCCTCTCTACAGCTTGAACGACCTGCCCGTCCAGCAGTTTTTTACCGGCGAATCGCGCGACCAAATTCAATATAACTTACAAGCTGTTTTTAAAGACAAAAAAACCAAAAAGGCTAAAATTCAACTCTCTCTATTTAACGAAGAAATTACTTACGAATGCAGGATTGAGCCGTTAATTAATTGGCGCAGCCAAATTCAATACCTGTTCTTTTTCTTTACGGATATAAGCGAATATGTAAAGGAAAATAAATTGCTCGCCGAAGAAATAGGCGAGCTAAAACAATACCAGGTAATTACTGAATCGGTTACAGACGCGGTCTTCGCAGTCGCTTCCAACGGGAACATTATCTTCTGGAATAAAGCCTCGGAATCTCTTTTCGGATATGCAAGGAGCGAAGTGTTCGGAAAATTTTTCGGCAAAGTGCTGGACGTATTCGACCAGGAATATTTTGAAGGCATTAAAAGCGAATTAAACAAATCGAAAATCTGGAAGATAACTTTAACCGTTTATAAGAAAGACGGCTTAAAGGAAGTTATCGACGCTAAGTTCTCCTCTGCCGACGAATCCAACAGCACGATATTAATACTGTGCACGGACATTACCGAAAGAGCGAAGACAGAGCAAAAGCTAAAAGCTTCCGAAGAAAATTACAAGAACCTGATCTCGCTTGCCTCTGAATTGATTTGCAACGCAGACGCGTACGGCAATTTGATTTACGCTAATCCCGCCTTCCTGAAAGCATTTAAATATTCGGAAGAAGAAATTTTAAGCAGAACGGTTAAGGATCTTCTCGATCCTCAATTCCTGTTTGAATCGGAATTCAATCTCAAATCCTTTGAAAAGATAGGAACAAAACGAATTGAGCTGAGGGCAAAATCCAAGAACGGCGAACTAATTTACCTGGATACGACAATTTCTCCCACTTACCAGAACAGCGTTCTGAGCCATTATAATTTAATTTCAACAGAAGTTTCGAAAGCCAGAGCACTTCAAAAAGAGCTTCAAACATTTAGGACAATGTTCGAGTCGTTTAGAGACGGCGTAGCAATTGAATGCGAAGGAAAAATTATTAACTCCAATTACGAGCTTGCAAGAATCTTCGGCTACGATAGCGAAAAAGAATTAATGGGCAGAAATCTCCTGGACTTCGTCGCCGAAACAGATATACCTAAGATAAACGGATATCTGCAGCTCATCAACGGAAGCAGGGCTGTTCCTGAGCGTTTCGATTTCCTCGGCAGAAGAAAGGACAAAGCAAACTTCTTTGCCGAAGTTTCCATTTCCAATTTCGTAAGCGATGAAAAAAATTATCTGGTCCTATCAGTCCGCGATATTACAGAGAGGAAGCGCGCCCAGCAGGCAATAAAAGATTCAGAAGAAAAATACAGGAATCTTACTGAAAATATCGACGACTTCCTTTTCACCTTCGAAAGAACAGGCAATTTATTAAGACCGGTATTTTACACTGCCTCGGTAGAAAAGATTACCGGCTACAGGCAGATAGACTTGCTAGGCGAGTCAAGACTCATCTTCAAGATGATCTATCCCGACGATTTCTCATCGCTAAAGAAGAAGCTTAACAACCTGCTGCAAAGCAAAATCCAGTTGTCGGGCGAATTCGAATTCAAGATTATCAACAAGCACGGTAACATAGTTTGGGTAAGAACCAAGATAAATCTTATCCGGGACCATGAAGGGAAGATCCAAAAGATTTACGGGCTTGTAAGCGATATTTCTTTAAGGAAAAGAGCAGAGGACGAACTGACAAAATCTACCGAGAACCTGATTAAACTGAACGAGACCAAAGACCGGTTTATCTCCATCATCTCACACGATCTGAGAACTCCATTCAGCTCTATTCTAGGGTTTACCGACCTGCTTTTAAGCGACGGCGACCTGAGCGAAAATGAAAGAAAGCAGTACATCGAATTTATAAGGGAATCTTCAAAGTCCATGCTCTCGCTCGTCAACTCGCTTCTGGATTGGACGAGACTGCAGACCGGCAGGATACGGTTCGAGCCCGAGAGGATTGAGATATACAAGATTATTGAAAGCTCTCTTAACGCATTAAGCGGCGTAGCCTTTCAAAAGAATATCGATATTAGTTCGGATATTAAAAGCGATGTTTTTGTTTTTGTCGACAAGGACCTTATCCTCCAGGTGTTCAACAACCTTTTATCGAATGCAATTAAATTCACACCGAGGAACGGCAGAATAAAAATTTCAGTCGTCTCGTCTCCCCGCAACAGGTACCTGGAGTTTTCAATTAAAGACAGCGGCACGGGAATAAAGCCTGAAAACATAAAGAAGCTCTTCCACATCGATACCAAGTATACTTCCGAAGGCACCGAGGGAGAGAAAGGCACCGGGCTCGGCCTGTCGCTAGTTAAGGAAATTATAGAAAAGCACAGCGGAACCATCTGGGTGGAAAGCGAATACGGCAAAGGCTCGGATTTTAAGTTCACTCTCCCTATCGCATCGGCTAACATACTGCTGGTAGACGACAGCAAGACCGACAGACTTCTCTATTCCAAAATATTAAAGAATATTACTCCCGATTATAATGTTGAGCTTGCTTCGGACGGCAAGGAAGCGTTGGATAAGATTCTGCAATCGCCGCCGGCACTGGTAATAACAGACCATATTATGCCGGTAATGGACGGCTACAACTTCGTACTTCAATTAAGGAAGGCAGAAATTAAAGGCAAGCCGCCGGTAATAATTTTAAGCAGCGATATAGACAGGAACGCTATAGAAGAGTACCACGAGCTGGGTATAGAGTACGTTTTTCAAAAGCCTGTCGATCTTACAAGCTTTAAGCACGCCGTTGAAAAATCGTTGAGGAAAGGGCTGACCAGCATTTAATGCGTACAGCTAAATCATCTTTCTATTACTGGCAGCGTAATTAAGAAAGACGCACCCGGCTTGTTTTTAATTGCCAGCCTAGACGGGCTCTTTACGGATATCGTTCCGCCGTGCTTTTCAACAATTTGCTTAACTATTGATAGCCCCAGGCCTGTGCCTTCGTAGCTCTTCTGCCTAATATTCGATGCACGGAAAAAGTCCATAAAAATTTTATCCATTTCATGCGCCGGAATTCCTATTCCGTTGTCGCACACCTCCACCGAAAGCTTGTTTTCCCGCTCGGTCAGCTTCACTTCTATCAATCCGTTGTTGCCTACGTACTTAACTGCGTTGCCTATCAAATTGGAGAAAGCAATATCTAATAAGAACTGGTCACCTTTAATCGGCCTCCGTTCAGTACGCTGGTCTATTAAATTGAGCATTATATGCTTTGCCTTAAGGCTGACCGCATGCTTTTTTACAATTTCGACCAGCACGTTGTAAATCTCAACAACATCCATTGATATCTCATCAAGAAGCCTCAGCTTTGAAACTTTGAGTACGTTATTTATCATTTCAATGGCTTCCTGCGAGCGGGATAAAGCGCGCTTCAGCCTTTCTTCCACGCCCTCGCTCAATGGTCCCAAGATCGGAA
>JAKAJV010000070.1 GCA_021813585.1 Bacteroidota bacterium | reverse complement strand
TTTTATTCTATTATATTAAAACCCTCCTCATTGAATTATTTTCGGGTAAATCTTGGTTTATGTTTTGTTGTATTCGGCGAGCCCCCTTCATTGTGTTTTTTTAGTCTGGCTTTTAAATCGTCCGTAAATCCTGTGTAATGTTCCTCCGGATAATTTATACTTTTTAAAATGTAAACGTAGTAATACATTTTGTTCTCCTTCCCTTTATTTTTGGCCTGCCGGGGCGTAGTTTTGAGCGAAGTAAATCTTACAGGAAATTTAGCACGGCTTCTCCCGATAAACCTGCCTGACCGCAGGCAGGTCGGGATACGCCGCTGCAGTCTTCGTTTTTAGCTTCGCTCAAAGGCTTAAATATCATTAAAAATGCTTCTTGGCAAATGCCCGCCCTGAGTGACTCTTCAAATATTTTTCAAACCGTTGCGCTTTCTCTTTATCATCAAAAGCAATGGCATTCTTTATTTTCCATGGTTTATGTTTTGTTGTATTCGGCGAGCCCCCTTCATTGTGTTTTTTTAGTCTGCCTTTTAAATCCTCTGTAAATCCTATGTAATGTTCCTCCGGATAATTTATACTTTTTAAAATGTAAACGTAGTAATACATTTTATTCTCCTTCCCTTTATTTTTGGCCTGCCGGGGCGTAGTTTTGAGCGAAGTAAATCTTACAGGAAATTTAGCACGGCTTCTCCCGATAAATCGGGATACGCCGCTGCAGTCTTCGTTTTTAGCTTCGCTCAAAACGAAGACTGGTGGAGGTGGCGGGAGTCGAACCCGCGTCCGAAATTAAGATTCAAAGAACTTCTACGCATATAGCTTGTTTTTATTTTGGCTTAAAGTTACCAAACAAGCAAGGATCGCTTTAAACCTACCCATTGTTTGTTTCACCTCGTCTATAAGGGCGATAGATCCGGCAATCATACCTAAACGACGCTCAATTGAAATCCGGTATGAGAGAAGTCATTGAACGGCTACCGTTTAATTAGGCAGCTAAGGCGTAATTATATTCGCCAGTTATTATTTTGTTCCCGTTTGTTTTTCAGCCAGAGGCTGATGAGCCTAAGGCTCAACGTGTACGCGGGGAACACGATGCGCAGTCCTAAGCCTCTTTAATCCCGTCGAAACCAAAATTCACCCCCGGAATTAGTAGGTAGTAGGTAGTTTATCGGATTAAGTATTTTAGGTCCAATAAATAAAAGAACAAATTTTAAGCTTTAAACTTTTTCGGTTTTCAGATGTTCCATTTCGTATCGGGAACATTGGAAACCGAATTTTCATAACGTGCAAGTACGAATAATAAATCCGATATCCTGTTAAGGAATATAATGATATTATCGTTAACATCTTCATGCTTTTTTAATTCCACAACTCTTCTTTCTGCCCTGCGGCAAATTGTTCGGCAAACATGCAGCAGTGCAGCACTTTTGGATCCGCCGGGCAGAATAAAATTCTTTAACGGCTTAAGCTTGCTTTCAAAATGATCGATCGCATTTTCAATTTCAATATAAAACTTCTCGGGCACCCTTGCCACATTAAGCTTTTTATTTTTCTCATTCTCAGGAGTTGCAAGGTCGGAACCGAGTGTAAACAGCTCGTTCTGTAATTTTAATAACAGCTCTTTTACTTCACCGTCCACCGCCTCCGTTAATGCAAGTCCTATTGAAGAATTAAGCTCGTCAACCGTACCGTACGCTTCAATCCTAGGTGAATTTTTCGGGACCCTTTCTCCTCCAAACAATCCGGTCTCGCCGTTATCGCCTGTTTTAGTATAAATCTTCATTTCTTAAACGGAAAGCTTTTAACTGTTACCTTTATATTTTTTCCGTTTGCATCTTTTGCAAACAGTTCGGTTCCATCTTCCTGGAATGACTTCTTAACATAGGCCAGACCGATGTTCTGTTTGTTTTTTTCAGAATAGCATGTAGAAGTAATTTTGCCGGCTTCATTGCCTTGCCCGTCGAATAGATCGTAAAGTCCGTTCTGTTCTGCAGGCTCGCTGAAGGTAATCCCTCTCAAAAATTTTTGAACCTTATCGTAAGTATCCAGCCTGGCTATTACTTCCTGACCGATATAGCATCCCTTTGAGAAGCTTACAAAGTCCAGCAGTCCGGCTTCATGCGGATTATAATCAGTATTTATTTCGTTCGGTGCAGATGGAATTCCCGTAAATATTCTATAGCAGTTATAAGCGTCTTCACCAATAAGATTAAAATCAAACGGCCCTTTATTGTTAACCATATACTTTACAAGGTTTAGTCCGTTTTCAGGATCTGCAAGAATCAAGAATTTAAGATGGCCGGCTTTGTCCCGCATTTTTATTAAGAAAAAGATAATACCGTCCGATTTAACAGCTTTAAATTTATTTTCTTCTATTTCATTTACCATATTGCCGCAAACAAGCGTAATAAAAGAGTCAGCCTGCGGCCCTAGAAGCTCGAAGAGAACGTACTTATTTTCCGGTGCGTTCATATTCACGTCATCTGAAATAATGTACCTGCTAATCCAGTTTGTAATTTTTTGTTTATGCTCGCTGCTGCTTATAAGTATTTGATGGTCGCCGAAATTCATTACAACGGCAGCATCTATAAATCTTCCTTTTTCATTTGTAAAGATTGTCTTCGCAGTCGATTCGGGTAAAAGGTCTTTCAATTTATTTGTAGATATACGGTGCAAAAAATCCAGCGAGTCCTTGCCGCTTAATTCCAGAATACCGCTGCCGGAAATATCTCTTAAGCCGACGCCTTTATACAAAGTATTAAGCTCTTCTTCCTGGGAAGTGAATACCTTTATTAATTTTTTACCGTTTATAAAATCATATTTATAGCCAAGAGTTTCAAAATATTGTGTAATAGGGCTTACTTTTACATCAGTATCGAACATTTCTTCCTCTAAAAATAATACGAAAATTTAAGCCTGCATAAACGAAATCCACCGGCTTGGCATAAGCCGGGGCATATTTAAGAGATTGCATGAACATCTCCTAACAATTTATTTTTTAATTAGTCGTTGATTGAAAACAAATAAATTTTTCTGCGGTAAAGATAAGAAAAAAAAACTAGAAGTCATGCTTGCTACGGACGCGGTAAGCGGTGTTATCACCGGTATTGTGCGTAAATCTTTAGGACTGAAAACTTAGTACGGCCTGGTTTGCCTGTGGTTCCTGGTATTAACGTAAACGCTGTCTTTAACATCCCATACAAAGGCAATTGAATCTTTTGCATAGATTCTATCCGGCAAATTGTAATAGAGGTATTCGTAATAATCGGGATATTTATCGTTGTTTACGTTAGCTATAGTCCTCTGGAAGTCGATGCCTTTATAAGTCATAAGCAGATGCGGCAGTTGGGTAAGGCCGTTTATAAAGAAATAATTGTAGTCGATGTGTCCAATCCCTCTGGCGTAATGGAAGTCTATTCTGACAAAAGGAGTGCCGTTGTAATCCCATTTATCCATCCACATTCTGTTAAATCCGCCGTGGTCGGGAATAGGGTCTTCCCAAACGCGGGTAAAGGAACTATTCTCGCATTTAAACAAAGTAAGATAGAAGAAAGCGGTACCCAGCTTTGTACTGTCCAGGTTGATAAAGCTCTGGTCGTAGCCTACAACATTTTTAGGCTCAATTAATCTTTCGCCCGGCTTGGATCGGGCTATAACTGCAAGTACATAAAGCCCGTCGCTTTCATTTAAATAAATTACGGCAGGCTTTGGAACATTGAAGGTTAAGGTCTTATCAAAATCCACAAGGTATGAGCCTTGAGGATAATTACTGATTACGTATGAAATTAATGAAAGTGTATCATAAGGACTGCGCTGCCCTGCTTGTCTTTCCTTTACACCAAGATTATATTGCTGTATGTCGGCATCCTTATTCGGAGAGTATGCAGCTTCCTGACCGGGAGTTGTAGTGGCTTCACCGCCTTTTTTCCCGCAAGAGTAAAATATAGCGGCAGCGAATATAATTAATAAAAACAGAGCTAATTTCTTCATATATCCTGTTCCATCGAAATTATGAAATAATTTCCCGACCAAAATTAATTTTCATTTCACCTGCTAAAACAACTATTATGCCGCCGGGATTTCTTGGTTATTTACCAAACCTGCGGCGGCATAATTTAATATAACGGCTAAAAATTACTTCTCCTCTAAAAAATTACTGCTCTGAATCTTACTTTTTGCTTATCAATCTAAGATTAAGACATACTATAATGAATATTCTTTCAGAAAATAAGCCGAGCTTATAATTCCCAGTTTAAAATGGTTTAGGTTAAAATGCTCGTTCGGGGAGTGAAGATTTTCGGTATTCAAACCTAAACCCATAAGAACTACCTGAGCTTTCAGTTTCTTTGAAAACTCTGTTACAATCGGTATCGATCCGCCTTCCCGGATGAATACTGTTTTTTTGCCGAATGCTTTTTCCAATGCACTAGCTGCCGCAACTGTGGCTTTATCTTCCAACGGAGTTAATGCCGGCAGTCCGCCGTGAAGATTCGTAACATTCACTTTAACGGATTTTGGTGCGATTGCTTTTATATGCTTTGCAAAAAGCTTCGCTATCTTATTCGGATCCTGGTTAGGGACAAGCCGCATACTAATTTTTGCCGAAGCTTTGGAAGGTATAACGGTTTTGGCTCCTTTGCCTGTAAAGCCTCCTATAATTCCGTTGCAGTCCAGGGTAGGCCTTGCCCAAATCCTTTCCAATGTTGAAAATCCTTTTTCGCCTTCAAGCTCGGCAACACCCAACTCTTTAGCATATTTCTTTTCCGATAACTTTAAATTCTTAATATTTATTATTTCTTTCTTTGTCAGTTTCAAAACTTCATCGTAAAAATGCGGTATTGTTACCCGGCCGTTTTTATCATGCAGCTTTGCGATCATCATTGCCAGCACATTTATAGGATTTCCGACTGTTCCGCCGAAGGTTCCGGAATGAAGGTCCCTGTTCGGCCCGGTAACTTCAACTTCCATGTATGCAAGTCCTCGCAAGCCGTATGTTAAAGTAGGAACTCCTTCATCATATAGAGCCGTATCGGATATCAGCACCGCATTGCATTTAAGAAGTTCAGTATTATTGCTGATAAAAACCTCCAGGTTGTGGCTGCCTATCTCTTCTTCGCCTTCAATTATAAATTTTACATTCAGAGGCAGGCTTCCTTCAACTTTAAAGAAAGACTCCACGCTTTTAATATGCATAAATATTTGGCCTTTATCGTCGGTAGCCCCTCTTGCATAAATTTTACCATCTCTTACAACAGGTTCAAACGGAGGGTCAGTCCACAATTCGATTGGGTCAACAGGCTGAACATCATAATGTCCGTAAATAAGTACTGTCGGTTTGCCCGGAGCGCCGAGCCATTCGCCATAAACGAGCGGGTGGCCTTCTGTTTCCATTATTTCTACGCGACTCATTCCGGCGTTCTTTAATTTTGCCGCCACAAATTCTGCAGCAAGTTTTATATCTCCCCTGTTTTCGGGGGTTGTGCTTATACTCGGGATCCTTAAAAATTCTTTAAGCTCCGCGATGTATGAGTCTTGGTTATTAACAATGAAATTAATTACTTCCTGCAATGATACACTCCTTTTATTTTATTAGTTTGTATTTAAAAATAACAGGAACAAAATCCTTAAAATTTTGAACTGTGTTTTCGTCAAGTTTTTTCAGAACGTCATCCGAGGGTATAAAATAAGCCTTCCACGGATCGTCAACCAGGTATATATTATTCTCGTCGTCTATTGTTATAGATTCCAATGATGCAACATAAGAAAATAAAGGATAAGAAGGTATTGCCGATTTTAGATTTGTCTCTTCTACCGACTCAACATCGAGGTCTTTATTGAACTTTATGTGAAATATTTTTTTGGCATTCCTGTCTATTCCGAAAATCGAATTATCCCGGTCTGAGTACAAACCGCATGCGGTAAAAATATTATAAGGCTTTGTATCTATCTCCTTTATTATCTTCAGGCTGTTCTTATCGGCAATAAATATAAGCGTGCTGTCTGCGAATACGCCTTCATCCTCAAATCCTTCAAGTCCCAGATAAAAATAGTTTCTGTCTACGGCCAGGCCTTCATAGCCAATATTATCCCTTGTATATTTATAGAACAAAGAAGATGGAGAAAAGTTCATTTTAACTATGCCGGTTAATGTATCGGCAAAGATATCGTTATTCTTAAAGATTATTTTATATATTCCGACAAACTTATTATAGTCGAGACCGTCTCCTTCAATTGAAAGATACACCGAGCCGGCATACTTATCGTAAGTAATTTCTTCAAAGTCGCCCTTGGGAAAATCCTTTAAATAATTGCGCACATCATCTCCCAAGTAAACCGCAGAAAGATGGAAGACAGTGTCGTCTTCAATTTTAAGATGATGAATTTTACCGATATCGTCGGCCAGTAAAAAAGTCTTCAAGCCTCTGCCGTCTCTTCCTATATAAACATTCCCGGAAGTCTGATCCGTTTGATAGTCTCCGCTTTTAAGCCAGCGCGGGTAATTATTATCTTTTTCAATTTGGAGCTTTGTAATGCGGACTTCTTTTTTGCAGCCCGGCGTAATTAAAAGAATAAAGCACAATAAAATGATCTTAAATTTTTCCAATGCAAACGGTAATGGTGTTTTAAAATAAATTATAAAAATAACCAAGCTCTTCTAAAGCTCAATCATAACTGTTTCAAATATAATTAAAATAAACAAGTTTATATATCATCGGCATTGTCTTGTTAAACTCTAGCGGCTTTTATATATTCACTCCATGATTTTATCCAGATATATACTTCGAAACCATGTAGTGCCTTTTATTTTTTCAATGGTTACATTGATATGCATTTTCCTGCTTCAGTTTTTAATGAAGTTTGCAGACAGGCTTGTTGGAAAAGGGCTTGGCTTATGGGTAATATTAAAGCTGATCGCATTTAACCTGGCGTGGATGGTTGTACTAGTGGTTCCGATGGCGGTACTGGTAGCTACACTTATGGCCTTCGGCAATCTGTCTCAGAACAATGAAATTACCGTAATGAAATCCTCCGGAGTAAGCTTATACAAAATGATGGCAGCACCGTTTATTGCAAGCATTGTTCTGGGCTATCTTTTATTTTTATTCAATAACGATGTACTGCCGGACGCAAACCATCATGCTAAGCTGCTGATGGAGGATATCTCCAGGCAGAAGCCCACACTTTCTTTAGAGCCGGGCGTCTTCTCCCAGGAAGTTTCGAACTATGCAATTCTTGTAAGAGGAATAAAAAAATCCGACAGTGAGCTTGAGGATGTAGTAATATACGACAACACCGACCCGGGAAGAGTAGATATTGTTACCGCTCAGAAAGGAAAAATTTATTTCTCCAAGGATCAGTCGAAGCTTATTATGGATTTGTGGAACGGCGAGATCCACGAGTCGAGTAACAACCAGAGCGACCTGTACAGGAAGCTGATATTTAAGAAGCACAGAATAACCATGAATGCCGACCAGTTCTCCTTCCAGCAGTCGGCGCCCGGCGGCCCGAGAGGAGACAGGGAGTTAAGCACCCAGGCGATGGCCCTAATTGCGGATAGTCTTAGGCAGTTGAAGCAAAGCTCTGTGAAAAGCCTTTCCGGAGTTACTAATAAGTATCTGCTTGCTGAAGGCCAGAACCCGTTCGCATCTTACCCGATTAATAAACTTAATAAAAGCGACATAATTTATACGAGGGCGCTGGAAAAAATTAGGACTGCGCAAAATATAGTTCTATCCAATTTTAGAATGGAAGAATCGGTGCAGGATCAGCTTAATTCCTATATGGTTGAGATACATAAAAAATATGCCCTGCCTGTTGCGTGCATCGTGTTTATATTAATTGGTGCACCGCTGGGGGTAATGGTTAAGAAAGGCGGCTTCGGAGTTGCCGCAAGCATAAGCTTGTTTTTCTTTGTTGTATACTGGGCTTTTTTAATTGCCGGAGAAAAGCTTGCCGACAGAAATATCATTACTCCTTTCTGGGGAATGTGGTCGGCTAATATTTTGCTTTCGATAATCGGGCTTCTTTTAACTACTAAAACAGTTCAGGAAACTGTCCAGATAAATTTCAATTTCCTAAGAAAATTAATTCCCAAGCAATGGCTTAGCTTTGGCGCAGACACTATCTGGAATACAGATTCCGGGGAAGAGAGCTGAATGAAGATACTTGATAAATATTTGATCAAACAGTTTCTGCAGACGATAATCTTCGGCCTGGTTGCCTTCACGTTGATATTCGTTGTTATTAACATGGTAGACAACATCGGAAGCTTTCTTGACCAGGGTGTTCCGTTCATTATCATTCTTCACTATTACGTCGTATTCAGTCCGGATATAATAAAATTGATGACACCTGTAGCCGTGTTGTTTGCAGCATTATTTACCGCAGGCAAGGCATCCAACTTAAGCGAGCTAACGGCAATTAAAGCAAGCGGCGTTAGTTTATACAGGTTTATGCTGCCGTTTTTAATTACTACTTTTTTTATCAGCATTCTCTCAATATATTTCGCCGGGTATATTGTCCCGCTAGCCAACCAAACAAAGGAAAATCTCGAGCACAAATACTTAAACTCGAACTACAATTTTTTAGGCAGCAATATTTATTTTCAGGACTCAAAGACAAGAATAGTAAGCATTGAATTCTTCGACAGCAACCGGAACCAGGCAATACGGGTAAGCATCGAAAACTTTGACAAAGTCGATCTGGTTAAAATGGTCTCTAGGATTGATGCAGCCAGTATGACTTACGATACCGTTAGTCATGTATGGATTGCAAGCAACGGGATTGAGCGTACTTTTAATAACAACGAGCAGACGGCTAAATATTTTTCAACTCTTAAAATTAGCGATTTGAATTTTACTCCCGCAGAATTATTAACCAAGCAGATTAAGCCGGAGGAGATGAATCTTACTGAGCTTACTAAATATATAGAGACCCAAAAGCGGGCGGGTACTGATCCTACAAGCACTTTGATAGAATACTATTCAAGATTTTCTTTTCCGATGGCAAGCCTTATTGTTGTGCTATTCGGTCTGCCGATTTCGGCAAACAAGCGCAGAGGCGGATTGGCAGTTCAGGTAGGAGTTAATATTTTAGTAACGTTTATTTACCTGGCATTTATGCAGATAAGTCTGGCATTCGGAAAGAACGGTGCATTAAGCCCGCTGCTTACAGCATGGTCTTCCAACCTGGTATTTCTGGCCGCAGCGCTGATTAACATTCCCAGGGTCTCAAGGTAATTAAAAATTTCTTGATGGGTAAAATTGATTTTGAAATAAAGCTTAGATTTTCAAATCCCTCTGTCGACTTCGTCGACATCTCCCTTTACTAAAGGGAGAAAATTACAAATACAAATCCTCCTTTAGTGAAGGAGGTGGCACCCGCCTGGCGGGTGACGAAGGATTTGTTCCAATAAATCTTCAATTAGAAAATCTTGATATACTTTTATATCTACATTAATCTTTATGAGCAGAACTATTTGCTCAATTCTTTTTGATGGGTAAAATTAACTTTGAAATAAAGCTTGGATTTTTAACTCCCTCTGTCGACTCCGTCGACATCTCCCTTTACTAAAGGGAGAAAAATTTTTAGTACAAATAGAAATTCGTTTCATAAATTTTTACAATCAAATGTTAAAGCCGATGCCGAGCTTTAGTCTTCCAACCAGTTTAAATAAATCAACTGCAGTATCCGGATAATCCGGATGGCTGTGCCCGAAAATTGCATCACGATTAAGCGGCTTTGAATAAACCAACTCTATAAAAACCTTGTCGGAAAGTAAATATTCACCTCCTATGTTAAGGAAGGTAAAATCTCTTTTATATAGTGATGGAGTTAAATTCCCCGGAAAGTCCGTGCCGCCTGATATTGAATTATAACTTAAACCTGCGGAGACTAAAAATTTTTTTATTATCCGGTATTTAAAATTAAAACCGGCTTCCGGACCGTCCCAGTTATCAGCCAGTAAAACATAGCCAGCATAAACGCCTATACCGGCATGTATATTAAAATAGTAATCCGCAAATAGGCTCAGTTCCGGAGCCGGAAGTATTTCGTAGGCTGAGGATGATTCTTTTTCTTCAGACATACAGCAAAAATCTGCCGATAATCCCCAACCAATACCGGCCTTTGGTTGAGCATAAAAAATTTGTAATGGAGATAATACAGCTATCAAATAAAATATCTTTTTCATTTATTTTTTTGAATTCGTAAAAAGCCCAAATTAAATGTTATTAAAAAATAAAATAGTTTATCCCAATCCCAGCAGTAATTGTATTCGTATTCTGAACAGCGGTAAAATTATAAAGTTCCTGTGTATATCTTATGTGGTTATAACTTACGGACGGTTCGAGCGCCACGCTGCCCGAAAGGAAAATTTCAGCTCCTCCTTTTATGCCGTAATTATAAACATGCTCATTACTATCAAAGTGAAGCCAATAAATTCCATAATTAAATGAAGCTTCCAGAAAGGGAATAAATTTCTTCACGTTAAAATAATATCTTATTGAGGGCCCCATAGTAATGTAAGAAGTATTAGTCACCCTGTCGCCGTTGTAATATCCGGGCTCCCTGTAAAAATAATAGTTATAGCTAACTGCTGCGCCTAGTGAGATATGGCTTGCGATAAAATAAACAAACCGGGGAGCGATGGTCCCGGTGTTTGTAGTAATAGTTACGTAACCGTTATTTTGCTTTTGGGAACTGTACTGTATCGATCCTCCTATAGAATATACACCTTTGTTAAGTGCATCCTGCGCAAATGCATTTAAAAGACACGGAGAAAGAACTCTGAGTATAAAAAGAACAATAATTTTTTTCATTTTAAAACTCCCTTATCCGCCCTTATCTTACGGATGCATTAAAAGATGAAATAATTTATTCCGATGTTAACGGTAAATTCATTTATGGTTGCATCGCTTGAGCTGTATAGCTCGTAGCTGTATTGAAACGAAGGCTCGACTGCAATGCTGCCGGATAAAAAGTAATCTATGCCTGCCTTCAAATTAATTCCGTAAAGATTGGAAGAGTTGCCGGTTTCCGTATCGGGTATGTAATAACTGAATGATGTTTCTATAAAAGGAATTACTGTTTCCGAATAGAAGTAATAACGGAATAAGGGACCAAAGGATAAATTCGACATGGTATTTACATGATTATCATTTATAAAGTGACTGGAGTTTGAATAATTTATAAATCCGCCGATTGAAAAATGATCGGCAACAAACGATACGAACTGCGGAGAGAAAGTAAGATAGTTATCCTGGAAAGTGTGGTTGAAATTATCGCTTGAAGAATTTGAAGAATACATGAGCGTACCCGCTATAGAATATGAGCCCTTGCTTAATGCTGCCTGGCCTAAGACCGGCGGTGACACTATTAAAAGGAAAGATGCTAACAAAAAGAAGGCCGATAGTATTTTCATTTTTACCCCGCTGATTTATTTATAAAATAGCCCCGTGTTAAAAGGGAGATTATTATTACAACCTAAATTCAATTTAGCATATTTAATTTCAAATAGCTAAAACTTTTGATCGCATCAAATTTAAAAACTATAACCCAGACCCAGGCCGCCCCAGGGAAATATTTTCCCTGCCGGTTCGGGGAATATATCTAATGCGGCGCTCAGGAAAAATCCTCCGTCTTTAGGACTGTAACGGTAACCAATTGCGGCTGTAGGCGCTATTGTGAATGTGGTTTCATAATTAAGTGAAGAATAAATTCCGTTTCCCAATAGCTCGGCATATATTATATTATTCTTGCTGTTCACTTCCTGCGAGTAAGCGGCAGCTGAAACAATTAAAAATATTATTAAAGTCTTCATAAAATTTTTCTTTGGAAGGAAAATCTTTTATAGTGTAGGTTGATGAACAGCCGGTAAGTACGAGTATCAGCAATGAACAAAGAAGCAATGGACCGTTTTTCATAGTACCCCCATAAATTTCTGCTAATTTTAAATACCCGGACTAAAAATAATCTTTTGACGAGGTGAAAGTCAAACTTATTTAGACACCTTACGCAACCCCTGGAGTAATGGAGTGTCGGAGTAATGGAATTGACCAATTTACTCCTCCAAAGGAGTCCTTCGGACATTATTCCAACATTCCAGTACTCCAATGAGTAATGTTTGCGTAAGGTGTGTTATTTAGTTCAATCTTCATCTGTAGGCATTAGCCTTAATCCGTTTTTAATTTATAGTTTCCAGTACGAATCAAAAGCTATAGAGAACTGTTTTGAAGACCCTGGCGCAAAGACAGACTGCATATCCATTGTACCGAAATTAATATTTACAATAGATGCATCTATGCCGATGCCGAATGCCCAATGAAAACCGGTAAGACCGCCGAATGAAAACCCGGTTCTAAAATACGGTATCCAATTCATGGGCTTCCATTCAGCGCCGAAAGATATTCTTGTCTTAACGGAATTACCCGGCTGGTTGTTGAATCCCTGGTTGACGTCTAAAGCCAAAAGAAGACTGCCGGGAAAGTCGCCGTCGTCTAATCCGGCGCGGTAAGAAACACCCAGCCTAAATGCAGTCGGCAGGCCGGTAATAAAGTTCCCGGTGCTGTCGGTTTGCCCGGTAAACTTATTTTTAAGGGAGTCAAGCTGGTTGCTGTCGGTTAAATCGGTAACGGTATATTGCCCGTTTGAAGAAATTACGGCTGTGTTTTTATCCCACGTAATGCTTCCCAAATCGGTAACCGCAAGAGATACATCCCATTCTTTTCCGAATGATGCATTTAAACCTAAGTCTGCACCAAACCCTGTGCCTGCCGGGGACGGGAACAAACTAAAGCTTGCAGACCGGCTTGTTGTATCAAAGCTGTATTTAACACCCAGATTATCGGAAAAAGCAGTAGTAATTTTATTATTCGATACTGCAGTTAATTGATTGTTTGCGCCTGTGGATAAATAACCATAGCCTTCTTGACTAACAGAGTAAGCCAGGCCATGCACAAGCTTTAATGTAATTCCCGCGTAAAGCTTGTCGGCAGCGTCGTCACCAATGCCGGGAAATTCCCTCGCGTAAGATAACGAGTAATCTCTTATCCACCACGAATTAACGCTTACACCGCTTAGGTTATACACTTTGCCGGTTTGGTTGCCGTACAAGATTAAACTTGAAAGCGCATTTGGAAACCGGAGCCATCCGGCTACGGCATCATTTATGGAAAATGCGAAAGTTCCCACATCCGACGAAGGTTTGTAACATATAGTAAGAAGATTAAACGAGGCATTCACAAAAGCGTCGCCGCCGTTTTCAAAAACGGAATTCAACTTTTCTTTGTCGTTGTCATCTAGGTACCTGGGCTGGCCGTTTACCCCGCCGAAGAAATAATTGAAATCATTCAGTGATAAAAAATCGGTGCCTGTTGAAACAGAAGCGCCTGGCATCGGAAGAACAGTGGAAAACTCAACTGAGTATTCTTTAAGAAATGCAAGTCCCGAAGGATTCAATCCGATTGAATAAACTCCGCGCGCATCGGCATTATATGTGTTTCCCATCGCGATGCTTCGAGCGTCGGTTAATCCGCTGGAGCCATACTGGGCAAAAACAATACTTGGAGTAAGCCATAAAATAATTAATGCCAAAATTATATTGCGCAGCTTAGGGAATGTATGAATATTGGAAGAATGGAATAATGGAGTAGTGGATTCCTCCTTACTAAAATCTGAGAATTTATCTCGTAGATTCTGGATACTGGATTCTTGATTCTCGATGCCGTACAGAAAATCGAGTATCAAGAATCCAGTATCAAGCATCGTTAAAAAGAATTTCAAATACATTTGGCTGGAATAATGGAGTAGTGGAATTATTTCGGAAGAGTGATGATTTTCGTTTATTATTCCAATACTCCAATACTCCAGCCAAAGATATTTGCAATTTTTGATTAAAGATACTCGATGCTTGATACTGGATACTCGATTTGTTATCCAGTATCGAGAATCAAGTATCCAGTATCTGAGAAATAAATTCTTAGATTTAGTTTTAAAGGAATCCAATACTCCATTACTCCAATTTAGCAACTCCGGGTAAACTGGTCTGCTAAAATTTTTCTTAATCAATTTAAACATACCCCGCCTCACTTATTCACTCTAAATTTAACTGCACCGTAGGCCTGAATGTTTATTTTATCCTCGGGGCGTATTGCAACAACCGGCGGCGGATGTTGCGAGGCTTGCTTGGTCTGCACGCTTACATCATAAATTACATAATAGGCACGGGAAAACTTTTCTATCTGGGCCGAATCCAGCTTAACTGTGGTTACCGTTGTCGCCGGGTTTGTTACTTCGCCGTTTTGATCGATTGCAGCGCCGGGAAAATAAAGAGAGTCTTCCCCGCCGTCGGTAATTACGGTGAACAGAGGATTAAAATTCGCATCGGTTAATGTTGCCTTAAGCCAGGTAGTTAAGGGTATCCCGTTCTGAATATTAAGAACAAGATCAACGGACATTGCATTCCTAATTTTGTCTCTGTCCGATGAAGTCATGCCCGATAAGCTTGAAGTATCGGTAACGGTAGATTTCAAAACCGATAGATAACTTTTCGTAGACCAGTTA
The DNA here is from genome assembly GCA_021813585.1 of Bacteroidota bacterium. GTDB lineage: Bacteria > Bacteroidota > Ignavibacteria > Ignavibacteriales > Ignavibacteriaceae > FEN-1297. The sequence continues at coordinate 27,508 of JAKAJV010000070.1, read as the reverse complement.
GCGTTTATTTTTACGGAGTCGATATTGGTTGCAGTACCTTCGTTGTTGTCCGGATTCATTACATACTGGCCGTTCAAAGTAACCGCGTCCGGCAGAAAGCTGATAAACGAATTTATGTTGCTGTTCTTTTCATTAAATGTTTTTTGAAGATATCCGTTGGCAAGCGTTAATGTAAGGTTCGGGCTGCCGGTGCTGTCGGTTAACGCCAAGGTTGAGCCGTCTTTCCGTATTCCTGTTATATTGAGATTTTTTATAAGCAGCCCGAAATGCCTGCTGGCGGGAGATAAATACTCTGCACTTAAATTTAGTGTCGCTTCTTTTAGAAACGCTTTACCCTGGTAGTCGGCCGCTGTTCCTATATTCAAATCGTAAGACATCGGTTTCGAATCCAGAGTTTTGGAAGGAAGCCTGCCCGATACTGATTTAAATATAAAATCAGACAGATATAAATCCATCGTTACGTAAGACAGCAGCAAAGAAGAAGAAGACTTAACAATTACCTGGAAGCTGTTGCGGTAATAAGAAGGTTGATTAGGGGGGATAACATACCTGCAGCCGTTAAAATTAAAAGCTGCCGAATCGCTGCCGAGCGCACCGATATTCTGGGTTATATTAAATACCGAACCGTCCGGCTTGGTAATTCCCGGCATTGTTAAAGAAATACTAACGTCTGCAATCAAAGGATTGGTTACGTGGATTGCAAAAAAGCCGTTTTCAAAAACTGCGGAATCGAGCTCGGCGCCTTCGGGCAAAGGAATATAGACGGTATCGGGAGTTGTTTTTCCTACCAGTACCGGAACGTTTTTTACAGAGACCGGTTCGGTTACCTGTAAAAAATTACCAATGCTTACGCTCTGAGTATATTCATCTGACTGGAATAAATAAATACTGTCGCCGGAGGCCTCTGGCTGAATCGAAATGTAATGCTGCGGCTTTAAAATATCACTCATTGAGTACGACCTGTTAATTACCGGTACATTCAGGTCTACATCCCACTGCGGTGCAACTACCTGTGTGGGAAATTCCGAACAACTGACGGATATAAGCGTAAAAATTACCGATAGCGAAAATATTACCGATCTAATCATTTTACCTTTTAAATAAATTCTAATTTCATTCAATATATTATCGATTTGTCGGGTATTTTTTTAAATATACCCGTTTTTATTTTTTAGACAAGCAATAAATCAAGTTGAATGCCAAAGAACTAGAGCCGGTTAATTTGAGGTACTTTTCTTTCCGTAGACTGAAGTTCTTTTGCTTCTATTGAAATTAGACTTGCTCAAGTTTTTTTACTGAAGGGTACACAATTTTAAATTGAAAATGTCAAATCATAAGTCAATAATTCTTTTATACCGCATTTTCTTCAACTGCGGCTTCCTGCATCAGGAAATTATGAACCGAGGCAGCACACTTTCTCCCTTCTGCAATAGCCCATACAATAAGAGACTGACCCCTGCGCATGTCGCCGCATGCAAAGACCTTATTTACGCTGGTATGATGCGCTTCCTTCATGTCGCCGAATTCCGCTTTAACATTACCTCTCGCATCCAGCTCAAGACCAAACTCTTTCAGTTCATTTATCATCCCTTCGTGAACCGGATGAACGAACCCGGCGGCAATTAAAACAAGATCGGCTTTCAACTCAAACTCGGTTCCAGGGATATCAGCTATCTTTCCATCTTCAAACATAACATGTGAACACTTAAGTGCAGTAACTTCACCTTTATCGTTGCCCGTAAATGCTTTTGTGTTTATACTCCACTTCCGCTCCACACCTTCTTCATGGCTGGAAGAAGTCCTAAGAATCATCGGCCAATAAGGCCAGGGTGTACTATCCGGCCTGTCTTTTGGCGGAACCGGAAGCAGTTCAATTTGGGTAACGGATTTAGCGCCCTGCCTGTTGGAAGTGCCAACGCAGTCAGAGCCGGTATCACCTCCGCCGATAACAACAACATCTTTTCCCGCAGCAGTAATACGGTTACTTACTTCATCGCCGGCGTTCGCTCTATTCTGCATCGGCAAAAAGTCCATCGCAAAGTGAATGCCTTTCAAGTCCCTTCCTGGAATATTTATATCTCTCGGTTTTTCAGAGCCTCCGGCTAAAACAACCGCATCAAAATTATTTATCAATTCTTTAGCGGGTATATCCACACCCACATTCACTCTGGTTTTAAATTCAACACCTTCAATAGTCATTTGCTCAAGTCTTCTGTCTATTATGTGCTTCTCTAATTTAAAATCCGGAATGCCGTACCTAAGTAATCCGCCTATACGGTCGTTCTTTTCGAAGACGGTAACCGAATGGCCGGCTCTTACAAGCTGCTGCGCAGCAGCTAATCCTGCCGGCCCGGAACCGACAATGGCTACTTTCTTCCCCGTCAATACGTGAGGCATCCTGGGATTCACCCAGCCCTCTTCAAAGCCTTTATCAATTATCGTCCTTTCATTGGCCTTTATTGTAACGGGCAGTTCGTTTATACCTAGTACGCAGGCTGTTTCGCAGGGTGCGGGGCAAAGCCTGCCTGTAAACTCAGGAAAATTATTTGTCGATTGAAGGTTGTCTAAAGCTTCCTTCCAATGATTCTTGTAAATCAAGTCATTCCATTCCGGAATATAATTTTGAACCGGGCAGCCGGTATCGCCGTGGCAGAAAGGTATACCGCAGTCCATACACCGGGCGCCCTGTATTCTAGCTTCTTCCCGGCTGAAACGGTGCTCGAATTCCTTGAAGTGCTGCACTCTCTGCGCTGCCGGCTCTTTAGGAAGCGATGCTCTCTTGTATTCTTTAAATCCGGTCGGCTTACCCATTGGCAACCTCCGCAAATTCGGTTACAGTCTTTTCGGAAGTAACAGTCTCTTTTTCTTTAGCCAGCTTTGCAAGCGCCTTCTTGTACTCGCCCGGAATTATTTTCCAGAAGTTGTCTTTTTCATGCCCCCAATTTTTTAGGATATATCCGGCTCTCCGGGAACCGGTATATTCGTAATGCTTTTGAACCATATCAAATACTTCCGCAATGTCTTCATCGTAAATTAGATATTCAACATCAACCATTTCGTGATTGATATATTTGTTTGCCGATTTTTCAGGGTCCCAAATATATGCAACACCGCCGGACATCCCCGCGGCAAAGTTTCGTCCTGTTTTACCAAGGACTACTACTCTTCCGCCGGTCATATACTCGCAGCCGTGGTCACCCACGCCTTCAATAACTGCGTACGCACCGGAATTTCTTACGCCGAACCTTTCGCCGGCTACTCCGTTTATATATGCCTGCCCGCTAGTTGCGCCGTACAAGCAAGTGTTGCCTACAATAATATTTTCGGAAGGATCGAATGTAACCTCGGGCGGCACTTTAACTATTATCCTGCCGCCTGAAAGCCCCTTGCCTGTGTAATCATTCGATTCGCCGGTAAGATTCAATTCAACTCCTTTTGCAAGGAAGGCCCCGAAGCTTTGTCCGGCCGTTCCTCTTAATTCAATTTTTATCAACCCTTCGTTCAGGCCTTCTTCACCGTAGCGTTTAGCAACCTCGCCGGAAAGCATGGCTCCTACAGTGCGGTTAATATTCCTTATCCGGCTCTTAATATAAACCGGTGTCCCGTTTTCTATAGCAGGCTGCGCCAGCTTAATAAACTCCAGGTCAAGCTGGTTATCAAGACCGTGGTTCTGTTCCCGGGTTCTATGCTGGCTTGTCTCATAAATCGGCGTCTGCTTGAACAACGGTTTAGTCAGATCAATGCCGCGCGCTTTCCAGTGGTCGTTTAATCTTGTAGGAATAATTTTATCAGTCTGTCCTATCATTTCGGCGAATGTTCTGAATCCCATTGCAGCCATTAGCTCGCGCACTTCTTCCGCAATAAAGAACATAAAGTTTATTACGTATTCAGGCTTGCCGGTAAACTTCTTTCTTAATTCAGGGTCTTGGGTAGCCACTCCTACCGGGCAGGTATTAAGATGGCATTTACGCATCATAATGCAGCCTTGGGTAACAAGCGGTGCAGTTGAAAACCCGAATTCCTCGGCCCCAAGCAAAGCTGCAATTACAACATCCCTGCCGGTTTTTAATTGGCCGTCGGTTGCAAGATATACTCTGTCCCTCAATCCGTTAAGCATAAGAGTCTGGTGTGCCTCGCTCAGGCCAAGCTCCCATGGAGTTCCTGCATACTGGATTGAAGAGATTGGGCTGGCGCCGGTCCCTCCGTCGTGCCCGCTGATTAAGATGTGGTCTGCATGTGCCTTGGCAACTCCGGCAGCAATTGTTCCTACGCCCACCTCCGATACCAGCTTTACGCTAACTCTGGCTTTCGGATTAATATTTTTTAGGTCGAAGATAAGCTGTTTCAAATCCTCAATCGAATAAATATCGTGATGAGGCGGGGGGCTTATAAGAGTTACACCCGGAATGCTGTGTCTTATTCTTCCTATTATCTTATCGACTTTAAAGCCCGGCAATTGCCCGCCTTCACCCGGCTTTGCACCCTGTGCCATTTTTATCTGCAGTTCGTCTGCATTAACCAGATAATTTGCAGTAACTCCAAACCTGGCAGATGCAACTTGTTTTATTGCAGAACGCATACTGTCGCCGCTAGGTAAGGGAATAAACCTTTCGGAATCCTCTCCGCCTTCACCTGTATTGGATTTCCCTCCAATCCTGTTCATGGCAACGGCAAGCGAAGTATGAGCTTCGCGGGATATTGATCCGAAGCTCATAGCACCGGTCGAAAATCTTTTTACAATTTCGGAGGCAGGCTCTACTTCCTCAATCGGAATCTTATGCCCGCTCGTATCAAGCTCATAAAGACTCCTAAGTGTAACTCTCTTCTTATTCTGGTTATTTATTAATCCGGTATATTCCTTAAAAGTTTTATAGTTCCCTCCTCTAGTGCCTAGCTGGAGTTTGGAAATAGTCAGAGGATTCCAGAGATGGTGCTCGCCGTCCCGTCTATAATTATAAAGTCCGCCCACATCAAGTGTGCTTTGATCGATCTGTGGATCGAGAGCATGCTTGTGCCTTCTTATTGTCTCTTCCTCAAGCATCTCAAGGCTTAAGCCTTCAATGCGTGTGGGTGTACCGGTAAAATAGCTTTCAACTATCTCCGTATCAAGACCAACCGCTTCGAATATTTGGGCGCCGCAATAAGATTGCAGGGTGCTAATTCCCATCTTGCTGAAAATTTTAAATAGGCCCTTGCTTACTGCTTTAACAAAATTCGATTTAGCTGTCTTATAATCTTTAACGTCGGGTAAAAATCCGTTCTCGGATAAGAATGCAATTGTTTCGTAAGCAACATACGGATTAATTGCATTGGCACCGTAACCGCATAGCAAGGCGAAATGATGCACTTCTCTCGGCTCTCCGCTTTCAAGAATAATTCCTGTCCGCGTTCTTAATCCGGCTTTTAATAATGCGTGGTGCACACCGGAAGTAGCCAGCAGACTAGGAATAGCGGCACAATTTCTATCAACGCCTTTATCCGATAAAATAATAAGCGAATTTCCTGCCTTTACTGCGTCTACCGCTTCAGTGCATATCTGATCGAGCCTTTCGCGCATATTGTGCCGCACGTAGGGATTGAATAGCAATGGAATTGTAATAGATTTGAAATGACCTTTTGCAATATGCCTTATCTTTTCCAGCTGCGAATTTGAAAGGAGCGGATGCTCTAGTTCCAGGCGGTGAGCATGCAGCGGAGTTTCAGCAAGTAAGTTTTGTTCAGGTCCTACGTAAGTAGTTAACTCCATTACCAGCTCTTCCCTTATCGCATCAATTGGAGGATTTGTTACCTGAGCGAAGAGCTGTTTAAAGTACCGGAACAACATTTGAGGCAGCTCGGATAAAACCGCAAGCGCCGCATCGGTACCCATCGAGCCAACGGCTTCCTGTCCATTCTGCGCCATAGGCAGCATAACCTGGAAAAGGTCCTCTTTGGTATATCCGAATATTCTCTGCCGCATGTGCAGCGTACTAAAATCCGCATTATAAATATAATCCGGAGTCGGCAGATGCGTCATCTTGATCATATTTTCATTTATCCATTTTTGATAAGGTTTTTTTGTTACTATTTCTTTTTTTACTTCCTCATCGTCAATAATTCTACCCTGCTTCAAGTCGAGTATAAACATTTTTCCCGGCTGAAGCTTCCCTTTCTTGGCAACGTTTTCTGCATCTACGCTAAAAGTTCCCGCCTCGGATGTGAGAACGACAAGGTCGTCTTTAGTTACAACATACCTTGACGGCCTAAGACCATTTCTATCCAGAGTAGCACCAATAATAGTTCCGTCTGTAAACACTACGGCAGCAGGCCCATCCCAAGGTTCCATCATTGTAGCATGGTACTCGTAAAATGCTTTCCTGTCTGGGTCCATCAAATCGTTTTTAGACCAGGCTTCGGGAATCATCATCATCATCGCATGAGGCAGGCTTCTCCCGCCCATTATCAGAAGCTCAAGCACAGAGTCGAATGTTGCTGAATCGCTTTGGCCGTCCATAATAATCGGAAGCATGCGCTTCAAGTCTTTCCCGTAATAAGGGGATTCCATAACTTCCTGTCTTGCGGCCATCCAGTTTTTATTTCCTCTCAGTGTGTTTATTTCACCGTTGTGAGCTATCATTCTGAATGGATGGGCCAGATCCCATGTCGGAAAAGTATTGGTTGAAAATCTCATATGAATCATCGCCATAGCAGATTTCATATCGGGATCGTTTAAGTCTTTGTAGAATTTTTTTATCTGATCGGCAAGCAGCATTCCTTTATAAATTAAAACCTTGCTAGAAAAAGACGGGACGTAGTATTTACTTCTATCGCACTTCAGTTCAACACGAATTCGGTGATCGATTATCCTTCTAATTAGATATAGTTTCCTTTCGAATTCATCCCGGGTTTCTACGCTTTTATTTGCACCTACAAAGCACTGCCTTATAAACGGCTGGGTATTCTTTGCACCTCTGCCCGGTACCGATGGATCTACAGGAACATCCCTCCAGCCGAGGAATTTTTGGTTCTCATCAATAACAATTTTCTCAACGATGTTTTCTGCGGCTTTCCTCAGAATTGCATTCTGCGGAAGGAACATCATACCCACACCGTACTTACCTTCAGCCGGAAGCTTAATTTTATTTTCAGCGGCAGCTTTCCTCATAAATTCATCAGGCATCTGGATTAATATTCCGGCGCCATCTCCCGTTTCCGGATCGGCACCAACTGCGCCCCGGTGCTCAAGATTTTTTAATATATCCAGACCTTTCTCAATAATTGAACGGGATTTCCTTCCTTTCACATTCGCAACGAATCCCATGCCGCAGGCATCGTGTTCCATCAAGGCATTATACATGCCGGAATTCTTATTAACGTCCATAATATCTTCAAATTCTCTTTTTTCAAAATCGCCCATTGCATCAGTAATCATTTATTCACTCCTCCAGTAAAAGGTAGTAGAAATAACATTTTTGGAAATCTTAATTATTTTAGGCATTAACATAAAAACTATAAAAAAGTTTAAGAAATATAATTTTATTTAAGAATTTATCAAGTAATTTTAATGCAATTGCCTAAAAATATTTTTCACGCATGAAATAATTGCAATTGTCCCTGCATATAATTGCATCAAAATTTTATGATAATAATAATTAGATCAGATAAATGTCGTTAAGGAAAGGGAGATTATTTTGAACTTCCTTAACATTATAGCTGGAGATTTCCGCAGTTAGTATTTTCTCATCATCAGCGTTAGTAATAATTTCATTGCCCATCGGGTCATATACACTGCTGTAACCATTATATATTAGTTTTGGATCTTTACCGACTCTATTAACTCCTGCAACGTAGCACTGATTTTCAATGGCTCTCGCCTTTAACAATGTCCGCCAATGTTCAATTCTTGTTATCGGCCAGTTTGCAATTACAACAATTAGCTCAACTCTTTCTTTACCGTAATATCTATACAATTCGGGGAATCTTAAATCATAGCAGATTGATAAACCGATTTTAAAATCGCCGGCACGGGTAATTACTGTTTCTGTTCCGCGGGAGTAATGTTTGTCTTCTGTTGAATATGAGAACGGATGGATTTTCCTGTAGACCGAGATTAACTTTCCTCTTGAATCTATGTGAATTAGAGAATTAAAAAATTTACCGTCTTTTGCTTCTATCAATCCGGCCAGTATATCGGAATTATATTTACCTGCAATTTCTGAAAAATATTCAAAGCTCTCACCGTTCATCGGTTCTGCATATAACGAAGCTTTCATGGTAAAACCGGTTAAGGTCATTTCCGGAAATATTAAAATCCTTTCCTTGCCGGGAATACCGGATAATATAGAATTCAATTTCTCTTTATTCTTTCCTTTGTCCTCCCAGATTGGATTGTATTGAACAAGACCTATTTCCATTGCTCTATCTCTTTTTAATGATCCTAAAAACGTATATGGTATTGCCGCTTAAATCTTTGTCACATTGTGATCCCTTCGGGATTTTTTATGTCAAAATATTTTAAGTGTCTTCAATTTTTAATTTTTCATTTTTAATTTTGAATTGCGGCCTGCCGCGTTATGCAGTAAGCCGCTGTTTTTCTTTTTGAAATTTAAACAGTTTGTAATTTATACTGTCGCTTAAAGCCTGAAAGCTCGCTTCAATAATATTTTCGGAAACACCCACTGTACTCCATGTTTCCGTACCGTCGGCAGTTTGAATCATAACTCTAACTTTTGCGGTTGTGCCGGCTTTTTCGTTTAATACACGGACTTTATAATCCACAAGCTTGATTAATGCGATCTCAGGATAAAACCTTAGCAGAGCTTTCCGAAGTGCATTATCAAGTGCGTTAACCGGTCCGTCGCCGTCGGATGCAGTGTGTTCAATCTCGCCGTCAACCTCAATCTTTAATACGGCTTCCGCTCGAGATGTTCCTTTATTATCATACATAACATTTACTTTAGAGTCCAGCACGTTGAAGAATGGGGTAAACTCGTTCAACTCGGAACGTAAAAGCAGCTCGAATGAAGCCTCCGCTCCGTCAAACTGAAATCCTTCATATTCAAGAGACTTAATATAATTTACCAGTTTCTTGCTTAGTTCCTGATGCTCGGATAAATCGATACCCAGCTCTTTTGCCTTATACCTTATGTTGCTCTGGCCCGAAAGATCCGAAACCAGCACGCGCTGTTTATTGCCAACAACATGAGGTTCTATGTGCTCATACATCTTGCTGTCTTTTAGTACTGCGCTAACATGAATTCCGCCTTTATGCGCGAATGCCGAATTGCCTACAAATGCAGCCCTCGTATTCGGGGTAAGGTTCATCAACTCAAATACAAAATTAGACAGCGACGTTAAATGTTCTATATTTACTTTTTGCCTTGTCTGCCTATCCAGCTTTAGCAAAAGATTAGGAATAATACTGCACAGGTTGGCGTTTCCGCATCTCTCGCCCACTCCGTTAATTGTTCCTTGAACATGAACCGCACCAGCCTGTACCGCCGCGATTGTATTGGCAACCGCCAGCTCGGAGTCGTTGTGAGTATGGATTCCTACCGGAGCTGATAAATGATTTTTTAGCTCCGTAACAATATCGTAAACGTCGTGAGGCATCGTCCCGCCGTTGGTATCGCAAAGTACCAGAACATCTGCACCGGCTTTTTCTGCAGACCGCAGCATCTTTAATGCAAACTGCTTGTCTTCTTTGTATCCGTCAAAAAAATGTTCTGCATCATAAACGATGTGCCTGCCGTTCCGTTTCATGAACTCGACCGATTTAAAAATTAACTCCTCATTTTCATCATCGGAAATACCGAGCCCTTTTGATGAATGCAGCCGCCAGGCCTTCCCGAATATTGAGACAACCGGCGTCTCGGCCTTCAGCATGGCCACAAGATTAGGATCGCCTTCAATATTGTTTAAGGAACGCGCAGTTGAACCGAAAGCGCAAACCCTGGCATTGCTAAGATTTAATCCCTTAACCTTTTGAAAGAACTCTTCATCGCGGGGGTTGCTTCCCGGCCAGCCCCCCTCAATAATATCTATGCCGAACTCGTCAAGTCTCTGGACTATTAATAATTTATCTTGCACGGAAAGGTTTATTCCCTCACCCTGGGTACCGTCTCTAAGCGTTGTATCAAAGAGTTCTATTAGATTGTTCATTGCATTTACCATGTTTTTATAAAAAATATTTTTAAATCTTTACACAATAGTTTTAATCTTTCAGCCAAAAGCTTGAGCCAGAGGCTCATCCGCCTCAGGTGGAGATCCGCCTAAGGCGAAATTCTTAATCCTGCCTACCGCAGGCAGGCATAATCTTGCTCTTGATCATTTAAAAATTAGATTAAGATTAGGAGTAAGAACAAGAGTAAAAGTTTTTAAGCTATCATTCCAGCCTGCCTTGCATATTTGAATATATCGCCTGCCTCTATAATTGGGAGAATATCTCCCAGTGAGCGGAGAGAATAAGTTTTGCCGGTAGATAAGTTTTTAATTGTATTTGCCTGAACGTCAAGCTCCAACTCGTCGCCGGTTCTTATTTGATCATTTAATTTCGTTGTTGATTCGTATGGCAGCAGGAATCCGCCGTCGACACAATTCCTATAAAAAATTCTCGCATAGGATTCTGCAATAACCGCCTTAACACCGGCAACCTGAAGTGCAAACGGCGCGTGTTCTCTAGACGAGCCGCAGCCGAAATTAGAGCCTCCGATAATAATGTTATAATCCGAAAGAAAGTTTTCGCCTTCAATAAAATGCTTACCGCCCTCCGGTAAACCCGCCTGGAAAATAGGTACGCCGGAAAGAGCGAAGTGACCGTACTTCTTCGATTCCTCCCGGTCGGTTAGGCTGTATACCAGGTGCTCTGCCGGAATAATCTGATCGGTATCGATGTTGTTTCCCAGAACGAATGCCTTGCCTTTAATAATTTTTTCCATTTAAACTTTTTCTCCATATTCTATAAAAATTTATTTTTAAGCACCCTTAATCCCTCCCGGTGTAAGAGAGGGATGTTCAAACCCAAACATCCGGATAAGAATGGCAGGCTGGGTGCAAACTGATGTTACATAAAATCCCTCGGATCCGTAATTACACCTGTTAAGGCAGAAGCCGCAACGGTTAATGGCGAAGCTAAATAAACAGAAGACTTTTTGCTTCCCATTCTGCCGGGGAAATTTCTGTTGGTTGTAGAAATAACTACCTCGCCGTCTTTGGCTCTGCCGACTGTATCCGATGGACCGCCGAGGCAGGCTGCGCAAGATGACTTTGCAACCTCGCATCCGGCATCTTCAAAAATCTGCTTTAAGGAAACACCGCTGATTGTCTCTTCTTCCAGTTGACGCGCAACCGAAGTACTTGCCGGTACTATAAAGGTTGGTACTTTAACTTTGCTGCCGAAGATTATTTTAGCAGCCGATCTGAAATCGCTCAGCTTGCCGCCTGTGCACGAACCGATATAACATTTGGTTAAATTGGTTCCATGTACATTTCTAACCAGATCAAGATTATCCGGGCTGTGGGGCTTAGCTAAATGAGGCTCCATTTTGGAAACATCATAACGATATTTAGCCTTATATTGTGCATCAGGATCGCTTTTAAAAATTTCAAATGATTTATCTGCTCGTTCTTTAACATAAGCTTCTATCACAGAATCGGCAGCGATTATTCCGTTCATCGCACCTGCTTCAATTGCCATGTTTGTAAGCGTCATCCGTTCATCTACCGGTAAAGAGAATACTCCCTCGCCGTCGAACTCCAGTGCACCGTAAGTTCCGCCGTCCGTAGTAATATCACCTAGTACTTGCAGGATTAAATCCTTTGCGGTTATATAAGGCGGAAGCTCACCTTCGAATGTAAACTTTAACGACTCGGGAACTTTTTCCCATATCTTACCTGTGCCTAATATGAACGCAGCATCGGTATTGCCTACGCCGGTAGAGAACATTCCGAATGCACCGGAAGTGCATGTGTGCGAATCTGTGCCGAATAAAACAGTACCCGGTATGTTATAGCCTTCTTCTGCCAGAGCAATATGGCAGACGCCTTTATATCTTTCGGTACCTACGTCGTAGTAATTATCCACCTTGTACTCGCTTGCAAACTGTCTTAGTATCTCAACGTTTCTGTTAGCCTGCGGATTCTTAGTAAAGATATAATGATCGGGAAAAATTACGAGCTTGTCCTTATCCCAAATTTTCGCATCGCTTCCGAATTCTCGCTTCCAGATGCCGATAGTCGGCGGCCCGCATACATCGTGAGTCATCAGCACATCAACATTCAGCCAAATATTTTCTCCCGGTTCAACTCGTTTTCTGCCGGAGGATTTCGATAATATTTTTTCTGTTATAGTCATTGCCATTTTTTTTGTATCCTTTATTCTATACTGCTTGTGATAAATCGGATAATGAACGATTAAAGCTGTCTTCTTCCTCTTTCATTTCCAGGTACAACTGTCTTTGATTTAATGCTTGAATATAGGCCTTGGCGCTTGCTTCAATTACATCGGTAGAAACGCCGCGGCCGGTAAATGAATGCTCGTGCTCTCGAATTCTAATGATAACCTCGCCCATTGCCTGCCTGCCGGAAGTAACCGAGCGGACGTTATAAGATTCGAGTTTCGAAGAAATATCCAGCGCTCGTTCGATGGCGTTGAATGTCGCATCAACAGCACCGTCTCCCGTTGCGGATTCCTGTATAAAGTCATCGCCGATCTTTATCCTTACGGTTGCAGTAGGAATAGAAGTAGTTCCCATAGTTACGTGAATATAATCTAGCTCGTAGCGTTCCTGGTTGCTGGCTAAAGCCTGGTCTCCCATCAATATACGCAGGTCATCATCAAACACTTCTTTCTTCTTATCTGCCAACGCCACAAACTGATCGTAGATTACCTGCAGCTCTTTATCGGATACCCTGTAACCGAGCTCGTGCAAGCGCGACTTCAATCCGTGCCTTCCCGAATGCCTTCCGAGAACAATTTTGGTTTTTGTAACTCCTACGCTTTCCGGCGTCATTATTTCATACGTCTGCCTGTTCTTAAGTACGCCGTCCTGGTGTATGCCGGACTCGTGCGCAAATGCATTCTCGCCCACTATAGCTTTGTTCGGCTGGACGATGATGCCGGTAAAAGAAGAAACCATTTTGCTGGTATTATAAATTTCTTCAGTGTTAATCTTGGTGTAATATTTACAAATGTCCTTTCTTACTTTAAGTGCGATGACAATTTCTTCCAGCGAGGCGTTGCCTGCGCGCTCGCCTATACCGTTAATAGTGCATTCAACCTGTCGAGCGCCGTTTTCAATTCCGCTTAAAGAATTAGCAACACCCAGTCCCAGGTCATCGTGGCAATGCACGCTGATGATTGCTTTATCTATATTCTTAACGCGCTTCCTCAGGTCGGCAATTTTATTCCCGAATTCCCACGGGAAAGTATATCCCGTTGTATCCGGAATATTAACGGTAGTGGCTCCGGATTCTATAGCGGCTTCTATTATTTCCGATAAAAATTCGATATCGGTTCTGCCGGCGTCTTCGGCAGAGAATTCTACGTCGGAAGTAAAAGACTTTGCGTAAGCAACCGCATCCTGAGCCATCTTTACAATGGTCTTGCGCTTATCGGCCAAAGATTTTCCGTAGCGCTCATCTCCGAATTTTCCAAGTATGTGAATATCGGAAGTGCCGATGAAGGTGTGAATCCTAAACCGCTTTGCTTCTTTAAGAGCATCGTAAGCGGCTTTGATATCGATTTCCTTAGCTCTTGCAAGTCCTGCAATAACTGCGTTAACTTCCGCGGAAATTCTTTGCACGGCTTCAAACTGTGTAGGTGAAGAAACCGGGAAGCCGGCTTCTATAACGTCTACATTTAGCTTCTCAAGCTGGCGGGCAATCTCTAATTTTTCGTACACATTTAACGAAGCACCGGGCGATTGTTCGCCGTCTCTCAATGTTGTATCAAAAATTATAACTCTATTATCCACTTTAGTAACCTTTCTTTTAAACCATTGAATTATTAATTATTCCTTATATTTCGATTTTCATAATATGAGTCCACTCTAAAAAGGTCATTCCCGTGAAAACGGGAATCTAAAAAACCTCTTATTCAGAATAGATTCCCACTTTCGTGGGAATGACATCATAGTTATTTTGGCTTTTTAGAGTGAACTCATAATGTCAAATCAAACCGGAAATTTTTTATAGAGTAAATACGCCTAAAGCCTGCTCGTCGAAAATTAGATTAAAGTTTTCAATAACCGTATCTGTAATCTGTGCAGTTGAAACCAGAATAGTACCGGGAGAAAAAATATCTGCCGTCCTGTATCCGGCCTCCAAAGTCTTATTTATCGAATCGTAAATTAAGTCGGCAGCCTTATTCATTTGGAAAGAATAGGCGAACATCATAGCAACCGAAGCAATTGTTGCAAGAGGATTAGCCTTTCCCTGCCCGGCAATATCGGGTGCGCTGCCGTGTACCGGCTCGTAAAGAGCGTACTTGGTACCAAGGCTTGCCGAAGGCAGCATTCCCAGGCTGCCGGTAATCATCGCGGCAATATCGCTCAATATATCGCCGAACAAATTCTGAGTAAGTATAACGTCGAACTGCCTTGGGTTGCGGACGATCTGCATAGCCGCATTATCAACGTACATATCGTTCAACGTTACTTCGGGATAATCTTTATGAACCTCGTGAACTACCTTTCTCCAGAACTGTGAACAATCTAGTACGTTAGCTTTATCTACCGAAGTTACGCGCTTGCTTCTTTTCATCGCAACGTCGAATGCGTTCCTTGCTATTCTTACTACTTCCTCTCTTGTATAAACCATAGTGTTCCAGCCTTTTTCCTCGTCGTAGCCGCGCGGCTCGCCGAAGTAAACGTCGCCGGTAAGCTCCCGGAAAATCAAAATATCCGTTCCTTCCAGCACTTCCGGTTTTAGAGTAGAAGCAGAAAGCAGCGGCGTATAAACTTTAGCTGGACGGATATTTGTAAAAAGGCCGAGAGCTTTCCTAAGCTTAAGCAGCGCAGCTTCGGGCTTCAAATGCTGCGGAAGACTTTCCCATTTGTATCCACCTACCGCACCCAGCAGTACAGCATCGGAATCATAGCATACGCTCAATGCATCATCGGTTAAAGGAGTACCGTGCTTGTCGTAAGAGCATCCGCCTATAAGCTGTTCATTAAACGAAAAGGTAATGTTAAACTTTTCCGCCGCAGCTTTCATTACCTTTACCGCAGCGCTTACAACCTCGGTGCCTATGCCGTCTCCGGGAAGCAGCGTTATTTTGTAATTCATACACCGACCTCTTCTTTAGAGCTTTTTTTAAAAAGCCAGCTCATCATGCTTCTAAGCTTAGCGCCTACTTTTTCTATTTCGTGCTCGCTATTTTCTTTTCTTAACTTTTGCATTAAAGGCTGCCCGGCTTTGTACTCGCTCAGCCATTCATTTGCAAACTCGCCGTTTTGAATCTCGCTTAAAATTTTTTTCATTTCTTTCCGGGTCTCCGCCGTAATAAGCCTGCTGCCTCTTGTCATCCCGCCGTACTCGGCAGTATCGCTTACCGAATAGTTCATGCGTGAAAGGCCGCCTTCGTAATAAAGGTCAACTATCAGCTTCATTTCGTGCATACATTCAAAGTAAGCAAGTTCCGGGGGGTAGCCTGCTTCAACCAGAGTTTCAAATCCCGCTTTAATCAGCTCGGCAGAGCCGCCGCATAGTACAGCCTGCTCACCGAACAAATCTGTTTCGGTTTCATTTTTAAAATTCGTTTCTATAACTCCGGCCTTTGTCCCGCCGATTCCTTTAGACCAGGCCAGTGCCAGTTCCTTGGTCTTGCCGCTAGGGTCCTGATGAACCGCTATCAAGCAGGGAACTCCGGTTCCTTCAAGGTAGGTTCTTCTTACAAGGTGACCAGGGCTTTTGGGAGCGATCATCATTACATTAACGTCGGCAGGCGGAACGATTTGCTTGTAATGGATATTAAACCCGTGAGCAAAAGCGAGTGTATTGCCGGGATTCAAATGCGGCGCAATGTCCCTATCGTAAACTTCTTTTTGATTTTGATCCGGAAGAAGTACCATAATAACATCGCCCCATTCGGCTGCATCGGGAATTGATTTGACAGTTAAGCCTGCATTCTCGGCTTTTTTCCATTTATCGCTTTCAGGCCGGAGACCCACGCAAACATTACAGCCGCTTTCCTTTAAATTTAATGAATGGGCATGCCCCTGGCTGCCGAAACCTAATACGGCGATGTTCTTGCCGGTTAGATGGTCTAGTGAAGCGTCATAATCATAATAAACTTTCATATTATTTCCTTCATTGTTGAGTGACTAAATTTTTATCGAGTTTTAACTGCTCGCCGCGCTTTAATGCAACAGTGCCTGAGCGGGCCATTTCCTTTATTCCGAAAGGCTCCAGCACATTAACAACCGCATCAATTTTATCGGGCGGGCCTGTAATTTCAAGTGTAATTGTCTTGTTATTTATATCAACCACATTTCCCCTAAAAATATCGCAGATGCTTATCAGCTCTGCCCGCGTTCCTTTCTGGTAAAATACGGTAATAAGAGCTAGCTCTCTTTCTACCCTGGTTTGGCCTGTAAGATCGACAACCTTAATCGTATCTATCAGACGGTTAAGCTGCTTAACTACCTGTTCCATTATCTTGTCCTCTCCCTCGGTAACTATGGTCATCCTAGATACCTCTGGGGTTTCCGTCTCGCCAATCGAGATGCTGTGAATGTTAAAGCCTTTACCGCTAAACATTGTAGCAACGCGGTTGAAGGCACCGAACTGATTTTCAACTAAAACGGAAATTGTATGCTTCATAAATTAAACCATCTCCTTTGGGTCTAAACGCTTTGTCATCATTTCTTTTATTGTTGCGCCGGAAGGAATAATCGGAAATACCATATCTTCCTTTACAACTTTGAATTCGATTAAAACCGGCCCGTCGTTGTAAGATAAAGCCTCGTCAAGTATATCGTCAACTTCAGCCGGATTGTTTGTTGAGAACGACTTTAAGCCGAAAGCCTCGCCGACTTTTAAAAAATTTGGATTGCTGGCGGAAAGATCTGTAAAGCTGTACTTCTCCGCATGGAACAGCTCCTGCCACTGCCTTACCATTCCAAGGAAGCTGTTGTTGATAATAATAAATTTTATGGGAAGCTTATTGTAAGCGGCAGTAATCAATTCCTGTATGTTCATCTGGAAACCGCCGTCGCCGCTAATGGAAATAACCGTCCTATCCTTAACTCCGAAAGCCGCTCCTATTGAAGCCGGCAGTGAAAATCCCATTGTGCCCAGGCCGCCGCTTGTAAGATGGGAGCGGGGATTGTTAAACTTATAATATTGTGCAACCCACATCTGGTGCTGGCCAACATCGGAGACGACAACTGCTTCGCCTTTGGTCTTCTCCGATATCCTCTCAATTATATATTCAGATCTTAATTTGCCGTCATTCTTTTCATAATTAAGCGGACACTCTTCCCGCCACGCGTTTATTTGCGCCCACCAATCTTCAAGGTCCATCTGTCCGTTCATTTCGGATGCAAGCTCTGCCAGTACGTGCTTTACATCGCCTACAATCGGAAGATCGACGATAACATTTTTATCGATGCAAGTCGGATCTATATCAACATGAATCTTATAGGCTTTTGTTGCGAACGAATCTACCTTACCCGTTACGCGGTCATCAAAGCGGGCACCTAAGGAAACCAGCACATCGCAGTTGTTTACAGCCTGGTTGGCGTAATACGTACCGTGCATTCCCAGCATGCCCAGGGACTGCGGGTCGTTGCCCGGGAAAGCGCCGAGGCCCTGAAGAGTCATTGTAACAGGGATGTTACTTTCCTTTGCAAACAGGCGCAGTTCACGCTCGCCGTTGGACATTAAAACTCCGCCGCCCACATAAAGTAGCGGTCTCTTTGCGTTTTTAATAATATCCGCCGCTTTCTTAATCTGGTTTTGATGACCGAGGAAAGTGGGTTTGTAGCCGCGCAGTTCAACCTTTTCGGGGTATTCAAATTCGCACACCGAATTTATTACATCCTTTGGAAGATCGACCAGTACAGGGCCGGGTCTGCCGGTAGAAGCAATAAAGAATGCTTTGCGGATAATCGTTGCGAGTTCTTTAACATCCCTTACAAGAAAGTTATGCTTTGTAATAGGGCGGGTAATGCCTACTATGTCGGCTTCCTGAAATGCATCGTTGCCGATTAAATGTGTTGCAACCTGGCCGGTGAAAACAACGATCGGGACCGAGTCCATGTAAGCATCTGCAATACCGGTAACTGTATTGGTTGCACCAGGCCCAGAGGTAACCAGAACCACTCCTACCTTACCAGTTGCCTTGGCATATCCTTCGGCCATATGGGCAGCGCCTTGCTCGTGCCTTACCAGAATATGTTTCAAATGATCCACGTCGTAGAGCTTTTCGTACAGCTTTAGCACTGCGCCTCCGGGATAGCCGAATATATATTCAACTTTTTCCCGTCTTAAGCATTCGAAAAAAATATCTGCACCAGACAACATATGCTTGGGGGTTCTCATATATGATCCTTTCTTACAACAATTATTTATTAAGTTAAAACTTACTTCAAATATTTAGAATTATTATGTAGCCAATACAAACGTATTGAATCATAAAATTGAAGACTTTGGTGAGATGTTGTATAGTTACTACAACACTTTTGGTGAGAGACGCTAAGACTATGCTGCTTCTTTTGGAAGATTTTTGATAGCCGGAATATTTAAATACTGATCTCACTACAGCCTCTGAAAGATTAAAACATAATCTTCAGACATAATTTATCGGGTTCCGGTCAATCCCGAATCTTAGTTAGTATTTTATTTTGTTTTTTGTTTGATTTAGGATTGACCATTATCTATTAGCCTAGAATAATAATTCCTAGTAGAATGCTAATAGTAATCGAAATCCCTAGAATGATATCCAAAGAAAGGATGTTCACCGATTCGTTCACAACAACGCCTTTACTGCCGTGTATTTTTACGGCAGCTAAATTATCCACTCTATTTTTCTTTGCGTTGTTCATAATTGTATTTTTATTGGTTTCCAAAATAAGGCTTAACTAGTATTTTGTCAAGTAATAAATTCTTATTATCATTTTAATTGTGATAAGATAACAATTCTTTAATATAGGAAGGCATTTTATTTAAATGAACGGAATAAATATGCAGAATTATTTTTTGTTAATATTCATCTACTTTGTGTAATATAGCAACCGGGAAGGCACTTCTTCTTTTTTAATACTCGGCCCCTTCATGTCTACATTGAGAGAATACCCTCCTTGTCCTTGAAAGTATAGTAATTTTATTTTATGAAATCCTTTTTCAAGTGCGGCTTCACCGGATTGTTGAACATCACCATGAAGCCCGTCGTTGTTAACAATAACTTTGCCGTCAACAAATAATTTCGAACCGTCATCGGAAGTTGTATAAAACGTATAAATTCCTTCAGCAGGAATTTTTATGTAAACGCTGTATTCAATGCCGTAAAAATTTTCAGTATGTTTGATTGAATTAAGCGCGAAATTTTTAACAATGCCGGTTTTTAACGGATGAAGAGTTTGGAAATCCGGGAGTGAATCCCATTTGCCCTCATAATATTTAAACTCGATTCCATTAGATAAATTAGGAATATTATCATCAGCTTTCATATACTCTGTTTTAGTAAATTTTTCTGATACAATATTGCTTACCATTTGCGGTCTAGGATATTCCGGCAGTACTTTTTCGGTAGATACATCTTTTGACCACTTGGATATTATATGCCCGGATACCGGCTTCCATTTTGTGCTTTGCGCAAATGTTGAGACAATAATAAAGGACGCAAACAAAACTGAAAAAATTAATACGGCGTAGTTTTTCACTTTTAGCTCTGGCTTTAATTGCTTTGCTCTTACAGTAAACAAAATTAAATCAAATTAGTTCAAAAAAAGAAAAATTAAATTTTTAGAATTAAAGACACCTAGTCTTATGTCATAGGATAGAGTTCAATAAATATTTTTCTGTCAAGCCTATTTTTACTCTTTTTGATTTAAAGCAATAACTAAATTTTTTATGGGGGGGTACTTGTCTTTATCTTTTGTTTTGCATAATATATTTTTAAGAATACAATCTATTATGGGGGTGTTTATGTGTTTTGCTTTACAGAATATAACAGGGTATAAATTTAGTAATCAAATTATTTTTTTAACCGTAATAATATTATTAGCAACCATAAAAGTTGGTGCCCAATGGAGACGTGTTAACCTCGGACCAACCGGCTGGGAAGTACATGCTGTTACAGCTGTGGGTTCATATGTATTCTCGGGAACTATTGCGGGCATAAATCGTTCTACAGATTATGGTGCCGACTGGGCAAGCGTTACCAGCAGCATTACTAATTGTTTTGTATCAATTGATTCAACTATTTTTGCCGGAACTGCTGCCGGTGTTATAGTTTCATCAGACATGGGAGCTACCTGGACAATGCTGGATTCCTCTATGAGTTATTACATAACGTCTCTTGCGGTTGAAGATACAATTATTTTTGCAGGTACGCTTCAAAACGGAATATTTCGTTCCGAAAATTATGGGGCTAGCTGGACGGCAGTAGACAGCGGACTGGGAGATTTTCAAAACCTGGTTGAAGCAATTGGTGTTAAAGGAGATACTATATTTGCATGTACGTCTTCCGGCTTAATTTTTTCTACAAATAACGGGAATAAGTGGACTACTATTAGTGGCGATGCATTAAATTCTTTGCAGTTTATTAATTGTATAGCGTCATACAATTCATTCATATTTGTCGGAACACCGGGCGGCATGTTCAGGTCGACTGATAACGGGTATTCCTGGGAAACTGATAATAATGGGATAAGTTTTGGCACAAGCATCTTTTCTATAATAGTAGCTGATTCAGATGTTTTTTTAGGAACAACTAAAAGAGTTTACAAATCTACGGACAATGGTGCAAGCTGGACAAATGCAGCAAGCGGATTGCCTATATATCCCAAGCAGGTATTTTCTATTGCATCCGGTCCTAATAAAACCAGCGGTACAAATCTCTATGCTGCCACAGACAACGGAGTGTACTTATCAATAGATAATGGGGCGAACTGGGAAGCTGAGAATAAGGGAACTGTAGGTAATGAAGTACGTTCCATAACCGGTTTGGGACCAAAGGTCTTTGCCGTAATTAATGGTTCACCGATATTTTTTTCCACAGACTATGGTACTACATGGAGGGCTGCTAAGGACAGCGGCTTAGTAACAAAAGTAAATCCAAATCTTACTGCAACAAGTTCCGGATTATATGCAGCCACTTCGGACAGCGGTATATTTGTGTCTTCAAATAACGGGGATAACTGGAAATCAATAAATGGTGGAATTATGGACACGCTCCATCCGTTAGATATTGTTCAAAGCGGACCTAACCTTGTCGTTTCCACGGTTAACAACGGCATTTTTATTTCTTTGGATAATGGTACAAACTGGAGGGTTGCAAGTAACAGTATGCCCAAAAGTGTACCCGCTTTATCCATCGTAGATTCCAGCGTTTTCGCAGTATTTGAGAATGGTATGTATCTCTCTACCGACAATGGCGAAAATTGGAACAAGATAAATAATTTCTATTATACCGGATATTTCAACGGGCAAACAGGTATCGTATCGGCAAACGGGGTTCTGTTTTTGTCAAATGGGGATGCCGGTATTGTAGACACGACAGGTGGTTATTTTCGTTCTACGGATAATGGTAAAACCTGGATAATTGATAGAAATTGGTCTATTAAATATGGCGGAGCGGCATTTTCTTTATTCGCTTATGCTTCGGATATTTTTACAGCTCCATGGACTTATTTATATGTGTCTACTAACAATGGTGACAGCTGGAATAAATTAGGTGGAAACCTTGAATCGATTATTTCTTCTGTTTATGTAAACGATTCAAGTGTTTTTGTTGGGAATTTTCAGGGTATTTGGCAAATGCCATTGAGAGATATTGTTTTATCCGTAAAACAAACCGGGTTACAAAC
This sequence comes from Bacteroidota bacterium, assembly GCA_021813585.1. GTDB lineage: Bacteria > Bacteroidota > Ignavibacteria > Ignavibacteriales > Ignavibacteriaceae > FEN-1297. The sequence goes on along the minus strand of JAKAJV010000070.1, from coordinate 5,498 downwards.
TTCGCCGGGGTCATTTAAACTGTGGCAGAATTATCCCAATCCGTTCAATCCCGCAACGACAATAAGGTATGATATTCCAAAACTTTCGCATGTAACAATAAGCATTTACGATATATTGGGCAGAAAGGTTAAAACCATCGTTAATGCCCAAATGGTTCCGGGACATTATAGAGTCAACTTTAATGCATCGGATTTGGCAAGCGGTGTATATTTTTACAGGCTTAACGTAATAAATCCTCTTAATCAATCTCAAAATTTTACTGCCGTAAAGAAAATGTTATTGATCAAATAATTTTTGTAAAGATAACTAATGCTAAAATAATAAACAGAAATTCCGATAATTAAAAAGCATTAACCAAATAATTGAAATAAAATACATTGGCGGATAAAAAAAGTTTGACAAAGGAAAAATTAAATATTAGTTTTGCCGTTGATTTTAAGATTATGAAGAACAAAAAATTTACATATAAACCGGTTTCTTGTATAACTACCACCACCACTACCACCCCGACTGGTATGCCCGGAGGCTGAAGCCTGGTTGTGTAAATTTTATAATAAGAAATTGAAAACCGGCTTCAGAAGATGGAGCCGGTTTTTTTTATACTAACTATCGAAAACTAAGAATAGGGCAATTATGAAGGTTTTAAAATTCGGCGGGTCTTCGGTCGGCAATACCGAGCGAATAAAAAACGTAATTGAAATTATAAGGGCGTCTTTGAAAGAGAATAAAAGGATCGCGGTTATATTTTCTGCTTTCCAAAAAGTTACCGACGAGTTGTTGAAAATGAGCCAGACAGCTGCGGAAGGTAACCCGGCTTACCTGGAATTATTTAAGAGGCTGGAAGATAGGCACATTTCCACGGCTAAGGAAGTACTTGCAGTTAAAACTCAAAGCAGCGTACTGGCTTCTTTAAAACTAAGTTTAAATGAACTTGAGGACGTGCTGCACGGTGTGCATCTTGTAAAAGAAATTTCTCCAAGGACCCAGGATTTAATCTTGAGCTTTGGTGAAAGATTATCTGCATTTATAATTTCAAATGCAATTAAGGACTCGAAGTTAGACTGCGAATACCTGGACAGCAGGCTGCTGATTAAAACCGATGAAACTTTCGGCAGCGCGAAAGTAGACCTTGAGGCTACATATAAGAACATTAAAAGCTATTTTAAAAACCATGATAAGCTTCAAATTATTACCGGCTTTATTGCTTCTACGGCAAATAACGAAACTACAACATTAGGGCGGGGCGGATCGGATTATTCGGCATCAATTTTCGGCGCCGCTCTTAAGGCAAAGGAAATTGAAATATGGACTGACGTGGACGGCGTGCTAACCGCCGATCCTAAAAAAGTGAAGAAGGCCTTCCCGCTTAAGAGCATGACATATGAAGAAGCTATGGAGCTGTCGCACTTCGGCGCTAAGGTTATTCATCCGCCTACAATGCAGCCCGCACTGGAAAAGAAAATTCCCATAAGAATTAAAAATACTTTTAATCCTTCGTTCGAGGGAACGCTAATTAACGGCAAAAGCAATACTCACAATTTTTCAATCAAAGGCATATCATCGATTGATGAAATTGCGCTGCTCAGAGTTCAGGGCGGCGGCATGGTAGGTGTGGCGGGAATTGCGCAAAGAATATTCTCGGCACTAGCCGGCAAACGAATAAATATTATTTTGATTACACAGGCTTCCTCGGAACATTCCTTATGTATCGCCGTTCTACCTAAGGTTGCCGCATTAGCAAAGAAGGCTATTCAACAGGAATTATACTACGAAATAAAAGAGAAGCTGGTAAACGAGCCGGTAATAGAAAGCGACCTTTCCATAATAGCAGTTGTAGGCGAAAATATGCGGAAGACTCCAGGCATATCTGGCAGGGTTTTCCAGGCACTCGGGCGCAACGGAATAAACATTGTTGCAATTGCACAGGGCTCGTCGGAGCTTAATATTTCCGCAGTTATTAATAAGGAAAATGAAGCGAAGGCTCTGAATGCTTTGCACGATGCGTTCTTCCTGTCAATAGCAAAGACAGTTAATCTCTATCTTGTAGGAACCGGGCTTATCGGCGGAACTTTGCTAAGACAGCTATGCCATCAATCCGATTTCCTTGCAAGAGAATATCTATTGAATGTAAAGATTATAGGTCTTGCCAACAGCAGAAAAATGCTTATCGACCGGGACAGCATTGAGCCGGTTGAATGGGAAACGAAACTGTTCGACTGCGGCACTAAGACCAACCTTGACGATTTTATCGACGAGATGAAAAGACTGAACCTTCCCAACAGTATATTTATCGACTGCACTGCGAGCGATAATGTTGTTGCAAGGTACAGTGAAATTTTGGATTCAAGTATTTCCATTGTTACTCCCAACAAAAAAGCCAACTCCGGCAGCTACGAATATTACCAGCAGCTTAAGCATTCGGCTTTGAAACATAACGTACGATTCTTATACGAGACCAACGTAGGAGCCGGGCTGCCGATTATAAGCACGCTTAAAGACCTGGTCTCCAGCGGCGATAAAGTACTGAAGATAGAGGGTGTTCTTTCCGGTACGCTCAGCTACATTTTCAATTCATTTAACGGCAATAAAGCTTTTAGCGAAATTGTTAGGGAAGCAAAAGAAAAAGGCTATACCGAACCGGACCCGAGAGAAGACCTTAAAGGAACCGACGTAGCTAGAAAACTTCTTATACTTGCCCGCGAGACGGGATTGGTTTTAGAATTGAAAGACATAAAGGTGCAGAACCTTGTGCCAGTCCAGGCAAGAAAAATAAATTCGGTTGAAGACTTTTTCAAAAAGCTAAAGGAATTCGATAAAGATTTTGAGTCTAAAAGAATGACTGCCGAGGCAAGAGGCAGTGCATTAAGATATATAGCCAGGCTCGAAAACGGCAATGCAGAAATCTCCCTGCAGGAAGTAGGTAAAGACCATCCGTTTTATTCATTGGCAGGCAGCGACAACATTTTAGCCCTTACTACTTCCCACTACCAGGACAGACCGATTGTAATAAAAGGCCCCGGAGCCGGTGCGGATGTAACCGCAGCAGGAGTTTTTGCCGATGTTATAAGAACGGCGAATTATTTAAGTTAGCTGGCGAGAAACGGATAAACGAAGAGACGGATAAACGAAGAGACGTATAAATGAAAGATAAGGAATAGATGATGGAAATTTGTTTATACGTTTCAATGTTTACCATCTTAGGTCTTAACGTTTAACGTCTTTCGTCTATACGTTTATTGTCTTTCGTATAACCCTATTAAGACATATGACTAGTTATAGAATTTAAACAAATAAGGAAGAAGAAATGTCATCACAATCTAAAATTCCGGTAGGGGTTCTCGGCGCAACCGGCAGTGTCGGTCAAAAATTCATAGAGCTGCTTTCAAACCATCCGTGGTTCCAGGTAACCGAAGTTGCAGCTTCCGAAAAATCCGCCGGCAAATTATATAAGGACGCAGTAAATTGGATTCTCTCAACTCCGCTTCCCGATGATGTTGCCGGCCTTAAAGTAAAAGAATGCGAGCCTTATCTGGAAAGCAGATTGGTTTTTTCGGGATTGGATTCAAGCGTTGCAGGCGGAATAGAGGAAGCATTTGCCAAGAAGGGATACTATGTTGTTTCTAATTCTAAAAACCACCGTATGGATAAGGATGTTCCGCTGCTCGTGCCGGAAATAAATGCAGACCACCTTAAGCTTGTTAAAGCTCAAAGCTACAACGGCGGATGCATTGTTACCAACCCAAACTGTTCGACAATCGGAATGGTGCTCGCATTAAAGCCTCTGCAAGATAATTTCGGCCTGGAAGCAGTAAACGTTGTAACCATGCAGGCACTGTCAGGCGCCGGCTATCCGGGAGTAGCAAGTCTGGATATAGTAGACAACGTTATTCCTTTCATTTCCGGTGAAGAACCAAAGCTAGAAACAGAGCCTTTGAAAATATTAGGGAGATTCGACGGAGATAAAATTATTAATAATGAAATAAAGATAAGCGCACAGTGCAATAGAGTTGCCGTGCTTGACGGCCATACCGAATGCGTTCAGGTTAAATTAAAAAAGAAAGCGTCTATTGAAGAGATAAAAAAAGCGTGGAAGAATTTTTCCGCAGAGCCGCAGAAGCTTAATCTTCCTACTGCACCATTAAGACCAATTTACTATTTTGAAGAAGACAGGTATCCGCAGCCGAGAATTCACAGGAACCTGGATAAAGGCATGGCCGTATCAATCGGCAGACTAAGGGAAGATCCCATATTCGATTATAAATTTGTCGTACTTTCTCACAACACAAACCGCGGCGCTGCCGGCGGCGCGCTGCTCTGCGCCGAGCTGATGAAAGCCGAAGGATATATCTAACAATTAAAATATAAGAGCGGGACTATTTTTCGATAGCCCCGTTCATAATAAAAAACATGAAAAAAGAAATTAAGGTTTTTGCACCTGCTTCCGTAACAAATGTTAGCTGCGGCTTCGATGTACTGGGATTTGCAATCGATTGGCCCGGCGACGAGGTAATTCTCAGGATAAAAGAAAAGCCCGGCGTAAAGATTTCAAAAATTACTGGAGACGGCGGCAGGCTTCCTTTAGATTCTTCAAGGAATACAGCGGGAGTCTCGCTTATGTCTTTTGTCGAGCATCTGGGTTTTAATAAAGGAGTTGAAATTGAAATCCATAAGAAGATGGCCCTTGGAAGCGGGTTGGGCTCTAGCGCCGCAAGCGCAGTTGCAAGCGTATTTGCTTTAAATGAAATGCTTGACTCGCCTTTAAGCAGAAAGGAGCTTTTGCCGTTTGCACTTGAGGGAGAAAAACTAACTTGCGGCGGCACCCCTCATGCCGATAATGTATCGGCATGCTTGATGGGCGGATTTATTATCGTTCGTAGCGTAAGCCCTCTTGATGTTATAAACATAAAAACCCCGGCCAATTTATTCTGCACCATTCTCCATCCGCATATTGAAATTAATACCGCCGATACAAGAAAAATATTGCGCAAGCAGGTGCTGCTTTCCGAAGCAGTAAAGCAGTGGGCAAATGTTGCCGGTCTTGTTGCCGGATTAACGAGCGGCGATTACGAGCTTATCGGCAGGTCGCTGCACGACGGGATTGTTGAGCCTGTCAGATCAATTTTAATACCGGGCTTTGATGACATTAAAGAAGCTGCTATTAAAGCAGGCGCACTGGGATGCAGCATCTCCGGCTCCGGCCCCTCAATCTTTGCATTCAGCACATCCAGAAAGATTGCCGAAAAGGCCGGAACAGAAATGAAAAAAATATTGACCGGGATTGAAATTGCCGGCGATATTTATATTTCCAAAATAAACAAGGTAGGGCCAAGAGTAATTAAATAATGCTACTGTAACTTAGAACTTCTTACACTCGTATGTTAAAATTGTTAATAAAATTGATTTAATTTTGGATATAAAAAAATCTGGCTTGACGGATGAGAGATCGATCTTACTCTAGGTAAGTTAAAAACTATACCGTGATTAAGGGATTACTCCT
>JAKAJV010000098.1 GCA_021813585.1 Bacteroidota bacterium | reverse complement strand
TTTTTCAATCAGCAGTTTATTCACGGTTAATATTTTATTTTTCATTGTAGCCATAAAAAAAAGAGGAGCGAAATTGCTCCTCTAAAAGAATGAAGACATGCTTTAAGAATTTAAAGCTGAAGGCCCAGGTCTATAAACTGAACGCTGTTCAGCCTGCCGTAATCCGCCCAGCCGTAATTAAACACCACGGTTATCTGGTCGTTAAACTTATAATTTATACCGCCGCCTAAAGTAAGGCCGCCTTCACTGTTCCGCATAAATAATTGCCTGTAGCCGGCGCGGATAAAGAAGACTTCGTTATAGGCTATTTCCAAGCCGTTGTTCAAATACTCGGTGTTATCATTCGGATGATTGGCGTCTATGTCGCCGGTAATTCTGATGTACCTCGACTTAAGAAGGTTCATCGAGAGCCCTATCCTAAAAGTCAACGGCAGATCAAAGCTGTTCATTGAATATTGTGAGAGCACATTGTTCGGACCGGTGTTAATGTTGTTATCCGGATCGGAGTTGAACAATATATCTCTTCCGCTCAACTGCATTTTGGAGCCGAAGTTGGAAATGCTGGCCCCAATTACCAGATCGTTAAAAGGAGTTATATAATATGTTCCGATATCAATGGCAAAGCCGCTGGCACTTTCGTTCCAGATAGATTCGCGGATATACTTTGCCTGCAGACCGAATGAAAACCTATCCGTAAGCTTCCTAGCAAATCCGATTCCTATAGCCAGAGAGCTCGCATTCCAGTATTCGCCGTTACCGTCCGGGAAAGCAAAAGTTCTAACCTTGTCTTCGGGAACTCCGAGAGAAGTCAAGTCGGCAAATAATACACCCAGACCGGGAATATTTACTGAAGCAGCGGCAAAGTCGTAGGTTATATCTGCCAGCCAGTTTGCATGGTTAAAAGTAACCTGAGATGTCCCGTCTGCATTTACAATTCCTGCGGGGTTATAGTAAACAGCATATATATCGTTGCTTAATCCGGCGTAAGCTCCGCCCATAGCAATAGCTCGTGCGCCCGGCTCAATCTTAAGGAACTGACCGGCAGTGGTACCAACTTTAGCAGTGCTTCTATCGGATTGCGCGTTTACCACACCGCAATATAAAAACATTACTGATGCTAGAATGCAATAAAGTAAAATTCTTTTCATAATTTAACATTCCTATAATTTGTCAAATTGAACAATCCTCCGTTCCGTTTCCGCGAAACGGAGGAAATCAAAATTATTTTATTACGGCAAACCTTCCGATCCTTGTACCAACACCGGGGGCGTCTACCTGATAAATGTAGACTCCGTAGGCAATCCTTTCGCCTTCGTAGCTTAGCAGGTTCCATGATGCCATGCTGGTGTTGTCGTCTTTATCAATCGTCTGAACCAGTTCTCCCGTTATAGTGTAAATCCTAATAGTGCACTTGGGAGGCAGGTTCCTGAATTGAAGCTGCCTGTCGCCGCGCGCATCAGTAAAGGTACTCGGATTTTCGGATATGCTGTAAGCAACATAAGGATTAGGAACAACATAAATATTGCCAAGGTTGCTCGATGCAGTCTTCGCTTCATATTCAGCAGGCACGGTACGTAGGAGATATGTATCACCTGTCTGGAAAGGCTTTAATGTCTTTACGGCAAATACATCTCCCGGCTTGGGATATACCGGTGCAATACCGCTGTTAGGCAGTAAAAAATCTACTTCGTAACACGTTGTTGCGCCCGTAGCATTCTGCGGACGTAAGATTATCGGCTGATCCAAATTCCATCTTGAATTTTGTTTTGTTCCAAGCTTTACAAATACTAAATACTTCGCTGGTTGATTTGTTGTAACGTTTACAATATTAAACGGACAAATTACTTTTAGAGTAGTAAGATTTGTTGAAGCGCTGTCGCCGGGATGCAGCCACTGACCGCTGTCGGTGGTATCAAATCCCGTAAATCTAATTTCCCAATCTGCACGCGATTGTACTTTAGGATTTCCTGCAATGGGCGGGAACAAAAGCTTGTATTTTAAATTTGTCTTATCGTCATTTATAAAGCCGGAGTTAGTAGTATCCAGTTCCAGCGGATCGTTCTTAACTATTACACGCATACCGTCAAAGCTGTCGTTGGCATCCTCTCCTTTTATATCGTTGCTTCTGTATACCGGGTAGTATCTGTAAACAGCTTTTAACATTTCACCTTTAGGCAAAAAGTTACCTACGCCTCTTATCCTGCCGAATTCAGAGTTCAGGACATACTTAGACGGATCGATAAGATTATTTCCGGAATCAAAAAGCTGGAAGCTGTTAGTATCAATATTCGGGTGAGACAACGATACAAACACTGTGTCGTTGGAAGTGAAATTGTCGGTTATTCCCGTCGAATCTAGTACGCTGAATGTTAGGCTGTCCGGGAATGATATCTTATATAATTTATCCTCAACTGCCAGGTTGTTAAGTACTTCAGCCAGAACCTTGCCGGTTGAATTGCCGGTAACCTGCTGCGGTACTCCGTCTACACCGGCTTGCGCATTCTTAATGCCGGATGCCATCGGGCCGGGTGTTACTTCGGCGGTGTTCACGTCGAATATAAGCTTGCCAGTAATTGGATCTTTGGAAATAACAGACTGACATTCTGTGGGAGGAATGCCGAACAGTATAGAGCCCATATCGTAAGAGACGAGGGCATAATAGTAGGTTACGCCGTTCTGAACAGTTGAATCTACAAACTGGTGAACAAGCCCGGTATTGTTTCCTATATAATATTTAACAGCATGCCCGGTATATTCTACAGGGAAAAATCCGGAAAGAGAATCTACCAGGTCCCATTGAGCACGCTTTCCGGTATTGGGATTGAATAAAGCCTGACCGAGGAACGGGACTCCGTTTCCATCGGTTATTGTATAAACATCACTGAAAGTATAATCCCTGCTTCTATATAGTTTATAGCCCTCAAAGTCATTTATCCTGGTAAAAGGATCGAAGGATTTTTCGGCCTTCGTATCCCAGTACAGCGTTACCCTGCCGTTGCCTGGTACTGCAGTAAGAGTCGGCTTATCCGGCGGCTTTGCAAATCTATAAGACGACTCAAGGATACGCTGTGAGGTTTCGGCATTCAATACAAGAGCATCCAGATTATCGCCGAAGATAATAGCCATCGAAAATCTTTGGGTCTGCTCTTTTTCCAATTTCATCGGACCGGTATCGAAGTTAAAAATGTTGTCGCCCGGCTGCTGCAGTAAGGTCTGGTTCGGGTCTATACTATCCGAAGAAGCCCACTCCCACATAAGCGAATAATTCTTTGGTACGTTGGGCAGCGAGTTTGTATACTGGGCGGCATGAAAAGCAGTAAGACCAAGCTGGTCGGATTCCATAACATCTCTCATACCGAAGTTAGGCTCGGAGCCGGCCCACAAATAACCAGGTAGCTTTTCATCGGAGATGGGCTCACCGGCATCGTATTTACCGTTGCCGTTAACATCCAAATACCAGGCTTGTGAAGGCTTGCCGTCTCCCTCGCCGTAATCCGGGCCGGGGTAATTAGGTGAATCAGGTCCGATACCGTCAATGCCCACATCATCGTGCAGAGGGTCCCAATCGCCGTTCTCATCGCCGGACCATCTTGGCTTAGGGGCGCCGTAAACTGCAGTATACTCTGCCAAATTTGATATACCGGTGGTTAAAGGAACTTTAACTCCGTCTATGTACGTACCTGCGGAATTGTACGGCGATTCATCCGTTATACCGTCGGCATCGTTATCTTTTCCGTCAGTTGAATTAGTAGGAGATTCCAGGAACTTCCATCCGAAATAGCCGGGTCTTATTCCGCCCATTCCAAGGAAGTCGTAATCCCATGCATAAACCATGCTTCGTGCACGCTGAGGATACGGGTCGGCTAGAGGTCCGCTTGGCGGAATGAATGCGGCCATATCGTCGCTGTAATCGTTATATCCGCCAATGTGCGGATCGCCGTGCATACCGAAATACAGCTTGGGTAAATCTTTGTCGCTTACATTTGTAATTGCATAAACGGCAAACAAAATATCTTTTGCAAGAGAATTATTGAACTGGAAAATTCTAACCTCGCAGTCCAGCCCCATTCCTTGTTTACTAGAATCGTTAATGAACGGGTAATAAGGGAACTGATGGTTCGAATAGTCGTCCATTACGTAATATGCTTCTTCGTCGGGTGCAGTTGCCTGGTCGCCTAGGAAGGCTGGCCAAACGTACTTGCCAATACGCGGGTCGTACCAGCGTTGCGGCCAGCTGTCAGGCTTGCCGTCGTGGTTGTTGTCCGGTGCATTTAAGGTGGCAATAGCAGATTGACTTGGATCCGCATAGCCGTCCTTTGGCAGCCAGCCCCACTTCTGGGTTCCGTCCGGGCTGTATGTACCCTGCGACGGAAGTATATGAGAGTTGTCATCCACGTGGAAAGTATCCACCGTGCCGTCAGTATTCGTCGTGGTTACTTCACCCAGAGCCAGAGGACCGAATTCGAAACCGTAGCCCAGGCCCTTCCAAACCAGATCGGCAATATTCCCCAAATAATTCGGCTTGCATATTGAGCCGTAATTAAACAGAACCGTGGTTATTGCATTGCCGTGTATAATTACTTCCTTTATAGCATTCTGATCGCCTAATGTCTTGGAAATTTTATTATCTTTATAAAGGCTGCCCCAAATCCTCACCATGTCATCATAGGATAATCCTTTAATATTTATCGTATCTCGGGGATCGGTCTGGCTGTAGCTAGCCTGCACGGAAATAAATATTAAAAACAAAATTAAGATGAGCTTTTTATTCATTATAAGTTTCCTTTCTCCGTAGGAGTGGATATCCAAAATCTTTACTTAATTAAACATTACAGAAAAACCCAGGCGTAGTTCGCGCGGTGCGCTTACATTTTCAGGCCTCTGCGAGTAATAGTTGTCGATCTGCTGAATACCGAACAAGCCGGGATCGCCACGGTTAATTCTCGTTCTCAGATCGTTGAACTGTACCGCATTCTGAGTTTGTTCTACGTTAGAAAGAGCTCTTCCGGAACTAGCATAAACCGACAGCTCGTTCTGGGTATCGAACAAATTAGCAACCTGGAGGAACAGAGAATAATCGAATCTCCCGATCTTGAAGAACTTTTCGAATTTAAGATCGACGTTCCATTGAACCTGCTGGTTGGCCGAATTCTGTATATAAGTTACGTTGGTAAAGCTTGCCGGCAGCTGAGGCGTATACGGCGTACCTGTCTGGAAGTTGAATATTACTCCGGCGCTCCAATCGTTTGGCTGGTTTAATGCCAGCGTTCCGTTAATAACGTGCGAACGATCGAAGGCGAGCGGCACTAGATAAGTTTCGGACCTTTGCCCGGATTTATCGCTGAAGAATATCTCATCGGACGGGTAAGTTCTATTGCCTTCCGCAATCGAGAAAGTATAATCCAGGCTTGCAGAGAAAATATCCCCGGGAGAAGACCTCTTAAGGAAAGAAAGCGTAACTCCCCTAACGTTTGAATAAGCAAGATTCGTCAGCACATAATATTCACGACCGAGGTCCGTGTACACTCCCTCGGTATAAATATAGTTGCTTACGTCCTTGTAAAATCCCGTCAAGTCGAACTTGAAATTATCCGTTAACGCTTGCTGCAAACCGATTTCGTATTGAATCGATTTCTGCGGCTGTACGTTCGGGTTTCCGAAAGTAGGGTTGGAACCGAAATTGACTACATAATACTGGCTGTTTGTGTATAGGCTGGACAGCGATCCGTTCTGATAAAAATGACCGTATGAAAACCTGATTATTCCCTTGTCGGTTATAGGATAAGAAACGCTAATCCTCGGTGCAAGAGTCTGCTTTACACTTGCGTCTATATTGTAAGCAGTAATGTAACCGGCTAGAGAATCGGTTAAATTCTGCGATATATTCGGGTTATACATTGCAGCAGGATTAAACAACTCGTACCTTAACCCCACATTAAGAATTAAAGTTGATGCCAGCTCAATTTTATCCTGGATATAAGCGGCAAACTGAGAGGGCCTTTTATTAAACCAATTATACAGAGCCGGGTTGCCGTACGGTATTTGTCTTGCAATGTTAAGCGAATCGTAAAGAAGATTTTGATTGGTTAATGCACCTAAAGTGCCGTCCGGTTTAAGAACGCCTAATTGTACATCATAGCTTTCATAAGTTAAATGGAAGCTGCGCAGTTCAAAGCCGGCTTTAAATTCGTGCGATGGGAAAAGCTGCGCCACAATATCGCCCTTTACACCAAGAGTAGTAGTCTTTCTAAACATCCTGTAATTATCCGTGCCGCCGGCATAGAACCCGGTATTACCTATTGTCTGAAGATATAAGTCGGGCAGATAGCGCGAATCGTTATAATCGGAGTACAGGTAGTATTTTGCCTGGTCTTCCGCATAAGACAAATTCAAAGTATAAAAAACTTTGCTGCTTAATGTATGCGTTAGGCCTAATGTTTGCACCAACCCGTCTGAATAATTTGTCCCGACGCCGTAAGGATCGTACTTAAATGCCATAGAATAGTTTCTGTATTGTCCTTTGCTGTATACGGCTTCATATTTTAATTTAATATCCGGGTTTAATCTATAAGTAATATTGCCCTGGAAATTATAATTCTCCGAGGGGTTCATAGGCACAATTGCTTTATTGCCGGTCGGCAAACCGTTAGTATTGGGAGAGTACGGATTAAAGAAATAGGGATCGGTAGATTTAGTATATTTTCCACCCTCGGTTCTTAGGCTATCGGTACTTTTAAAGTTGTCCGGTGTTAAATAAGAATCGGAAGGGTTATACATGTTTTGGCCGTAAATATCACCCTTGTAATTTTCATACACTCCCGAAAAATAGAACCTTACTTTGTCGCCGAAAGGCAGAGGACCGCCGAAAGTTCCTTCTAGTCTTGAGTGGTTAAGCGGGTCTATTTTAGTTATCTCATTAGTATAGAGCGAGGTTCTATTAGTAAAATTATCTCCGGAGTATCCCCGCAGGCTGAACGAATAATCGCTTCCGCCTTCCTTAGTAATATAGTTAACTACACCGCTCAAAGCATTTCCATACTCTGCGCTGAAAGTTCCGGTAGAAACGGATACTTCCTGGACAGCATTAGTTGCAATGCCTATAGCGCCGGAGTTGCCGTAAGGATCGTTAACTGAAACTCCGTTAAGTGTAAAAGCGATTTCATTGCCGTAACCGCCCCGCACGTGTAGCGAACCGTCGTTGCCTTTAACAACGCCGGCTTGAAGAGCGATAACCTGGGATATTTGATCTACCGGTAATTCCTGAATGGTTTCTGTTGTAATAGCAACAGTAGGATTTGTAAGGTCCTGTCTTACCAGCGGATTTCTTTCTCCTTTGATAACAATGGTGGAGAGATTTATAGCACCCTGAGACAATTCAAAATTCAGTCTTGTGGTGAAGTCTACATTTACCCTTACATTTTCAACCGTCACCTTTTGGTATCCGACTACGGAAGCAGAAACATTATACAATCCGGGGGATACGTCTAGGATAGAATAATCGCCGTTCTCATCGGCAGCAGCGCCTTTGGATGTTCCCTCAACATAAATATTAGCGAACGGAATCGGCTGACCCGTTTGTTTATCAGTTACTTTTCCTGAGATTTTTCCTGAAGTCTGGGAAAATATTTGCGGGGAAGAAAGGGCTAAAATAAGAATTGAAAAAAATAGTAATCGAAATTTTACCATTAACTACCTCTTCCTTTTTTTAAAAATTATGCAGGAAATTTTTTTCCTCCACATTTTATTTTTAATTTGCCCGTCAATATAACATATGCCAATTTATATTTCAACGGAACGAAAAAATAAAATACCATTATTTTTACCAAACTCTATAATAATTATTTAAGAAATTATATTTTTATGTATTTAACCTGCCGTTTAACCTCTTTCTTAAATTTTGATTTTTATTTTTAACAGCACACAGCTATTTACGCCGATGGAAGCAGCGGTTTAGAGAAATCGTATTGAAAGAGAAGTTTCTTTATGCAAATTATTTTATCTTTGAATCCGGAAAGGAACAATTCTCGAACAATATTCTGGAGAAAAAATGGCAACATTGATGGTTAGTATTTCAGGAATTAGAGGAATAGTAGGCGATGGTTTGGACCCCAATGTTATAGTTAAATATTCTTCCGCCTATGCAGACTTTGTAAAATCCGGCAAAGTAGTTGTCGGAAGAGATGCGAGGATATCGGGCGAAATGGTCCAGTCAATAGTTACCGGAACTTTGCTTGCAAAGGGGCTGGACGTAATAGACATTGGCATTTGCCCAACGCCAACAGTTCAATACACGGTTAAAAATCTTTCCGCACAAGGCGGTATTGCTATTTCAGCAAGCCACAATCCCAACCAATGGAATGCATTAAAGCTGCTAAACTATACAGGGCAGTTCATGAATCCTGAAGAAAATATTGAAATGTTAAATTTGCTGGAGGCTTGCCAGAGCAGTTATAAAAGCTGGAATGAGCTTGGCAGGCTGACTAAATATGAAGAAGGTTTGAAAAGGCATGTAGATGATGTTCTGCATTTAAAATACATTGATAAAGATTCGATTAGGAAAAGAAGATTTAAAGTTCTTGTAGACTGCGTTAACGGCGCCGGTGTTTATGTTATACCGGAGCTTCTTAGAGATTTCGGATGCGAAGTGACGGAAATAAATTGCGATAAGTCGGGCATCTTTCCCAGGCTGCCGGAACCGCTGCCGGAAAATTTAACCGAAACTATGAATGCAGTAACCGGCTCGAAAGCAGACGTGGGGATTGTAGTTGATCCGGATGTTGACAGGCTGGTGCTAATTACCAATGAAGGTAAACCTTTCGGCGAAGAGAACACAATAACGCAGGCCGTTAAATTTGTTTTATCGAAGGAAAAGGGAAACGTGGCGG